>CAZURZ010000019.1:0-37085 GCA_964623465.1 uncultured Elusimicrobia bacterium
GGCGCGGCGGGCGGCGGCGGAGCGCCGCCTTCGGGCGCCGCCGCGGGCGGAGGCTTGCCCCCCTCGGGCAGCGCCGACGGCGGGGGCTTGCCCCCCTCGGGCAGCGCCGCCGGCGGAGGCTTGCCGCCCTCGGGCAACGCGGCGGGCGGAGGCTTGCCGCCTTCGGGCGCCGCCGCGGGCGGAGGCTTGCCGCCCTCAGGCGCCGCCGCGGGCGGAGGCTTGCTCGCGGCCGGATCGTTGGCCGCGGCCTTGAGATTGGCGTCGGGCGGCGGCGCGTCGGGAGTGGCGGGCGTCTTGATTTCCACGCCCCCGTCGACGGTCTTGGCCTTGGGGCGCGTCTTGACGTGGACGTAGCCCATGATCGCGAAATTCGTCGCGGCGCCGAGCAGGCCGCGCACGGCGTCGGCGAGTTGCTGGTCGTCCTTGGCGTCGCGGAACGCCTGATAGGACCGCACGCCGGCGACGACGCCGTCGATGCCGAAGTACAGGTCGAGCCCGAGCTTGAGCATCTTGCCGTATTTGCCGGCCACCTCGATGAGCTTGACCACCGCGGGACCCATCGTGACGAGCCCCATCACGAGATCGGCGCCGGCGCCGAACACGGCGCCGATCAGCTTCGCGTTGCGCGGGGTGGCGCCGGCCAGGAGCGCGATCTCCTCGGCCGCGATCGAGACCGCGTCCGCGATCGGCGCGCCCATCAGGATGCCGAACAGGCCGTAGCTGCCGGTCTCTCGCGGCGGCTTGGTGACGTCGATTTCTTTGAGCTTGAAGCTCCCGGCCATGCCGGCCCCGAACACGGTCTGCTCGTAGTTCTTGTCCCCGGTGAAGAACGCGCCGACCGAGCCCCAGCCCGTGTCGGAGCGATTGCGGGTGACGACCCGGGCTTCCAGGAAGCGCGCGCCGCCGGCGCCGTCGCCCACGTAGATGCCGCGCATCTTTCCGCCGTCGAAGACGACCAGTCCGCCGCGATTGCGCTCGTTCTCGTCCTGGAGGGACTGATACTGGGCGAGGACGCTGCTCGTGCGCTTCTGCAGGCGTCCCGCCGAGTCCTGCACCCACGTCGTCATCGACGCGCTCATCGTGCGAGCCTGCCCGTCGCGAGCCGTCCCGTCGAAGGAGAGGCTCAGCTCGGCCTTCTCGCCGGGTTTGCGCGCGGCGGACAGCGCCGAGGAGTGCGCGATCAGCTGGTCGGCGATGAAGGCGCTCGTCAGGTTCGTGACCCGCCCGCCGCGCTCGCCCATCGGCAGGCGGCGCTCGACCTTGGCGGCCGTGGCCTCGGCGAGCAGGCGCGCGCGCGATTCGTCGAGCGGCTTCTCCGGCGCGATCAGGTACATCGACTCGGGCGCGCGCCCCGCGTCGGGGGCCGCCGCGGCGGCGTCGAAGCGCGCCGCCGTCCAATCTTCGGAAACGCGCGTCGCGCCGAGGTGCACGCTCCACAGGCCGCTGCCCTCGTTGCGCTCGAAGGCCGCCTGCATGCGTCCCCCGACCTTCTGTCCCTTGTCGTCGTAGACTTCGCGCAGGTAGCGGCGGCCCTCGACCGCGTACTCGCCGGTGAGGCGGTCCTTGCGCAGCAGCGTCGCGGCCTGGTTCGCGGCGCGGCCGCGGTTGTCGTCCGACAGGGAGTAGGAGACCGCGGTGCCGTCGCTCTTGGCGACGAACTGGCTGTGCGCGACGAAATCGTAGGACGTCATCGCGCCGTCGCGCCCGATGAGGGTGCGGTTCAGCTCGCGCCCGGCGGTCAGGCTGGGGCCGCCGGCGATCGCGTAGCTGCCGCTCTGCACCATGATCGGCTTGCCCTGCGCGTCCAGGCCGTCGTAGCGGACCGTCCGGTACACCGACTGCAAGGCGGGCGGAGCGCTCACGGCGGCGAGGGAGCCGGCGGCCGTGCGCTCGAAGACGGCGCCGTCCGAGGCTCGGCGGTAGTAGGTCTTGTCGCCGCCCATCAAAGTCGTCCAGCCCGCCTCCTTCGCCTCGGTGTGGACGACGGTGCCCCGGCCGTCCGAGGAATGCACGGTCAGGCTGCGCAGGCCGTCGTCCTCGCGGATCATCGCGACGCCGACGACCGGCCCGGAGGCCGGCCCGGTCGTACCGCTCGCCGCGTCGAAGACGCCCGTGCCCGAGAGGCTCGTCGTCACGCGCCGCAGCGACTTGACGCGGTCGTCGTTCAGGAACACGGCGAAGTCCGGATCGCGCTCGCCTCCGGCGAGCACGATCTCGGGCAGGCGCCGGCTCTCCCACGCCCGGAACACCTCGCCCGCCAGCTGGCCGCGCGCCGCGAAGAGCAGCCGGCCGGCCTGCTGCGTCGCGTCGTCTTGCGCGGCCTGGACCGCTTCCGCGCTCTTCTTGCGCTGGAAGGCCGCCGCGATCTGGGCCAGGCGCGGATCGGCGGCGTCACGCCCGCCGGCCGCGACGTGGGCCGTCAGGCGTTCGCCGACCAGCTTCTCGACGTAGTCCTGATCCTGGCGGAACGTCGTGTCGAAGAGGCGCTCGCGCTGGCCGTCCACGAGCGTCTTGACCCACTCCGAGACCGCGGCGCGCGGATCCGTCTGCGCGAGCAGGCCGCGCGCCCAGTCCTCGTCCAGAACGGTGAATTCGGGCTTCCAGGACGGATTGCCGGCCCGGATCTGCGCCACCGCCGCCGCGAGGGCCCGCAAGGTCAGCGCAGGATCGGAGAGTTCGGCGCCGCGCGCGAACAGCGAAGCGTTCGACGACGGCGACGCCATCCCCCGCCACTCGCGGACCTTCGCGTCGAACGTGCGCGCCATCGCCGAGGCGCGGCCCTGCTCGGTCGCCAAGTAGGCCAGGTTCTCGCGCCACTTCTCGGGAGTCGTCTGGACCGCCTCTTCCAGGAAGCGACGGCGCTCGGGCGTGAGCGCCGCGTCGGCCCAATGCGAGACGTCGCGGTCGGCGAGCATGTCGGCCCATTGCGCGGCGGTGGCGCCCGAGCCCGCGGCGGCGCCGGCCAGTTCGAGCAGCATGCGCCTGTACCCTTCCCACGCTCCGAGAACGTCCTGGTCGTGAGAGGTGAACGCGCCTCGCTCGGCGCGGGACTTTCCGGACAGGAGCTTGGCGCGCTCCAGGAACGCCTTGTTGACCAGGCGGGGATCGACGATCCCGGAGACGGCCTCGACCATCCGCGCGGGATCGAGTTCTCCGGCGGCGGACATCGCCTCGAGACGCTCGGCCGCGGCCGGCCGGTAGTCTCCGTAGTACATGCGGCGCAGGGATTCGTCGCGCAGGGCGGCGCTGTCGGCGCGCAGGCGCGCGGCGTTCTCCGGGTTCTGATAGTGGGCCAGCGAGCCCATCACCGCGCGCGCGTCCTTGACCAGGGCCCACTCGCCCTGACGGCGCGCGCGCAGGCGCACCTGCTCGAAGGTCATCGCGCGGCCGTCGCCGGTCTCCGACGTCATGCCGCTCAGCGCCCGCTCCAATCCCGCGCGCGCGACGTCGAACGACGCGATCTCCGCGTCCTTCGCGCCGAGTCGCCGCGCGATCTCGGCGCGCACCCCGGCCCAGTCGCCGTCCGGCGCGCCCGCGACCCGGTAGGCGGCCAGCGCGTTCGCCGCGGCCGCGCCGCCCTCGCCGTCGAAGATCCGCTTGTAGTCGGCTTCCGCGGCGGCGAGTTCCTGCTGCGCCCCCGGCTTGTTCGCCGCGAGGCGCTGCCGCGCCGCCTCGATCTTGTCCGATTGAGCCTTCAGCGCCTCGGCGCGGCGCAAGAGGCCCGCGGCGGCGGCCGCGTCGGCCTGAAGCTTCGCGCGTTCCGCGACGAGGGCCTCGCGCTTCTCGGGCGAGAGGTTGTCGAGGGCGGCCAGGAACTCGGTCTGCGCGGCGGCGGCGTCGCGCCGGGCGGCCAGAGACGGCAGCTTCTCCGCGATCTCGCGCGCCAGCCGCGCCATGGCGACTTGTCCGAGGCGGGGCGGCGCGTCGCTGAGGCCGGCGGAGCCGTCCCCGTAGGCGGCGAGGAAGGCGTCCTTCTTCGCGGCGAGCTCGGGCTGGGCCAGAGCGGCGGCGTCGGGGCTGTCCGGCGCCAGGCCGACCAGGTGCGCGTACAGGAAGGCGTTGTATTGGGCGAAGCCGCGCGTCAACTGGGCGTCGGCGGCCGTCCCTTCGGCGCGCAGAAGCTCGACCGCCGCGCCCATCGCGCCGCGGCGCGCGGCGAAGACGCGCAGCGCCTGGGGATCGCCCTGCGTCGGAGCCTGCAGGAGGCCGGCGGACAGGACGACGAGGTCGTCGCCGGCCGAAAGCAGGTCGGCGTTGCCGTCGAACGCGGCCTTCAGCGCGGCCGCGGTCTCGGCATCGGACTTGCCCGCGGCCAGGGCTTGCGACAGGCTCTGGAGGAAGGCGCCCATCTTGCGCGCCTTCTCGAGCTTGGCTCCTTGCGAGGCGACGACGGCCTGGCCGAACGGCTGGAGCCGGCCGTCCGCGTCGACCATCTTGTCGCGCAGTTCTCGCGAGAGGGCGGTCGGAGGCGTCTGGGCGGCGATGAGCGCGCGCATGAGCGCGACCGCGTCGACGGCCCGGTCGCGCGCGGCCTTGGCCTCGGGGCCGGCCTCGGCGCCCGCCTGGGCCCAGAACTCCTCGAGCTTCGCCCAGCCGCCGCCGGAGCCGAACAGCGCGTCGACGGCGCGCAGCCAGCGCTTGGCGGCGGCGGGAGCGTCCGCCCCGTCCGCCTCCCGGGTCTGACGGATGACGGCGACCACCTCGGTGACGACGGCCCCGTACAGGGCCGCGACCTGTCCCGACCAGGCGGCCTTCGCCGTGTTCCACTCCGCGTCGACCGCCGCGCGATCCTCGGGCAGGAGGCCCTCGTACGTCTTGCGCCCCTGGGCGGCCACGCCGTCCCGCGCCTGGCGCAGGACCGTGGTGTCGAGACGGCCCCAGGGCTTCTCGGGATCGGGATCGGGCGCGTACGACCACCAGCGGGCCAGAGCGGTCAGCCGTCTGGATTCGGTCACCGCCTCGTCGCGCTGGCGCGCCGAGACGCGGGCCGCCTCGGCCGCCGCGGCCGAGGCTTCGCGCCGGGACTCGTCCCGCAGCGAACCGGCGCGTCCGAGCCAGGAGCCGCTCGAAGAGCCGAGACGCTCGGCCAGAGCCGCGGGATCGGCGTCGGCTATCAGCGAAGGCGCCAGGGCGCTCAACGCGAACTGCCGCGCGAACGCGGCGGGATCGGCGGCCCCGTCCGCCTCGGGCAGGAGCGCGCGGAGCGCGTCCCAGGCCGGCCCGGACGCCTCGCGCCCTTTCGTCCACCAGTCGGCCAGCGCGCGCGACAACGCGGAAGGCCGCTGCGCCGTATGGCCGCTCGTTTCGGCGAAATCCGTCTGCACGGACTCGAGCCGGCGCATGCTCTCCATGTCCGTGCCGCGCCGCACGCCGGGAGACGTGATCACCGACTCGCCCGGGGAGGCGGCCGGGGCGCCCGGGGCCGTCTCCGCCGGCCGGGCCGCGCGTTCCTGCGCGACGCGGCCGATCCGCTCGAACAGCTCGGCCTTCTTCTCCTTGTCGCGGATTCCGGCCGCGTCGAAGAGCATGTCCATCTCGCCCATCGCCTTGCTCAGGTCCGCCGGATTGCCCGAGCGCAGGTAGCCGGCCAGGCGCGCGTTCACCGCCGCGAGCCGGGCCGGGTCGGCCTTATCGCCGAGCGCGGCCGTCAGCTCGCGGGTGAGGGCGCCGGCGGCCTCGCCCGAAGCGGTCGCGGGCTTGGCGGACAGGAGGCCGTCGAGGTTGAGGCGCGAGGCCCGCGCCCGCAAGTTCTGGACGGCCGCGTCGAGGGCGGTGACGAGCGGCCGGTAGGCCTCCTCGACCTCCCGGGGAGCGAGCCGCGGGGCGCCGCGCGCCCGCTCCACGCGCGCGGAGAGAGGTCCGACGCCCGCGCGGAAGTCGGGCACGGCCTTCTCGACGGCGGGCCACTCATCGGCGGGGATCGCCGAGGGCGCGCGGCCGAGGGACTTCTCGAGCGCGAGCAGCGCCGCCAGGTCCTTGCGGATGCCCGCGAGGTCGCCTTCGACGAGCGCGTCGGCGATCAGCTGACCCGTGCTCGGCGCCGACAACGCCCGCAACGCGGGCTTGGCCGCCGCCGGCGCCTGCCGCTCGGCCTCGGCGTAGGCGTCCTGCGCGGTCTTGTAGGCCGTCTTGACCTCCGCCAGGGCGGCGGGCAGGCCGGCCGGAACGGCGGGATCGGAGATGTCGTCGCTGCCGATCTTGACGAGCAGGGCTCCGAGGCGGCGGTCGAGGGCGTCGAGCGGGGCGCGCGGAGCGTCGAGCGGAACGCCGTTGACGACGGGGCCGGCGGGCGCGGACTCGGCGAGCGCCGCCGCGGGCTGCTGCCACGGCAGGATCAGCAGCGAGAGGAATACGGCCAGTACCCTGCGGAGAGGGGACGAGGGGTTCCGCATGGAGGTAGTGTAATCGGATTACGCATTCTGTCAAGTCATAATTAGTCTTGTTTTTTATGTGTTATTTAAACATGCCCACCTCTATTTCGCCGCGCCGTCATTTTCCGTCATATTAGGGAAAGAGTTAGAATCAGACATGCCCTTCGGCCCCGGAGCCACGCTGTTTCTCGGCCTCTGCGTTTTCCTCGCCGGCGTGATCGACGCCCTCGCGGGCGGAGGCGGCCTGATCACCTTGCCCGCCTATCTCGCGGTGGGCCTCGACCCGGCGCTCATTCTCGGCACGAACAAGCTCGTGTCCTGCCTGGGCACCGTCGTCTCCACGGCCCGCTATCAACGCGCCCTGAAATTCTCGATCAAGGACTTCATGCCGGTGATCGCCGCGTCGATGATCGGCTCGTGGCTCGGCGCGCGCGCCGCCCTGCTCGTCGACCCCTCTTGGATCCGCCCGATGCTGCTCGCCGCCCTGCCCGCGGTGGCCTGGCTGGTGTGGTCGAAGAAGGACTTCGGCTCCGTCGACGAGACGCACCGCCTGAGCGCGGCCGAGCGCACGCGGCGCGGCGTCGCCGTCGCCGTTCCGATCGGCGCCTACGACGGCTTCTTCGGCCCCGGAACCGGCACCTTCTTCGCCCTCGCTTTCGCGCGCTGGTGCCGCCACGACCTGCTCGGCGCCACGGCGCGCGCGAAGATCCTCAACCTCGTCTCGAACATAGGCGCGCTCGCCGCCTTCATGTGGGCCGGACGCCTGCACTGGACGGTCGGGCTGTCGATGGCGGCGCTGTCCGTCGCGGGCAACCTCGTCGGCGCCCAGCTCGGCGTGAAGCGCGGCGCGGCGGCGATCCGCCCCGTCGTCGTCCTCGTGTGCGCGGGCCTCTTCGCCAAGGTGCTCTTCGACGCGCTTCGGTGATATGATCTCCGCGTGAGAGACCGCCTGTTCGCCGTCTACGAAGTTCCCGGCCCCGCCGCGGAGGCGGAGAAGACCGCGCGCGCGATCGCGTTCGAGGAGACGGTCGAGGTCCCCCTCGAGTTCCCGCTCCCGTCGAGGATCCGCGAGGAGATCGTCGGCCGGGTCGGAGCGCTGACGCCCGTCGACGGCGGACGCTTCCGCGTCGAGATCGACTTCCCCGCGGCGCTCGCGGGCGGACGCATCGGGACGCTGTTGAATCTGACGTTCGGCAACGCGTCGATCTGGCCCGGCGTCAGGCTGGTGGACGTCCATTTCCCGGATGCGTTCTTATCCGCGTTCTCCGGCCCGAACTATGGAGTCGGCGGATTACGGGATCTTCTCGGCGCGCACGGCCGGCCTCTGCTCGCCACGGCCCTCAAGCCTATGGGCTCCTCGGAGAAGGAGTTCGCGGACGCGGCCGCGGCCTTCGCGCGCGGCGGCGGCGACATCGTCAAGGACGATCAGAATCTCGTCGACAATAATTTCTCGTCGTTCCGTTCCCGCGTCGCGCGGATCGCCGACGCCGTCGCCGCCGCCGGGGATCGCTGTCTTTACTTTCCTCATTTGGCCGGCCCGCAGGAAGAGCTGGAGGAGCGGCTTCGGTTCGTGCTGGGCTGCGGCCTCAAGGGGGTCCTGATCTGCCCCGCCATCGTCGGGTTGGACGCGATGCGCGCGCTCGCGTCGAAGCGCAGGGCGGTGTTCATGGCGCACCCGGCCTACTCCGGCGCCCTCTACGCCGAGCGCTCCCACGGCATCGAGCATTCGTTATATTTGGGAACGCTCATGCGATTGAGCGGCGCGGATATCACGGTGTTTCCCAACGCGGGAGGCCGTTTCGGCTTCACCCGCGAGGAATGCCGGGGCATCGCCCGGCGCTCCCACGCCCCGCTGGGCTCCCTGGCCCCCGCCTGGCCGGCTCCGGGGGGCGGGATGAGCCTGGACAACGCCGCTTCCATGACCGAGGATTTCGGTCGGGACTCGATCTGGCTCGTCGGAGGGAGGCTGTTGATGCACCCCGGCGGCCCCGAAGCCGGCGCCCGGGCCTTCCGCTCGAAAATGAGCGCGTGAGCTCTCAAGGAGGGTTTTGAGCATTTGCTCGCTCAAAACCCCCGTGGGGAGCTCCCGCTCACGCCGGCGCAGGCAACTCGCCTCATCCCGGGAAGAGTTAATCTCACGGCAGCGGGCGGCCGGCAAGCCCTAAACCCCGATTGACGCCCCCCGACGGGAATTGCTACCATAGACCCTCAATCCGCAACACCAGGAGCACCCTGACTCATTAACACTTACGCCCGTTCGTTCAAGGATAATCGGGACACGACGCGCATCAACAATCTGATCCGGGCCCCCATGGTCCGGCTCATCGACGCAGACGGGACGCAGGTGGGAGTCAAGCCGATCGCCGAGGCCCTGGCCTTGGCCCGGACCCGCGGATTGGACCTCGTGGAGGTCGCGGCTCAGGCGCAGCCGCCGGTGTGCAAGATTTTGCCGTACTCGAAGTACAAATACGAGCAGGACAAGAAGGAACGGGAGTCCCGGAAGAAGCAGAAAGCCGGCCTCCTGAAGGAGTTGAGGTTCCGCCCGAACATCGGTCAGCACGACCTGGACGTGAAGGTCAAGCAGATCGAGGAGTTCATCGACGCGCACGACAAGGTGCGCATCACGGTGGTCTTCCGCGGGCGCGAGATGCAGCACCGGGACCTCGGCTTCAAGCTGTTGATGTCGATTCAGGAGAAGTTGGTCGCGAAAGCGACCGTCGAGCAGGCGCCGATGCCTGACCGGAACCGCCTCGTGATGACGCTCGTCCCGAAGCACTAAATAAAAAGTAGAGGTTCGTATGCCTAAGCTCAAGTCGCACTCCGGCGCGAAGAAGCGCTTCCGCGCCAACGCCAAGGGTAAGTTCAAGCACGAGCACCCCGGCCAGCGCCATCTGATGGCCCCGCTCGGCGGCAAGCGCCGCCGCTTCCTGCGCGGCTCCTCCGTTCTGAACAGCACCGACACGAAGACGATGCGTCGGTTCCTGCCGTACGCCTAGAGGTCAACCGACATGAGAATCAAATCCGGCGTCACCACCCGCGCCCACAAGAAGAAGTTTTTCAAGCTCGCCAAAGGCAACTACTCCGCCAAGCGCACGCGCTGGCGGATGGTCAAGCAGCAGGTCGAGCAGTCGCTCGCCGAGTCCTACATCGGCCGCAAGGACAAGAAGAGCAACTTCCGCTCTCTCTGGATCGAGCGCATCAACGCCGCCTGCCGCCAGAACGACACCACCTACAGCCGCCTCATGGGCGGTCTGAAGAAGGCGGGCATCACGCTCAACCGCAAGATGCTCTCCGAGATGGCGATCCGCGACGGCGCCTCCTTCAAGAAGGTGGTGGCGCTCGCGAAGGGAGCCTAAGCTTCAAACCATGACGCCGACCGGCCGCGCCGCCTGGGAGCAGGCTTACGCGCGCGCCGAAGCGGCGATCAAGGCCGCCGACGTGGCGAAAACCGCGGACCTCGTCAAGCTCGACGAGGTCCGCGTTCGTTTGTCCGGACGAAACGGCGAATTGACCGCCTTGCTCAAGGCGCTCAAAGACCTGTCCATCGACGACAAGCGCGAGCTCGGCCCGAAGGGCCAAGCTCTAAAAGAGCGGTTCGAAGCCTCGGTCGCGGCCCGCAAAGCCGAGCTCGAGGACGCCGGCGACGCGGCCGGGCTCGCCAAGGACGCGATCGACCTGACCTTGCCGGGCCTGCGCCCCGCGCGCGGGCGCCTGCACCCGCTGACGACCACGCTCCACGAGATGGCCCGCATCTTCCAGCTCATGGGCTACTCCTGGGCCGAGGGCCCCTTCGTCGAGGACGAGCGCCACAACTTCTCGGCGCTGAACATGCCCGACGATCATCCCGCGCGCGACAGCCAGGATACGTTTTATCTGCAGGACCTGCCGGTGTTGCTGCGCACGCACACCTCCACCGTGCAGATCCGCGCGATGGAGACGCAGCGCCCGCCGCTGCGCGTCGTCTGCCCCGGCCGCGTGTTCCGCCACGAGCAGATCGACGCGACCCACTCCGCGGTCTTCCATCAGGTCGAGGGCCTCGTCGTCGACGAGAACATCGGCCTTTCGGACCTCAAGGGCCATCTCCAGGCGTTTCTTCAGAAACTTCTCGGCGCCTCGACCAAGACGCGGTTCCGGCCTTCCTACTTCCCCTTCACCGAGCCGTCGACCGAGGTCGACGTGAAGTGCCTGTTCTGCCCCGGCACCGGCTGCCCGGCCTGCAAGCACACCGGCTGGATGGAGATCCTGGGCGCCGGCGTCGTGAACCCCGCCGTGTTCAAGATGGCGGGCTACGACCCGGAGAAGTGGTCGGGCTTCGCCTTCGGCATCGGCGTCGAGCGCGTGGCCATGCTCCTGCACGGCGTGCGCGACCTGCGCGATTTTTACACGAACGACCAGCGCTTCTTGAATCAATTCGATGAAGATCTCGTATAACTGGCTGAAGGAACACGTCGCGCTCGATCTCGCGGTCGCGGATCTCTCCGCGCACCTCCTGAAGCTCGGCTTCGAGGTCTCCGGCCACGAGCGCCTCGGCCCGACCTTCACCGGCGTGGTCGTCGGCAAGGTCGTCTCGCGCGAGAAGCACCCCAACGCCGACAAGCTCTCCGTCTGCGTCGTCGACGACGGCGCGGTCAAGCGCACGGTCGTCTGCGGCGCGCCCAACGTGGACGCCGGCCAGACCATCGCCTACGCCCGCCCCGGAGCGGTGCTCCCCGGCGGCTTCAAGATCGAGGGCCGCAAGCTGCGCGGCGTGGAAAGCCAGGGCATGATCTGCTCGCGCGCCGAGCTCGGCCTGCCCAAGGACGTGGACGGCATCTGGGTGATGGGCGAGGGCCCGGCCCTCGGCACCGACGTCGGCGCTTTGCTCGGCCCCGCCGACGACGTGCTCGAGATCGAGATCACCTCCAACCGCCCGGACTGCCTGTCCCACCGCGGCCTGGCCCGCGAGCTCGCCGCCTACTTCCGCAAGGAGCTCAAGCCCCTCGGCGGCGGCATGACGGAATCCGCGAAGGCGTCCTTCCCCGTGGCGGTCGAGGACGCCGAAGCCTGCCCGTTCTACGGCGCGCGCCTCATCGAGGGCGTGACCGTCGGCGAGTCCCCCGCCTGGCTCAAGGCCAAGCTCGAGGCGATCGGCCTGCGGCCCATCAACAACGTGGCGGATATCACGAATTACGTCCTCCACGACATCGGGCAGCCCCTGCATGCCTTCGACGCCGATAAATTGGCGGGCAAGAAGATCATCGTCAGGCGCTCCAAAAAGGGCGAGAAGCTCCGCGCGCTGGACCATAAGACTTACGATCTTCCGGAAGGGCTTCTCGTCATAGCCGATCAATCCGATCCCGTCGCGTTGGCCGGCGTCATGGGCGGCGAGGACTCGGCCGTCACGACGGCGACCAAGAACGTCCTGCTGGAGGGCGCCTACTTCGCCCCCTCCGAGGCCCGCAAGTCGTCGCAGAAGACGCGCCTGCGCTCCGATTCCTCGTACCGCTACGAGCGCGGAACCGACCCGGCGATGCCGCGGACCGGCGCCGACAAGGCCGCCGCCCTGATCCTTCAGCTCGCCGGCGGCTCCGCCGCCAAGCCCTCCGAGGCGGCCAAGCCGTCTCCGGCGCCGGCGCCGATCGCGACGAACGCGAAGCGGATCAATCAGATTCTCGGGGCGGACTTCTCCGGCGCGGAGATCGCGTCGGCTCTCTCGTCCATCGGCGAGCTCAAGGGCGGCCCCGAGGCGTTCTCCTTCTCCGCGCCGTCCTGGCGGCACGACCTCAAGACCGCGAACGACCTGGCCGAAGAGGCCGGCCGCTTCCTCGGCTACGACGAGATCCCTTACCGCATGGCGCCGATGACCGCCCGCACGGCCCGCGTCACGCCCGTCGAGACCGAGTCGCGCCGCGTCCGCTCGCGCCTGGCCGCGCTCGGCCTGTCGGAGGCGTACAACTACGACATGCTCTCCGAGAAGTCGCTGGCCGCCGCGCGCCTCTCCGCCGAAGGCCTGCCGCGCGTGGCCAAGCCCCTCTCCGAGGACTGGGCCTTCCTGCGCCCTTCTTTGCTCCCCGGCCTCCTGAAGAACGCCCAGCACAACCTCTCCCGCGGGGCCGACGCCGTCCGCTTCTTCGAGCTCGGCAAGGCTTACGCCCTGCGCGGACGGGAAGTCGACGAGGGCTGGCGCGTGTCCGGCGTGATCCTCGGGCCCGTGCTCGACGCGCGCTGGCAGCCGGCGCGCGCGCCGCGCGCCTCGTTCTGGGACGCGAAGGCCGCCGTCGAGGACCTCCTCGCGGGAGCCGGCGCCGTCGTCTGGGTCCCTCTCGCAGACACGAGCGCGGGCAAGACCGCGTCCGACCCCCTCTTCCATCCCGTCAACGCGGCGCGCGCCCTGCTCGCCGGCGCGCCCGTCGCCACCGTCGGCTGGCTGCATCCGCGCGTCGCCCGCGCGCACGACCTCGACCGCGAGGGCGCCGTCGTCTTCGACGCCGACCTCGACCGCCTCGCCGCCGTGGACCGCGCCGCGGCGCGCTACGCCGAGTTCTCGTCCTTGCCCGTCTCGCGCCGCGACCTCGCCCTGCTCGTCGACAAGACGGTCCCTTACGCCCGCGTCGAGGCCGTCGCGCGCGCCTGCGCGATCGCGGAGCTGCAGGGCATCCTCCTCTTCGACGTCTACGAGGGCAAGGGCGTGCCCGAGGGCAAGGTCAGCCTCGCGATCCGCCTCACCTTCGGCCGCGCCGACCGCGCGATGACCGACCCCGAGACCGCGAAGGCGGTCGAGGCCGTCGTCGCCGCGCTCGGCAAGGAACTGGGCGCGAAGCTGAGGGGCTGACGTGCAGAACTCCCTCCAGAGCCTCAAGCAGCTCGAAGCCCTCGTCAAGCAGGCGTCGGAATCCCTGCAGAAGCTCGGCGCCGAGAACCGCCGCCTCAAGGAGACGGCGAGCAGGCTCGAAACCGAGAACAAGGCCCTGAAGGACGAGGTCAAGGAAGCCCGCCTGACCTTGGCCCGCCACGACCGGCTGCGCGCCCGCCTGGGCCGTCTGGCCGAGAAGCTCGAGAGGGTCGCGTGAACGAGAAGGTCGAGGTCCAGATCGGGACCCGCCGCCTCGTCATCGAGATGGAGGGCCGGACCCCCATCGAGATCAACGCGCTGGCGCAGAAGGTGAGCGAGCGCGTCGTCGATCTGCAGAGCCAGAACAACAAGGTCGCCGACACCTCGAAGATCGCGCTGCTCGTCGCGCTCTCCTTCGCCGACGAGCTCGACAAGGAGCGCCAGGCGCACGACCTCACGCGCCGCCTGCTCGAGAACAAGGCCGAGGCGTTGTCGCAGTCCCTGCGCGAGTCCCTCCAGGCCGGCTCCGAACCGGGAGCCTGATGAGCTCCGAGTTGTTCTCCGCGGGCGCCGCCGCCCAGCCCTTGGCCGCCCGCATGGCGCCGCGGTCTCTCGACGAATTCGCCGGACAGCAGGCGCTCCTCGGCAAGGGCAAGCTCCTGCGCCGGCTCGTGGAGAGCGGCAAGTTCACCTCCGCCTTGTTCTTCGGCCCTCCCGGCTGCGGCAAGACCGGGCTGGCCCGCTTCATCGCCGCCCAGTCAAACGCCGACGTCGTCGAGTTGAACGCCGTCACCGCCGGCGTGGCCGACATCCGCAAAGCCGTCGATCAGGCCAAATACTCGGCGGGCAGCCTGGGACGAAAGACTCTGCTGTTGGTCGATGAGATCCACCATTTCAACAAGACCCAGCAGGACGCGCTTCTGCCCTCCGTGGAACGCGGCGACGTGCTCCTGATCGGCATGACGACGGAGAACCCGGGGTTCTACGTCAACGCGGCCTTGCGCTCGCGCGTGACCTCCTTCGAGTTCGTCCCGATCCCGGAAGATGAGCTGGGCAAGATCCTCGAGCACGCCTTGAACGATTCCGAGCGCGGCGTGGCGGGTCTCAAGGTGGTCATGACGCCCGAGGCCAAGTCCCATCTCGTGCGCCAGTCCGGCGGCGACGCGCGGCGCCTGCTCAACGCGCTCGAGATCGCGTCCCTGACGACGGCCCCGAATGCGGACGGCGAGCGCCGCGTCGGCCTCGACGTGGCCGAGGAGTCCATCCAGAAGCGCCAGATCCGCTACGACAAGAAGTCCGACGATCACTACGACCACATCTCGGCCTTCATCAAGTCGATCCGCGGCACCGACCCCGACGCCGCGCTCTACTGGATGGCGAAGATGCTCGAGGCCGGCGAGGACCCGCGCTTCATCGCCCGCCGCCTGCTCATCGCCGCCTCCGAAGACGTGGGCAACGCCGACTTCCGCGCGCTCCTGGTGGCGGAAGCCGCCTTCCGCGCCGTCGAGGTTCTGGGCATGCCCGAGGGACGCATCCCGCTCGCCCAGGCCGTGACCTTCGTAGCCTCGGCTCCCAAGAGCAACGCCGCCTACAACGCGATCAACGCCGCTCAACAGGAAGTGCGCGGCGGCCCGTCCCGCGAGGTGCCCCTTCCCCTGCGCGACGGCAACATGGACGCCGAGGAGCGCGGACACGGCAAGGGCTACAAGTACCCGCACGACTTCCCCGGACACTGGGTCAAACAGGAGTACATGCCGAACCCGGTGCGCTTCTACGAACCGACGGAGCTGGGCGACGAGAAGCGCATCGCCGAGCGCCTGAAGGCGCTGCGCGGCTAGCGGCCCGCGGCCGCTTTCAGCGGGACGAAGTCGAGGGTGACGACCACCGGGAAGTGGTCGGAGGGGTTTCTCGAGCGCTCTTCGTAGGTGTTCGGGATCGGTTTGATCCGGCCCTGGGCGTCCCTGTAGCGGTACACCTCCGCCTTCTTCACCGCGCCGCGCAGGCCCTTGGAAACGAGAATCGCGTCCATCTGCCCCTGATGAGCCGCTCCGTCGCGCGGGTGGTACGTGTGCGTGACGCGCGCCGCGCGCGCCGGGGGATTCGGGGTGGCGTCGAAGGCGTCGACGAGGCCGGCGGCTTCGAACAAGGGCCGGAACTCGGGCTCGTCGGGCACGACGCCGTTGAAGTCGCCGGCGATCATCACCGGCACGTCCGCTCCGAACTCCGCGCGGTAGCGCCCGATGATCTCGGCCGAACGCTTCACCTGCGCGCCGCGCATGACGCGCGACTCCGGGTCGCGCCCGTCGCGGTCGCGCTTGGACTTGAAGTGGGTGCCGAACAGGACGAACAGCGGCTTGCCGCCGGGCTCGGCGCGCGCGACGAGCGCGGTCAGATCGCGCGAGAACAGCCTGGTCGGGCCGCCGCCCCAGACCGGATCGATCCAGGTCTCGTCTTTATGCGAGCGGTGCTCGATCTGCAGGGGGAGGTCCTTCTTGACCAGGAAGGCCACGTCGATGCCGCGCTCGTCGTTGCCTTCGATCAGGAAGACCTTGTACTTGCCGCCGAGATGGTCGCGGTTGAAGTCCTCGAGCGCCTGCGCGTTCTCGACCTCCTGCAGAGTCACGACGTCGAGATCGTTCTCGAGGATGGCTTTGCCCTGCTCGCGCAGGGACCACTCCTCCTTGGGGCGCGCGTCGGACACTCTCTTGAGCTTGCCGGGATTGTCGGGGTCGGGGACGTGCTTGCCGACCTTCTGGAACAAGTTGAGCACGTTGTAGGAGCCCAGCTTCAGCTCGCGGATCGAGTCGAGGGGCCGCAGCGGGACCGCGGCCGCCGCGACCGGGCCGGCGGCGTCGCCCGCGGACGCCGCCCCGTCGAACAGGCGGACCAGGGCGGCGGGAGCCGCCGCGAGCTCATGACCGAAGCCGGAGACCGCCGTCTTGAGCGAAACGGCCGGAGCGGGAGCCGCGGCGGAAACGACCGGGAGCCCCGAGAGCGGCGCGGGAGCCGGAGCGAACGCGCTCGCGGCCAAGGACGGAAGCAGGCTCGCGCTCAACGACGCGGCCGCGGGAGAGGGCGCGAGAAGGTGAGACGCAGTGAGAGCGATCGCGGGCGCCGAGGACGGCGGGGGCGCCGCGGTCTTGAGGGAAACGATCTGGGCGGACGACGGCGAGGCGAGCAGCAGCGCCGCGAGTCCCAGGCGGATCATGGACTCATTATGTAAGGAAGAGGCCGGGCCTCCCAGGGGCTTAAGACCCCCTCCCCGGAGGGCCTAGCGGCCGCCGCCGAGAGAGGACGTCGCTTGGCTGAGCAGGGATGAGGCCCGGGAATTGCTCGCCAACGCCATGGCCGCGCGCGGATCGGTGAGCACGCCCATGATCTTCGGGTTGGCGGCGACGACCTGAGCGAAACCGCCGGGCTCGTCGCTGAGCTGCTTGACCGACGGACAGTCCATCAGCCGCGAGCCCATTTCGGTGCCGGCCAGGGCGGCGGCGGTGTCGGGCTTGCTCAGCGCCTGCTGAAGGATCGGGAACACGGCGCGCATGCCGCCGCTGTCGGGATTGGAGAGATAGCTCTTCAGTTCCGAACCGCTGGAACAGTTGCGGCGCGAGATCGGACGGTTCATGAACGCGTCGACCACGAGCTTGTTGTTGAACACCGCCTTGAGCACCTTGGGGTGGTCGAGCATGCGGCCGGCGAGGGAGGAGAGCAGGCCGGGCTGCCCGCCGAGCCGGGTCAACCCGCCCGCGTCGGTCGGAAGGCCGGCGGCGGCGAGCGTCTTCTCGTCCGCGGCGTCCGGCGCCGGCGGCGCGGACGCGGCGGCGGGAACCGGCGCGGCGGCGGCGGGCGAGGCGAAGCCGGCGGAAGACGAACCGGAAGAGGGGGAGGGCGCGCGCCCGGCCGGGGCGGCCGCCGCGTCCGCGGCCGGAACGGACTGCGCCGCGTCCGCCGCTTCCGGCACCGAACCGGAGCCGGGGAGCTGCACCATGTCGAGGCCCGTGCGCGTGCGGCGCTCGAACAGGGCCTTGCTCGCGGGGGCGACCGTGCCGCCGCCGCGATCGCTGAAGCCGCGGCTCGACTGGGTCTCATCGCCCGGCCGCGCGGCCATCAACCAGCCGATGACCAGCACGACCGTGAGGCCGCCGAAGGCGCCGACGCGCCGGGCGCCGCTCCAGTCGCGCGGCTCGGGCTCCGGCTGCTCGTCCCAATCCGGCCTCATGCGCCTAGCGTAGCTCCCCCCCGGCCGCCGCGCAAGAGGGCGAAGTGTTATAATCGCCGCATGAGCCGCCTTCTCGTCGGAGCGCTGATCTGCGGACTCCTCCTGTCCCCCTTCTCCGACCGCAGCACGCCGTCCTGCGTCCTCGCCGGCCTGTTCGCGGCCTTCCTGCTCCTTCAACTGGGCGCGCGCTCGGTCGTCGAGAAGGTCGGCGCCCTGCTGACCGCGGCGTCGATCGCCTGGCTGGCCGGCCCGCGCGCGCCGTACGGGCAGAGCCTGTTCACGTACCTCTTCGGCTGGACGCTCGCCGGGACCGCGCTCGCGGTCTACCTCCACCCGCGCGCGGAGTAGCGTGGAGACCGCGCGCCGCGTCTTCACCGTCTCGGAGCTGAACTCCGAAGTTCACGACCTGCTCGAGTCTTCCTTTTCCGAGCTGTGGGTCGAGGGCGAGATCTCCAACTGCAAGGCCTATCCGTCCGGACACACCTACCTCAGCCTCAAGGACGAGAAGGCCCAGGTGCGCGCGGTGCTGTTCAAGGGCGCGTCGTTCGGGGTCAAGTTCAAGTTCCTGGACGGCCTGAAGATCCTCGCGCGGGGCCGCGTCACGTCGTACGAGGCGCGCGGCGAGCTGCAGTTCGTGATCTCGGCCGCGGAGCCGCGCTCGGTCGGCGCGCTCCAGCTGGCCCTGGAGCAGCTGAAGGCGAAGCTTAAGGCCGAGGGCCTCTTCGACGAGGAGCGCAAGAAACCGCTCCCGCCCTACCCGAAGAAGATCGGCGTGGTGACCTCGGGCCAGGGCGCGGCGGTGCGCGACGTGATCCACGTGCTCTCAAGACGCTGGCCCGGGCTCGAGATCCGCGTGTGGCCGGTGAAGGTCCAGGGTCCCGGGGCGGCCGAGGAGATTTCCGACGCGATCCGCGGCTTCAACGAGCTGGCCGCCGACACCGACGTCCTGCTCGTCGGCCGCGGCGGCGGCTCCATCGAGGACCTGTGGGCGTTCAACGAAGAGCCGGTCGCGCGCGCCATCGCGGCGTCGTCCATTCCCGTGATCTCCTGCGTCGGCCACGAGACCGACACGACGGTCGCCGACTTCGTCGCCGACCTGCGCGCCCCGACGCCGTCGGCCGCCGCCGAGATGGCCGTCCCGGAGAAGGCCGCGGTCGTGGACCGCATCGTGGAGCTGGCCGACGGTCTCGAGCAGTCCGTCCGCGGGCTGATCGAGGATCTCGGGGCGCGACTCGGGCGCGCGGCGTCGCACCCGTTCCTGCTCGACCCGCGCCGCCTGTGGGAGCAGCGCGTGATGCGCGTGGGCGACCTGGCCGCGCGCCTGCCCGAGGCGCTCAAGCGCCGCCTGGAGAATCTCTCGCTGCGCCTGGCCGGCGCGGCGGGACGCCTCGACGCGATCAGCCCGCTCGCGGTGCTCGCGCGCGGCTACGCGATCGCGACGAGCAAGGGCAAGGTTTTGACGAGCGCGCGCCAGGTGAAGGCCGGCGACGCGGTGACGGTGAAGCTGTCCGAAGGCGAGATTTCCTGCGAGGTGACGAGATGAGCAAGACGCCGAAGGCCGAGTCGTTCGAGAAGTCGCTGGAGAGCCTGGAGGAGCTCGTGCGCGAGCTCGAGGCCGGGGACAAGGGCCTCGACGAGTCGCTGGCGCTGTTCGAGAAGGGCGTCACCCTGTCGAAGGAGCTGTCCAAGCGCCTCGAAGACGCCAAGACGAAGGTGGAGGCGCTCTCGAAGGAGAACGGCAAGCTGGTCAAGAAGCCGTTCGCGGCCGACGCGGACTAGCGCCGCTTCGGACGTTCATCGCGGAACCGCCGCCAACGGCAGGCGGTAGCTCAGCGCAAGCTCGTCCGCGACCTTCGCGACGAGGCCGCCGGCCACGGCCGGCGCGGGGATGCCGAACGCGTCGAAACGCGTCCTCACCGCGCCGGACGCCGTCCCATCCGCGACCGACACCGACAGCGAGATCGGGAAATCCTTCTCCGCGACCTTCAGCGAGCCCTCGAGAACGTCCGACTCTCCCCGGAGAAGCGCACCCCACTCCTTCGCCGAGTACGGGCGAGACAGGAAGATAAGCTCGGGCTGTACAGACGCTCCCAGAATCTTGAGGACCTCCTTGTCCCGCGCCGGCTCTCCGCTGTCGAACGAGGCGACGGGAACGGCGACCCGCAGGCGCCGGCCCTCCTTCTCCGCCACGGGCTCGACCTTGGCCGCGCAGCTGACGCCCGCCGGCTCGAGCTTTTTGAGCAGGAACATGGTTTTTTTCGTCTTCCAGGCGACGCAGGCCTTGTCCTTGGGCGACGCGTCGAAGACCTCCGCCTTCGCGGCGAGCGGCGAGACGGCGAACAGCGCGGCGAGCAGCATGGTTCTCATTTATTATCTCCTCCGAATCTTCCGGATAAGGACAGCCCGACGACCGGCGCCCCGGCCGCGGTCACCCGCACGCCGGCGTCCTGATATTCGTACCGCCGCAGGAACGCCCAGCCCGCGGACAGCTCGGCGCGAAGCCCCGACCAATCGATCTCGTATCCCGCCTCGGCGCTCAGCGTCTGCGTCCTGAGCCAGCGCGAATCGAGATCACGCCGGCCGCGAGCGGATCCGAACGAAGGCGACGTCAGATAACCCCCGCCGGTCAACTTGAGCGCCGCCTTCGCCTCGGACTTCCCGCCGAGAACGTCGCCCGTCCTGAGCGCGGCCCCGATCTCCGGCAATATGAGGCGCACGGTCCAGTCGTCGTTCGGGCGAAGGATGGCTCCGAAAAAGGGCAGGATCGGCACGCCGCCGCGCGGATCGACGCCGAGACCGGCCACCCAGGTCCGGCGCGGACCGCCGCTCGTCGCGATGAGGGAACCCGCGAGACTGAAGCCGCGCGACTCGACATGGCGGTCGCCCGCGACGCTGGGCGCGATCTGCGCCGCGAGGCGCCACCCCGCCGCCAAGCTCCGCTCGTATCCGATGGAGACTCGAAACAGCTGGAGCATATCCGGAACCAGTTCGTCCGAACCGCGGTCAAGATCGGTGCGGCGGTAGAAGGCGCCGAAGGTCGCCCGCCCGGCGCCAGCCGGGCGCCGAGCCTCCACGCGCAGGTCCTGCCGGTACTCGGAAAGCGAGCTCCCGTCCCGGCCGCCTTCGCGCAGGCGGCCTGAGCCGATGTACGCGCTTCGGTGGGATATCTCGAGCGGAGCGCCCCCGGGCCGCGCGGGGGCCTGCGCGCGCGCGGTTCCCGCGGCCAGCGCGAAAACGAAGATGATCCTCATGCCTTCTCCTTCAGCGTCAGCAGCGTGATCTCGGAGGGCACGCCGAACCGGTGGGCCGGGCCCCAATAGCCGGTCCCGGGATTGACGTGGACCCACATTCGGCCGTGCCGCGCCAGGCCGCGCGCGTAGCGGTGGAACAGGCCGATGAGCAGGCTGGCCGGGAAGAATTGGCCTCCGTGGGTGTGGCCCGACAGCTGCAGGTCGATGCCCACGCGCTCCGCTTCGGGCACGCCGTCCGGGCGGTGGGCGAGGAGCAGGCGGAAATCGACCCGTCCGCCGGTGGTCGCCCGCCAGACGACCGGCTCATGCCCGGGCAAAAATGCGCCGCCCGATTCGTCCGGGATGCCGCCGACGAGCAGGCGAGCGCCTCCCCGCTCGACGACGCGGCTCTCGTTGATCAGCGGCGTGAAGCCGAGCTCCCGCGCCTTCCCGATCCAGGCGGCCGCGTCCCAGTAGTACTCGTGGTTGCCGGTCACGTAGTAGACGCCGAGCGGCGCGTTCAGGCGCGCGAGGGGCGCGACGTGGCGGGCCAGACGCTCCACGGTGCCGTCGGCCATGTCGCCGGTGATCGCGATCAAGTCCGGCTCGAGCGCGAGCACGCGCTCGACGACGCGCTCGACGTCGCGGAGGCGGATCGTCGGCCCCACGTGCAGATCGCTGATCTGCGCGATGCGCAGGCCGCGCAGGCCCGGCGCCAGATCCTCGACCGGAACGTCGATTTCCTTGACCACGGGCCCCTTCACCGCCTGCCTCAACCCGAGGCCGGCGATCACGAGCGAGGCCCCCGCCGCGACCGCGGGCAAGGAGGCCGCCAGGATCGCGCCGCGCTCGGAAACGGACAACGCCAGGCCGGCCAGGCTCGTCGCGACCGACAGGAGCAGGAACGTCGCCCAGGCGCCCATGCCCAGGCTCGCGGCCCACGCGGCGGCCCGCCCCGGAGCCGACTCTCCCCCCGCGCCGCCGCGCCTGTACGCGATCTGCCAGACGACGAAAAAAGCGACGAGCAGGAGCGAGCCCGCGACGGCCGCGTAGGGGTGCGCCGGCCACACCTCCGCGGCCTTCATTCCCGTGAAGAGGCCGAGGAGCGCGAGCCCGCCGAGAAAAGCGAGAAAGCGGCTTCTCATCGGCGGCTCGGGACGGCGCTCCCATTCTGGACGAGATGCCAGGCCGCGAGGAAGCAGGACAGCGACAGCGCGCCGGCGAGCGCCGCGGCATGATGACCGGAGAACAGCCAGCTCAAGGCCTCGTTCATGACCGCCTCCCCGGCTCTTCGGTCGTCGTCAGCGAGACGCCATCGCCGCCGGTGACGAACATGGTGCGTCCCTTCAGTTTCATGCCTTATCCCTCCGCGCCCGCCAATTCCGGAACGGGACGCTCTTTCTTCGACTCGCGGCTCGCCGGGGCCGCCGGCGCCGGATCCAGCCCGCCCGCGCGGCGCGCCCGCGCCAGCGCCCACACGCGGAAACGCTCGAGCAGCGCGTACGCCGCCGGCACGACGATCAAGGTCAGCAGGGTCGAGCTGACGATGCCGCCGATGACGATGACGCCCATGCTCGTGCGCTGGGCCGAGGCCTCGTTGAGGCCGACAGCCACCGGAATCATGCCCGCGACGAGCGCGAACGACGTCATCAGGATCGGCCGCAGGCGGTCACGGCCCGCCTGCACGGCCGCGGCCGCGTCGCTCATTCCGCCCGCCGTGAGCTGCTTGGTCCGGTCGACGAGCAGGATCGAGTTCTTCGTCGCGATGCCGAACAGCAGGATCATCCCGATCATCGAGTACACGTCGAGCGACTGCCCGGCGAGCCACAGCGCGAAGAAGCCGCCGCTCGCCGCCAGCGGCAGCACCAGCATGATCGTCAGCGGCGTGACGAAGGACTCGTAGAGGCTCGCCAAAGTCAGGTAGATGAAGAACATGCCCAGGCCCGCCGCGAGCGCCATGTTGACCACGAGCTCCTCGAAGTCCTCCGCCTGCCCCTCGAAGCGGTACGAGAGCCCCGCCGGCGGCTTGAGTTCTCCGGAAAGCAGGGATCGGAAATCCGACATCGCCCCGCCGAGCCCGGGCCCGTTCGGAGCCACGTCCGCGCCGAGGCGCACCGAGCGAGCGCGGTCGGAACGGTTCACCGCCGCCGGCGAGCGCCCGGAGACGGCCCGCGCCGCGTCGGCGAGCCGCACGAGGCGGCCGTTGACGTTGGGCACGAGCGTCCGCGAGAAGTCCGCCTGGACGTCGCGCTGCTCCTCCTTCAGCCGCACGCGGACGTCGTAC
This sequence comes from uncultured Elusimicrobia bacterium, assembly GCA_964623465.1. Lineage (GTDB taxonomy): Bacteria > Elusimicrobiota > Elusimicrobia > UBA1565 > UBA9628 > GWA2-66-18. The sequence continues at coordinate 22,916 of CAZURZ010000019.1, forward strand.
TCGCGCCCGTCCTTGCGGTACACCGCCGGCGTCTCGCCCTCGATCTGCGCGCGCAGCTCGCGCCCGGCCAGGGCCGTGGACAGGCCCAGGCGGCGCGCGCGCTCCTCGTCGAGCGAGGCCCGGACCTCCGGCTTGCCCGCCTTGTCGCTCGTCTCCGGCTCGAGCAGGGCGGGATGCGTCTCGAAGCGCGCGTACACCTTCGCCGCGTAGGCGCTCAGCGCCTCCGGGTCCTGGCCGAGGATCACGAGGTTGAAGGGGCGCATGCCGGCGCCGAAGTCGTCGTAGTCCTTCACGCTCGGCTTCCACGCCGCGTACGGCTTGAGCTCCTCGCGCAGCATCGTCTTGAAGCCCGTCGTGTTCATCGCGCGCTCGCGGCGCGGGACGAGCTCGACGTAGAAGTCGGCCTTGTGGGACTCGTTGTCGGCCGTGCCGACGGTGAGCTTGCTCGTCTTGACCTCCGGATGCGCGCGCAGGACGCCGTCGACGACGGCCGCGGCCTTCGCGGTCGCCTCGAGGCTGGCGCCGGGCTCGAGTTCGAGGGATATCGAGAACTGGCCGTTGTCCTGCGGGGGCAGGAAGGTCTTAGGAACGAGCGCGGCGACGCCGAGGCCGGCGACGAACACCGCCGCGGCCCCGCCGAGCACGAGCCCCGGCCGGCCGATCGAGCTCCGCAGCGTCCGCTCGTAGGCCTCCTCGAGGCGCGTCTGCCCGCGGTCGACCGCGGCGAGAAGCCGGTCGAGCGCGCCGTCCTTCTTCTCCCCGTGCCCGCCGCCCGCGAAGTAAGCGGACATCATCGGCGCGATGGTCAGGGCGTCGAACAGCGAGATCGCCATCGCGAAGACCACGGTCAGGCCGAACTCCTTGAAGAACTGGCCCACCACGCCCTGCAGGAAGGCGATCGGCAGGAACACCGCGATGACCGCGGCCGTCGTCGCGACGACGGCCAGCGCGACTTCCCTGGTTCCCTCGACGGCCGCCTTTTCGGCGGCCTCGCCTTCGTGCTGGCGCTTGAAGATGTTCTCGCGCACGACGATCGCGTCGTCGATCAGCAAGCCGACGGCGAGGCTCATGGCGAGCAAGGTCATCATGTTGAACGTGAACCCGAACGCGTACATCATGACGAAGGAGCCGAGCAAAGAGGTCGGGATCGCCAGGCCGGTGATCAAGGTCGAGCGCGCGCTGCCCAGGAAGAGGAACACGACGACGAAGGTGAGGATGATGCCGAGGAAGATCGTCTCCTTCACGTCGTCGACGTTGTCCTTGATCGCCTTCGAGCGGTCCATGACGACCTCGACCTTGGGCGCGCCCGGACGCTCCTTGAGCTCCTCCTGGAGCTTGGCCAGGCGCTTCTTCACCGCGGCGACGACCGCCAAGGTGTTGGAGCCGGACTGCCGGTAGACCTGGACGTAGAGGGCGGGCTTGCCGTTCCAGAACGCGCGGGTGCGCTCGTCCTGCAGGCCGTCGCTGACGGTCCCCAGGTCGCGGACGCGGATCGGGGTCTCGTTGCCCCGGAAGGCGGCGATGACGCTGCCGACGTCGGCGAGGCCGGCGAAGTCGCCGATGGTGCGGAACAGGCGGTCGCCCTCCCCGCGCGTCACGCGCCCGGCGGGGACGTTCTTGCCCGAGGCGGCGACGGCGTCCGAGACCGCGGACGCGGAGAGCTCGCGGCGCGCGAGCTCGGCGCGGTCGAGGTCGACGCGGATCTCGCGCTTGCGGCCGCCGACGACCTCGACGAGGCCGACCTGCGGGACCTGCTGGAGGGCGGGGCGCACGACGTCGTCGGCCAGGTCGTAGAGGTCGCCCGCGGGGAGATCGGCGGACACGGCGATCGCGAGCTGGGCGACGTCGCTCGGATCGAAACGCCGGATCGTCGGCTCCTTCGCGGCGTCGGGAAGCTTGCGCTTGGCCAGGTCGACGCGCACGCGCACCTGCTGCTCCGCGTACTTGGCGTCGGTCTCGAGGGTGAACTCCGCGACGATGGTGCCGACGCCCTCCTTCGCCGTGCCGCGCAGCTTCTTGAGGCCGGAGATGGTGGCGACCTCGTCCTCGATCGGCTTGAGTATCTGGGTCTCCACCTCGTCGGGGCCCGCGCCGGGGTACTCGACCGTGGCCGTGACGGTCGGCATGGCGACGTCGGGATACATGTCGACGCCGATGCGCGTCATCAGCAGGCCGCCGGCGGCCAGCATGAGGACGACGGCGCTCGTGACGAAGACGGGCTGCTTGACCGACAGTTCGGGAAGGTCCATGGTCTCACTCCTCGGAATACGGCTTCATGCGCGCCGACGCGACGCGCGCCTGCAGCTGCGCGCCGACGAGCGCCCGGCGTGCGGCCGCCCAATCCTGCTCGGCCTGAAGGACGAAGAAAGTCGTGGTGCGCCCCTCGCCGTGACGCCGGCGCTCGGCTTCCACCCGCTCGAGCTGCGCCTTTTCGATCTCGCCGGCCAAGGCCACCCGGCGGCGCGCGTCCTCGAGGCGGTCCGACAGCTCCTTCCAATTGGCCGCCGATTCATACGCGGCGCGGCGCGCGCGACGTTCCGCCGCCGCGGCGTCCGCTCGATAGCCGGCCGCGGTCGTGTTGAGGAGGGACAAGTCGATCGGCACGGACACGCGCGCGCCCGCCGCCCAGCGGGGCCCGTCGGGGCTGAAGGAATCGGAGACGGCGTCGCGCGAGCCGGCGCGGCGGCCGTTGAGCGCGCCGGCGACGTACACCTCGACCTTCGGCCGCGTTCCCTCGACGCCGAGAACGGCTTCGCCCGCGATCGCCGCCGCGTCGTGCGCCGCGGCCGCGACCTCGTCCGGAGACGACGCCCGGCTCGGAGCCTCGGCCTCGTCCTCGAGCGGCGCCAACTCCTCGGCGGCGTCGGCGCTTCCCCCGCGCTCCACCTCGAAGACGCGCTGCGCGGCGCGGCGGTCGTCCTCGGCCTGGCGCAGATCCAGGGCGCGCAGGCGCGCGGCCGCCTCGGCCTCGAGCAGGTCGGAGCGGTCGGCGAGCGAATTCGACACGCGCCGGGCGGCCCAGTCCCGCAGCTTCTCGGCGCGCGCCAGGCTCTGCCGCGCGATCTCCTCCACTTTCCGGGCGGCCGCGAGAGTCCAGTAGGCCTGCTCGGCCTCGGAGAGGATCCTCCGGCGGCTCATCTTCTCGCCGAGGGCGCGGGACAACGCGCGATGGCGCGCGGACGCCACGCCCGCCTTGGTCTCGCGGCCGCCCGCGTTGCGCCACAGGTCCACGCTCAGTTCCGCCACCGGGCTCGCCTGATAATAGGACGGCGGCTTGACGAAGTTCGGATCCGCCCCGTTCAAGTCGTTGCGCGAGAACGAGTAATAGACCTTGGCCGTCGCGCCGAAAGGCATGACCTTCGACACTCCCGCCTTCACCGAGCCGCGCTCGACGCGCTCGCCCGCGGCCGCGGGAAAGTTCGTGGGCGACGCGTCGAGCGACTTCTCTCCGTACACGAACCAGGGGGGCGGCAGGCGGATTTCGCCCTCCGCCGCGCGGTCCCGGGCTCCGCCCTCGGCCTCGATCGCCGCGCGCACGCCCTCGTGACGCTCGACGACCTGTCCGAGATAATCCGAGACCGACAAGGTGGCGCCGGCCGCGGTCGAGCGGACAAGCGCGGCCATGGCCGCCGCGAGGGCGAACTTATGACCGACATTCCATTTGTGACCGTCGGTCACGTCCGAGGCAAAAAAAATCATACTGGCTCCTGGCGCTTCGAGATTCCCCGCAGCGCGAACTCCTTGATGACTTGATACTTCTGCTCATGGCTGAGCGTCGTCTGGACGCACTCGACCCCGTCGATCTCGATGAGTCCGACCATGGACGCGTGCAAGCTGAGCATCAGATGTTCGACCGGACGGTCGATGAGGGCGCCCTCCTTTATACCCCGCTCGATGACGGGAATGATGATCGAGTTCAGCTCATTGTCGAGGGCGTCGAGCTCCTGGCTCATCTTCGGCCCGATGGTGCTCTTGAACTCGTCGCGCTCGCAGTACCGGGCCAGGCGCTTGTGCTCCGGCGAGATTCCATGGGCGCGCCAGAATACGTCGAGCGTCTCGCCGATGATCTTCAGCGGCGCTTGGCTCAGGTCGATCTTGCCGAGCTCGTTCAGAATGCCCCGGTGGAAGTTCACGACCAGCTTCGCGTAGATATGGTCCTTGCTTTCGAAGTGCTTGTAGACGGTGCCCTTGCCGATTTCGGCCTTGGCCGCGATTTGGTCGATCGTCACCGTCTGCCAGTCGTCACGGTTGAACAACGAGAGAGCGGCGGCGAGGATCGCCTCCTCCCGCTGCTGGAACTCTCTTTCTCGACGCTCAAGGACGGTCATGACTATTGGTCACAATGTGACTATCAGTATTATACAGCATGAACCGGATTCTGTCAAGCCCCCGCTCAGGCCGGCTCGCCGACCAAGTCGTATTCCTCGGCGGCGGTGATCTTGATCTTCGCGAAGTCGCCCAAGCGCAGGTAGTCCTTCGCGGCGGGGATCAGCACCTCGTTGTCGACCTCGGGCGAGTCGGACTCGGTGCGGCCGATGAAGTGCTTGCCCTCGACGCGGTCGATCAGCACCTTGAGGGTCTTGCCGACGAGCGCGGCGTTCTTGGCCAGCGAGATCGGCTGCTGCGCGGCCATGACGGCCTCGGCGCGGCGCTTCTTCTCCTTCGCGCTCACGTCGTCCTTCAGCGAGAAGGCGTGCGTGTTCTCCTCGTGGGAGTACTGGAACACGCCGAGACGGTCGAATTTCATGTCGCGAACCCACGCGACCATCTCTTCGTGATCGGCCTTGGTCTCGCCGGGGTAACCCGCGATCAAGGTCGTGCGCAGCGCGACGCCGGGAATTTTCGTCTTGATCCGTGAGATGAGCTCCGCCGTTTTCTCTTTCGTGATGCCCCGCCGCATCGAGGCCAACATGCGGTTGGAGACGTGCTGAAGAGGCATGTCGAGATATTTGGCTATGTTGGGCCGTTCCGCCATCACGTCCAAAACATCCTCGGGGAATCCCGCCGGAAAAGCGTAGTGCAGGCGGATCCAACCGATGCCCTCGACGTCCGACAGGGCCTTCAGCAGATCGGCCAGCCGTCGTTTTCCGTAAAGATCCAGTCCGTAGTACGTGGAGTCCTGCGCGATCAGGAGAATCTCGCGCGTGCCGGCCGCGGCGAGACGCTTGGCCTCGACGACGAGGTCCTCGATCGGCGTGGAGACGTGCTTGCCGCGCATGAGCGGGATCGCGCAGAACGAGCAGGGGCGGTCGCAGCCCTCGGAGATCTTGAAGTAGGCGTAGTGGCGCGGCGTGGTGATCAGGCGCTCGCCGACCAGCTCGTGCTTGTAGTCGGCGCCGAGCGCCTTCACGAGGCGGGGCAGGTCGCGGGTGCCGAAGTAGGCGTCGACCTCGGGGATGTCGCGCTCCAGGTCCTCTTTATAGCGCTCCGACAGGCAGCCGGTCACGAACAGCTTCTCGACCTTGCCCTCTTTCTTGGCCTTGGCGTAGTCGAGGATGGTATCGATCGACTCCTGCTTGGCGTTGTCGATGAAGCCGCAGGTGTTGATGACCACGACGGCCGCGTCGGACTCGTCCTGATCGTGGTCGACCTCCATCTTGTTGGCGCGCAGCTGGCCCATCAGCACCTCGGAGTCGAAGAGATTCTTCGAGCAGCCGAGCGTGACGACGGACACCTTGTTCTTCTTGAGGGTTTTCGTGCGCATTGAGGAAGGCAGGCGGGAACCGCGTTCTCCGACGACAAATTATAGCAAATCCTTGAAAATACGGGGTTTTCCCGTCCTTGCCGCCCCCCGGAGCAGGTGTTATACTGAGGGTCCATGACGGCGAGCGTCCCCACGGAGTGGATCGACGTGCCCTTCCGCGTGCTCAAGGAGCACGACGGACGGCGCCTCGACGCCTGGCTGGCCGAGCGCCTGGGCAAGAAGTACTCGCGCATGGCCGTGCAGAAGCTGATAGACGACGGCCTGGTCTCCAGAGCCGGCCGCCCGGTGAAGGCCGCGGCGCGGATCAGCGACGGCGAGACCGTGCTCATCCGCTACCCGCGCGTGCAGGAGCCGCCGGTCCCCCACGAGACGATGCCGGTGCTGTTCCAGGACGACGACCTCGTCGTCATCTCCAAGCCCGGCGGCACGCTCTCCCACCCGACCGACAAGGTCCTGCACAACACGGTCACCCATTTGCTCGCCAAGCAGATCGGCCGCAAGGTCCATCTCGCCCACCGTCTCGACCGCGAGACGAGCGGAACCATGGTCCTGGCGCTGAACGCGAAGGCGGCCAAGTCGCTCTACGAGCAGTTCGTGGCGCGGACCGTGAAGAAGGAATATCTCGCCGTCGTATTCGGGGCCGTGGCCTGGGAGGAGACGGTCGTCGACGCGCCCCTCGGCGAGGAGGGCAAGGACATCCGGGTCCGCCGCGCCGTGGGCGGCGCGAACGCGCAGGAGGCGGTCACTTCCTTCCGGCGCCTGAAGACCGACGGGCGCCTGTCGCTCGTGTCCTGCTCGCCGCGCACCGGCCGCCTGCACCAGATCCGCGCGCACCTGGCCCACGTCGGCCACCCGCTCGTCGGCGACAAGCTCTACGTCGGGGACGGAGAAGCGTACATGAAGGCCGTGCGCAAGGAGGTCGGCCGCGCCGACCTCGACGCGCTCGGCGCGGACCGCCAGCTCCTGCACGCCTGGCGCTTGTCCCTGAACCACCCGGCCGACGGGCGTCCGCTGTCCTTCGAGGCGCCGGTCCCGGACGATTTCCCCCTGAGGCCCGCATGAAAGGCTACAACCCCGTCATCAAGGACGGCGTCGCCTACGTCCAGTTCGCCTACGACGTGGGCCTCGCCATCGGGCTCGACGCCGCCCAGAAGACGGTCGACGCCGCGAGCGAGCGGGCCCCGATCCGCCATCAGCGCCGCGCGCCGAAGTACTTCGAGTTCCAACCCTACCCGCTGCGCGTGACGCAGACGACGGGCGTCCACGCGATCGGCGACTGGAAGACGCTGCCCGCCGTGGAGACCGTGATCTTCGACTTCGGCGCGGTGAGCGTGACCTACCAGATTCCGCTCTCCGGGCCCTTCGCGTCCCTGGCGCGCCTCTCCGAGCTTCTCTACGACAACGCCGTCCTGCTCGCCGACAGCCGCCGGCTCGTGGAGGAGCTGCTCAAGACCATCGCCCCGGCCGTCAGCAAGCCCCAGATCTCGGCGTTCTACGAGGACTACGCGGTGTTCCAGATCCGCGAGTTCGACGATCACGGCGCCCACGCGCGCCTGCTGGCGGAGGCTCCGACGCTCGTCGCCCAGGTCCTGCGCGCGGACGAGGACCTGCGCTCCGAGCAGGAGGTCCAGGACGCGCTCTCCTGCCAGGTGTCCTACGGCTCCGAGGACCTGACCTTGGTCGACTGGGTCGCCGCGATCGTCTTCGACTCGGCCGCCGACGACACCCGCGCCGTGCTGGAATACGCGACGCTGCAGCTCCTCGAGCTGCGCCACCTCGACAACCAGCTCGACTCCGCGCTCGACCGGTATTACACCGCCCTCGAGCGCACGCCGAAGGGGCCGGTCAGCCTCTTCACGAAGGCCGACAACGAGCTGCGCGAGATCGGCCAGCTGCAGGTGGAGAGCGCCCTGCTCTTCGAGACGATCAACAACTCGATCAAGCTCCTCGGCGACCAGTACCTGGCCCGCCTCTACCAGGTCGCCGCCCGCCGCTTCCATCTGGCCTCGTGGGACAAGAGCATCCAACGCAAGCTGGGCACGCTGGAGAGCATCTACGAGAAGATGGAGTCCGCGCTCTCGTCCGCGCGCCTCGAATTCCTCGAGTGGATCGTGATCCTGCTGATCGCCTTCGAGGTGGTCATGCCCCTGATCAAGGGCAAGCACTAACGCTATAATCCTCCCGTGGCGATCAAAGCCGTCTTCTTCGACATCGGCAACGTCCTGCTCAAGTTCTCGAGCAAGAGGATCCTGCGCAAGTTCGCGTGGGCCGTCGGCCGCCATCCCGTCAAGGTCGCGCGCCACATCTGGAAGGAGCGCATCATCGACCGCATCGAGCGCGGCGAGGTGACCGGCGAGCAGATCCACAAGCTGTTCGTCGACGACCTGGGCTACAAGGGCGACTTCGCCAAGTTCCGCGCGCTGTGGTGCGACCACTTCACCCTCGACCGGGGCTCCTTCGCGATCCTCAAGAGCCTCTCCGGCCGCGTGCCGACCTACCTGCTCTCCAACACCAACGCCCTGCACATCGAGCACATCAAGGCGAAGTACGCGTTCCCCGGCCTGGTGAAGGGCGAGATTCTTTCGCACGAACACCGTCTGCGCAAGCCCGAGCGCGCGATCTACGAGGCCGCGCTCAAGCTCTCCGGCACCGCGCCCGGGGAGACCGTGTTCATCGACGATCTGGAGGAGAACTGCGCCGGCGCCCGCAAGGCCGGCCTGCACGCGATCCGCTACCGCGGCGCGAAAGACCTGAAGAAGCGCTTGGAGGCCCTAGGCTTATGAGAACCGCAGTCCTCGTCGTTGCCGTCGCCGTCGCGGCGGCCGCCTGCAGCAAGGACGCTCCGGAGACCGCGCCCGCCGCGTCCGTCAAAGGAGGCGGTCCGTTCGACGCCTCCCGAGACTCCGGCGTGGACATCCAGGCCGCTCTGGACCGCGCGAAGACCGAGCGCAAGCGCGTGCTCATCGAGGTCGGCGGGAACACCTGCGAGCGCTGCATGACCCTGCAGGCCTTCTACGGCGCCAACGCCGAGCTGGCCGCGCTGCGCGACGCCAAGTTCGTCGTCGTGCTCGCCGCCGCCGAGGCGGGAAAACCCCTGCCCGCGGCGCTGCGCGGCTATCCGCCGCCGGCGCGCTTCCCGCACCTGTACGTGCTCGACGAGAACGGCAGCCTGCTGCAGTCGCAGGACACGGCGGCGCTGGAAAAAGGCCCCTCCTACGACCTGGAGAAGCTCACCTTCTTCATGAAGGATTTCGGCACCCGCCGCTAGCTGGGCAGGACTTCTTTGCGGCGTCCCTTGAGCAGATCGAGCTTCGACAGCTCGCCGGCCATCATCGCCGCCACGATGAGGCCGCCGCCCGCCGCCCGGGCCGGGACGAACGCCTCGCCGCCGAGCGTCCACGCGAACAGCGCCGCGAACACCGGCTCGAGCGAGAAGATCAGGCTCACCTTCACGGGCGCCGTGAACTTCTGCGCCCACATCTGGATGAAGAACGCCGACAGGGTCGGGATCGCGGCGAGGAAGGCGATCGTGCCCGCGGCCCTGTCTCCCTGGACCCCCAGGGGACGCCCCGAAGCCAGGCAGTAGACGAGCGCCATCGCGCCCGTCATCCAGAACTGATGGAAGGCGAGCACGACCGTGTCGGCGTCGGCGCGGACGTATTTGTCGGTCGCGAGCAGATGCGCCGCGTACATGGCCGCGGCGACAAGAGTGATCACGTCTCCGAAATTGACGGAGGAGATCCCTCCGGTCAGCATCCATAGTCCCGCCAACGCCAGCAGCGAGGAGCCCCATTGCACGGCCGTCGGAAACTGCCCGAAGAAGACGAGCAGGAACACCGGAACGAAGATCACGAACAACCCGGTGATGAAGCCCGAATTCGACGCCGACGTGTAGGCGAGGCCCACCGTCTGCGTGGCATACAGGAGAAAGAGCAGGACGGCGAGAATGAGAGACTCCTTCAGGTGGCGGAACCGGCTGGGGCGGACGAGGGCCCAAGGCGCGAGAAGCAGCGCGGACAGAAGGAAGCGGTGAGCGACCATCGCGACGGCGTCGACGCCGTCGAGGGCGTCTTTGACCATGTAGAAGGTCGCCCCCCACACGGCCGCGCAGTAGACGAGGCCGAGGTCAGCCCAAGGCAGCCGCAGACGGCCTCCGGGACGGGACGTTGCGCGCGCAGTAGACGAGGTTCACGAAGGTCATGGCGCGCGTCATCGCTCCGATGCGGTTGTCGGGCGCGGTCAGGAAGGCGGCGCGGCCCTCCAGGGCCTTGGCGTCCACGTTCCCCTGGTAGGAGACGTCGACCACCGACGCGCCGGGCTTGATCCACGAGGCGTCGAGCTTGAAGGACGGATCGGGCACCGCGGTGACGACCAGATCGGCCCGGCGCACCTGCTCCTCGAGCAGGGCCTTGGGGGTCTTGTCGTAGCACTTCACGACCGTCGCCCCGAGATTCTCGAGCATCAGCCCCAGAGGCTTGCCCACGCGCATGGAGTTGTTGACGACGACGGCGAAGGCGCCTTCGAGCGGTATCTCGGGGTAGGCCTGGAGCGTCTTCACCACCGCCTTGGCGGTCGCCGGGACGACGCATTTGATCCCGCGCGCCTCGTCGACGAAGCGCTTGTACTTGATCAGGTACCCGAGGTTGGTCGAGTGCAGGCCCTCCACGTCCTTGCCCGGCGAGACGAGATCCATCACGTCCTCGTCCTTGAGCGCGCAATGGAGCGGATAGAAGAGCATGAGCCCCGACGTCGAGCGGTCGGCGTTGAGCCGGCGCACGAGCGCCAGCAGGGACTCCTCGTCCTCGGCCTCGTGCCCGTCCACGGGCACGCCCAGGCGCGCCGCGTCGCGCAGCATCAGGTCGCGATACTGCAGGGACGCGGGGTTCTGCTTCGGGCGGAACAGGACGGTGGCGAGGCGCGGCTTGCGGCGCATCGACGCCACCTCGCGCGTCACCCAGTCGAAATAGCGGGCCGCGGTGCCCCGGCAGTCGAGCGCGCGGGTCGTCATCGGGACTCCAGCGCGGGAAGCAGGCGGAAAGACAGGCCGTCGTAGGCCGTCGCCGAGCTCGCGCGCGCCGCGAAGGGCATCAGGCGAGCGAGTTCGGCCGCCGCCTTCGCGGGCGTCAGGTCGCGCGAGAGGATGAGATCGAGGTACATGAAGTCGCTGACCGCGCTCGCCGCCCAGTCGACGGGCTGGGCGAAGCCCGAGACGGGGAAGCGCGCCGGACGCGCCAGGCGCTGGAGCTCGGCGGCGACGCCGGCCTTCATCACGTCGCAGGAGCCGAAATGCACGAGCGCGATGTCGCCGCCGGCGCGCAGCGGGCCGGCGAGCTGTTCGGCCGTCGCGGGGCCGGTGTGCGTGTCGAGGCCCTCGGGCGAGCCGTGGCCGGAGAAGTAGAGGACGACGGGCTCGGCGAGCAGAGACGCCTCGCGCGTCCAGGCCAGGAGGCTCTCTCGGTCGGTGTAGAAGCGCTGCCGGACCTGGACCGACGGCGTGCGGGTGAAGAACGACTTGAGCATCTCGCCGTAGGTGTACTCGGGCTCGGCCAGGCTCGACTCCCAGCGCGATTCCAGGATGACGAGCCACTTGCGCCCGGGGACGGGATCGGCGCGCAGGCCGTTCCAGTCCTTCCACTCTTTTTCGCCGTCGGCGCGCCAGCGGCCGTTGAGCGCGCGTCCGCCTTGGGCGAGGCGGAACTCGCCCTCGCCTTCCTTCTGGTCCTTGTAGCGGAACTTGAGCGCGTCGCCGTCCACGCGGCCGGTCAAGGTCCCCCCGGCGAAGGCGTAGTAGCCGGACACCGACGTCCCGTCGGCGGAAAGCCGCAGCCGGCCGAAGCTCGTGTCCCACAGGCCGGCGAAGCCGGCGCCCTGGACGGGATCGCGCCGCCGTCCGAGCCACGGGATGAAGCGAGTCGTCCCGTCCGCGCGCCATTCGCCGGAGAAGGACTTGCCGTCCTGGGCGAGGCGGAAACGCCCCTCGCCCGAGGCTTCGGCTTCCTTGTATTTGAAGACCAGTTCGCCGCCGGACAGCCGGCCCGCGAGCGAGCAGATCTGGCCTTCCATGACGTAGGTGCCGCTCACCACGCCGCCCGATTCGGCCAAGGTCATGTCGCCGTAGGTCGTGGACCAATCGCCGGAAAATCCGCGCTCGACCGCCGCGGCCGAAGCCGGGAGCAGGAGCGCGAGGATGAGAGGAAGGACGCTCATCGCGCGGCTATGTTAGCATATGCCCGTGAAAGCCAAGCGCGCGCGCCTCGATCAGCTCTTGGTCGAACGGGGCCTGTTCGAAACGCGCTCCAAGGCGCAGGCCGCCCTCATGGCCGGCCTCGTCCTGGTCGGCGGGAAGCCCGCGGGCAAGGCCGGCGACATGGTCGCCGACGACGCCGAGCTGTCTCTCAAAGGCGACCCGTGCCCCTACGTCTCCCGGGGCGGCTTGAAGTTGAAGTCCGCTCTCGACGAGTTCAAGCTCGATCCCTCCGGACGCATCTGCCTCGACGTCGGCGCCTCCACCGGAGGCTTCACCGACTGTCTTCTGCAGGAGGGCGCCGATAAAGTCTACGCGATCGACGTCGGCACCGCGCAATTGGCGGACAAGCTGAAGAAAGACGTCCGCGTGGTCAGCCGGGAAAACACGCACGCCAAGAATCTCAACCCGGATTGGTTCTCCCCCAAGCCGTCTCTCGCCGTCATGGACGTCTCTTTCATCTCGTCCACCCAGGTGCTCCCGTTCGTCCTGCCGTGTTTGGCTTCGCCCGCCGTTCTCGTCGTTCTCGTAAAACCCCAATTCGAAGTCGGCCCCAAGCTCGCCCCCAAGGGCGTCGTCCGCGACCCCGCCGTCCGCCTGCAAGCCGTCGACAAGGTCCGCGCCGCGGCCGCGGCGCTCGGGCTCGCCGAGGCCGGGCTCCTCGAGTGCCCGGTCGCCGGCCCGAAGGGCAACCGCGAATTCCTGCTTTTGCTACAGTGGGGCTCATGAAGGTCCTGATCGCGGAAGACGACCGCACCAGCCGCGCCCTGCTCCTGGGCGCGCTGACCAAGCTCGGCTACGAGCCCATCGAGGCCGCCGACGGCGGCGCGGCCTGGGACGCGCTCGGCCGCACCGGCGCGCGCATCATCGTCAGCGACTGGGTCATGCCCGATTGGGACGGCCTGGAATTGTGCCGGCGCGTGCGCGGGCGCAAAGGGGAGCCTTACGTCTACTTCATCCTGCTCACGGGCAAGATGCTGGGCCCCGAGCGCTACCAGGAGGCGATGGGCGAGGGCGTCGACGACTTCCTCACCAAGCCCCTCGACGTGGAGGCGCTGCGCATCCGCCTGCGCGTGGCCGAGCGCATCGTGCAGCTGACCGAGCGGGTGCGCAACCTCGAAGGCATCCTGCCGATGTGCGCGTACTGCCGCCGCATCCGCGACGAGGCGGGCGCCTACCAGAGCCTCGAGGACTTCGTCTCCGACAAGACCCCGGCCCAGTTCTCCCACGGGGTATGCCCGGATTGCGCCGAAAAACACTTCAAAGATTGAGGGAATCTCCGTAACCGAGACGACATTGACGCTTTTAGAACCCCCTGTTACACTTCAGCCGATGCGGGTCTGCCTCATCACCCCTCCTTCTATATTCCTGCTCGACGAGCGCGTGTTCATGACGCTCGGCATCCTGCGGGTCGCCGCCGCTTTGGAGCAGGCGGGCCACCAGGTCGAGATGCTCGACCTCTCCGGGATCGAGAATTACGAGGAGGTCATCCGCCTCCACGCCGCCTCCAGCACCGCCGACGTGTACGGCCTGACCTCGACCACGCCGCAGATGCCCGCCGCCTTCCGGGTCACCCAGGCCCTGCGCAAGGCGAAGCCGGACGCGCGCGTCATCCTGGGCGGACCGCACATCACCTTGATCAACGCCGCCTACAAAGGCGAGTTGTCCCGCGGCCGTCCCGGCCGCGCCGCGACGGCGATGAAGAAGATGCTCGAGACCTACGACGTCCTCGTCCCCGGCGACGGCGAGGAGGCCGTGTTCGAGGCGATCAAGCCCGGCGCGCCGAAGATCGTGGACGGCGACGATCCGAAGTCCGCCCTGTTCCTGACCAACGCCAAGCTCAACGAGCTCCCGTTCCCGGCCCGCCATCTCGTCGACGCGAAGAGCTACAAGTACACGATCGACGGCGTGCCGGCCATGAGCCTGATCGCCCAGCTCGGCTGCCCGTTCGCCTGCGGCTTCTGCGGCGGGCGCGAATCGCCCATGCTGCGCCGCGTGCGCACGCGCTCGACCGAGAACGTGGTGAAGGAGATCGCGCACCTGCACGACCAGTACGGGACGAACGGCTTCATGCTCTACGACGACGAGCTCAACGTCAATCCCAAGATGGTCGAGCTCATGAACGCCATCGCCGCGGAGCAGGAGAAGCGCGGCGTCGAGTGGCGCCTGCGCGGCTTCATCAAATCCCAGCTCTTCACCGACCAGCAGGCCGAGGCCATGTA
>CAZURZ010000020.1:0-32341 GCA_964623465.1 uncultured Elusimicrobia bacterium
CTCTCCAACCTCGGCCAGGGGCAGTCCAACAAGGAGATCGCCGCCTCCCTGGACTGTTCCGTCAAGACGGTCAAGAACCATCTCAACTCGATGTTCCAGAAGCTGTCGGTCTCCAACCGCACCGAGGCCGTGGTCAAGGGCATCGACATGGGCCTGATCTCCGCCGAAAAAGTCGACTGACGGCTGCGCGGCCCTCCCGCATCCTTTAACCTTCCCTTAATACGCCCGTCATTGACACTCCCCTGACCCGGGGCTATCCTCGGGGAAGATGCATTTCAGGGGAAGGAAAGCGATTCTCGCGTCGCTGGCCGCGCTGTGTCTTTGGGGCGCGGAAGCGGCCGCTCAGTCCTCGAAATTCGACGCGCGCCTCCGCTCGCGCCGTGGAAGCGTAAGCGGCTACGCGCCGATGGGCGGCGGCGGCGCGCCGGCCGGCCCTCGCCGTCCGGTGCTGATCCGGCTCTCGCCGGGCACGCCGCTGGGCGCCCTGCGCGCCGCCTTCCCGGGAGCCGGATTCGGCAGCCAATCCGGAAACGTCGCGACCGCGCGGGCGGACGACGCGACGCTCGACGCTCTCGCCGCGGACGGCCGGATCGCCGGAATCGAGCTCGCGGTCAAGACGCGTCCGACGATGGACGCCGTGCGCTCGAGTTCGACGCTGTCCGGCCTGGGACTGGGGACGATCTACGGGGCGGCGGCCACGGACCTGGCCAACGCGACCGGCGCCGGCGTGGTGATCGGCGTCGTGGACAGCGGCGTGGACTGGACCCATCTCGATTTCGTCAACGACGGGCCGAATACCTCGCGCATCCTCGCCATCTGGGACCAGACCATCAGCTCCCACGTCGGCGGGGCCTTCCCCACGGGGTTCTCATACGGCGCTGAGTATTCGAACGCGAGCATCACCGCCAAGCTGCAGGGCGGCGCGAACACGATCAACACGACGGATACCAACGGTCACGGCACGCACGTGGCCGGCATCGCGGCGGGCGACGGGACGGCGACGAACGGCGCGATCCCCTCGGGGACCTTCAGAGGCATGGCGCCGAGCGCGGACATCGTCGTCGTGCGCACGACCTTCGACACGAGCGACGTCATCGACGGCGTCAACTACGTCATCGCGCAGGCCGCGGCCGCGGGCAAGCGGGCCGTCGTCAACCTGAGCCTGGGAACGATGTACGGCCCGCACGACGGGACCTCCACGTTCGAGGCGGGCATCGGCGCGATCGCGGCGAGCACTCCGATCGTCGTTGCGGCCGGGAACGACGGCGCGAGCAACGCGCACAACGTCACGAACGTGGGCGCGGGCGGCACCTCGGCGGTCACGGTCAACGTGGACGGGACGACGAACGACGCGGACGTCGAGATGTGGCACCCCGGGGGAGACGACTACTCGGTCACCGTCACGCTCACGGGCGTCTCCGGCTCCCTGACGCGGGCGACGCCCGGCAGCGTGGTGGGCACGATCGGCACCCACAACGTCGAGATATACAACGCCGTCAACACGGGCCATCCGCTCGGCCACAAGCAGATATACGTCTACGTCAACCGGGGCTCAGGCATCACGGCCTCCTCCATCGTGATCACTCTGACCCGCACCACGAGCGGCGGGTCGGGCCGGGTCGACGGATTCCTCGATCCCGGCGAGCTGATCAGCTTCGCCGTCCCGGATCAGACCATGACGGCGAGCGAGCCCGCGTCGGCGCCGAACGTGATCTCGGTCGGATCGTACGCGTCCAAGCAGTACTGGTACGGCAGCGACGGCTTCGCCTACAGCTTCGGCAACCAGTCCGCGCTCGGCACGCTCTCCGCCTTCAGTTCGAAAGGCCCCACGCGCGACGGGCGTCAGATCCCGGAGGTCGCGGGCCCCGGAGACGTGGTCGCCGCCGCCTACTCGGCCAATACCTCGCCCGCCGCGAGCGCGCCGCTGATCCTCCTCGACCTCCGCCATCGCATCCTCCGCGGGACGAGCATGTCCGCCCCGGTGGTCGCCGGGATCCTGGCCGCGCGCCTGCAGCACGGGCCTCAGCGCACCGTCGATGAGCTGCGCTCCATCCTGCGCGCGCAGGCCCGGACCGACTCCGCGACGGGCGCGGTGCCGAACTATTCGTGGGGTTACGGCAAGGTCGCCTCGAGCCCGCAGCCGGTCTCTCCCCCCGCCTCGCTCTCGGCCTCGACGCTCGGCCCCAGTTCGGTCACCTGGAGCTGGGGAGCGGTCGTCGGCGCCGACGCCTACTCTCTCTACTACGCCACGAATCCGACGATCCTCTTCGCGACGACCTCGAATCTGTCGTATACGCACACCGGCCTGGCGGCGAACACGACCACCGGCGCGCTCATCAAGGGCAGAGGGGCGGGCGTCGATGGGCCGGGCTCCTTCATCAGCACGTCCACCTTGGCGGCGCCGCCGGCGGCGCTGCCGGGCGTGGCGGCCCACGTCAGCAGCGCGACCGTCTCGTGGACCGCCTGCCCTGCCGCCCCGGCGACGCTTTCGTGCTGGGGCTACGCGGTGACCGCGTCCACGGCTCCCGACATGAGCGGGACGCAGTTCACGGCGCTCACGACCAACCGGGCGGACACGTCGCTGCAGGTGACGGGCCTGCAGCCGCTGACGCCGTACTACTTCCGCCAGGCGACCCTGAATTTCTTCGGCGCTCAGACCACGACGGGCCCCGTGTCGGCGACCACTTTGACCGATCTCCTGGCCCCGATCAACCCGTTGTGGAGCTCAATCTCCTCCACCACGATGCAGTTCGACTGGAACACCGGAGGCAACGCTCCCGGCCTGACGTACGCGGCCTCGGCGTCCACCTCCCCCGTGTTCGGCGGCGTCGTGTTCAGCAGCTCCACGAAGAACGCGTTCGCGGTGTTTTCCGGACTCGCCGCGAACACGAGCTATTACTTTCGCGTCCAGGCTCTGACGGGGCCGTTCCTCCAGCCCTCCGCCCCGGTCGCGACCCTGGCCGCGCCCCCCTCCCCCTCCACGTCTCCCTTCATCGGGGTGGCTCAGACGAGCTTCACCGTCGCCTGGTCGACCGCCGGTAACGCCGCCGGGACGGTGTATCAGGCGGAGATATCGGCGTCCGCCTCCTTCGCTCCGGTCCTCGCCTCTTCGGTGACGCGCAATCCCTACGCCGTGTTCAGCGGGCTGGCGGCGAACACTCTGTATCACCTCCGCGCGCTGGCGATATCCCACGGGGCGCAGACGACGGATTACGGGTCTCTCGGCTCGACGGCGACGTACGCCCTTGATCCGACGCTCCCGGGGCAGCCCTTCTCCGCGCAGAGCGCGGCCGGCTTCACGTTCACGTTCAATTCGGGCGGGAATCCCGCCGGGACGGTCTACGCGGTGCGCATCTCGACCGACCCGGCCGTGCTGACCCTCACGCAAAGCGCCGACACGACCGGCACCTCCGTCTCCTTCTCCGGGCTGGACTCGAACCGCCTCTATTGGGCCCAGGTCGCCGCCCGCAACCTGTCCGGGACGCCGACGGCCTTCACGGCTCCCGTCTCCACGGCGACCGCCGTCGTCGCGGCCGCGGGCGGCCCCGGCGTGACCGCGCGCTCGACGGGGACGCTCACGACCTCCTGGGGCGCCTCGACGCTGGGTCCCGGGACCCAATACCTCGTTCAGGCCTCGTCGTACTCCGACTTCTCGCTGATCTCGGGCTCCTCGACGACGCTCAACGTCTTCGCGACGCCGTCCAATCTCCCTCCGAACACCTTCCACTGGCTGCGCGTGCGCGCGCTGAGCCTTCATCCCCCGAATCCGGACGGTCCCTGGACGGCGCTCGGCTCCGGCTCGACTTTGGCGAACGCTCCGACGGCGGCGGGCGCCCCCTTCCCGCTCGTCGGAGTGGCCAGCGTGACCGCGGCCTGGACCGCGCTTCCTCTGACGCCGCAGCCGGCGGGCGCCCAGGGCTACCGCCTCGAAGCGTCCGCGTCGCCGGCGTTCTCCTCGATCTTCCGTTCCAGCACCGTCGCTCCGGGAGCGGGGCAGGCGGGGCTCTCGGGGCTCGCGTACGGCACGCTCTACTACTTCCGCGTGGCGTCCCTGGACCCGGAGGGCAACCCGAATTACCTCACGCTGGGCTCCACGCGAACGGCGACCCCGGAACTTTCCTCCGGCACGGTGGGCGGCGGCGGCCTCACTCTCGCGCTGGCCGCGCCGTTTCCGGTCGCTCCGAGCGTGATCGCCGACTTCCTCCCCGGGACGTTCCCCCCGGGCACCGCGGTGACGATGCTCTCGGGCGTGACCGTCGATCTCTCCGCCCCGCGCTCGTCCGTGGCGAGCCTGACCGCGCTCGGGGCCTCGGTCGGCGTCGAGATTTCCGCGGGCGGCCTCCAGCCTCTCAAGCCGGTGCGCCTGATCTTCACCTACGACCCCGCTCAACTGCCGCCCGGCTCCGATCCCCGGCGCCTGCTGATCGCGCGCTACGACGAGGGCTCGCAGCTCTGGGTCGTCGTGCCGTCGGCCGTCGACACCTCGGCGCGAACGATCGCCGCGACGCTCGACCATTTCTCCGCGTACGCTCCCTTCTTCTCGGCCGCTTCGACCTCGATCAATGAAGGCGTGATATTCCCCCAGCCGTGGGAGCCGGGCGATTCCGCCGGCGCCTACGGCGGGCAGGCGCTGACTTTCGCGAATTTCCCGGCGGGAGCCCGGATCCGGCTCATGTCCCTGACCGGCGAGAAGATCTGGGAGGGCGTCACGTCGGCGACCGGCGTGCTGACGTGGGACGGCCGCAACGCCCACGGACGCAACGTCGCGACGGGCACCTATTACGCGATCATCGAGGGTCTCGGCGGGCGCAAGGTCCGGCGAGTGGCGGTGGTCCGGTGAGACGCCTGCTCCTCGCGACGGCTCTGGCGGCCGTCCCCGCGGCTCCGGCGCTCGCCGCCTTCCAGGACGATGCGGGCGTCAACGGAGCCCAGTTTCTGAAGATCGGAGCGGGCGCCCGCTCCCTGGGCATGGGCGAGGCGATGGTCTGCTCGGCGTCGGGTCCCGAGGCGATGTACTGGAACCCGGCGGGACTGGCGGGCGCGCGCTCGTTCGAGGCGGGCTACTCCCGCACCGAGCTGCCGGACTCGGTGCACCACGACTACGCCGCGCTCGCGCTGCCCGCGCCGTGGTCGGGCGGCGTCTTCGGCTTCGCCTTCACGCGCCTGTCGCAGGGTTCGATCGAGCGGGTGAACCGCGTCGGGGTGAGCGACGGCAGCTTCTCGCCCCAATCGAGCGCCGTCTCCTTCGGCTGGGCCAAGGCCTTCACGGAGGAAGACGAGATGACCAAGGACCGGGGCTACTTCCGGGACGCCTGGAACATCGCCGGCGCGAACCGCCGCAACGAGGACGACGACCGGGAGCCGTGGACCGGCGCGTTCCGTGCCGGCGGCGCGGTCAAGGTCGTCACGGAGTCGGTCGGCAGCCGGCGAGCGGCGACCGTGGCCGTCGACGGAGGCGTAGTCTACCGGCCGTCCGTGCGCCCGGCCCTGGCGATGGGGTGGGCGCTCCGCAACGCGGGCGGCCGCCTGCGCTACATCCGCGACTCGGAGCCTCTCCCGCTCGAGGCGTCTCTCGGCGTCGCGCACGACTGGGAGCCGGACCAAGGGCACGTCGTCACCGCCGCCGAGGCGGTCGCCCCCGTGCACGCCCGCCCTTACGCGAAGATCGGCGTGGAGTGGGAGCGGACGGTCGCCAAAGGCACGTACGCGATCATGCGCGCGGGCTTTCAGGGCCGCACGGCTCCGGACCTGGGAGCGATCTCGGGCCTGACCTTCGGCGCGGGCGCGCGCGTGAACCGCTTCTCCTTCGACTTCGCCTTCCAGCCCCTCGGGGCGCTGGGGCGGTCGTTCCGGCTCGGGCTGGGCTGGAAGTTCGGCCGCCGCTACTGACGCGCCGGGAGCTTGGTCTTGGTCTTGGTTCCGGCCTTGATCCGCGCCGCCGATTCGGTCGCGTAGACGCGGATGCGCGGGTTGCCCGCGCTCTTCGCGGCCTTCTCCAGGGCGGGCAGGGCGCGTTCGTCGGCCGTGCGGCCGAGCGCGGCGCAGGCGATCAAGCTCACGCGCTCGTCCTTCTCGTCGAGCATGGACAGCAGCGCGGGGACGGCCTCCGGCATGGACGGCGCGTACTCGGCGAGCGCCCGGATGGCGGCTACGCGGGCCCCGAAGCGGTACGGGGGTTTGGACGCGGCGAGGAGCTTGCGCGCGGCGCGCGGATCGCGCGAGGCGGCGGTCGCGGACACGGCCGCGGCGGCGACGCCGTCGCGGTAGGTCGCGGCCTTCATGTTGCGGTCGATGAGCGCGGCGTGGCGCGCGTAGTCGAGCTGGCCGAGCGCGCGGGTGGCCTCGGCGCGCACGAGCAAGGAGCGCCCTGAGCGGGCCAGGGGCGCCAGCGCACGCGCGTCGGCGGGGCCTCCGCGGCGGCCGAGCTGCTCGACGACCGCGCGCAGGACCTTGGGATGCTTGATCTTGGACGACAGGCGGCGCAGGGCGTCCAGGGACGCCTGTCCGCCCATCCCGCCGAGGGCGGAGACGATCTCGGCGGCGGCGCCCCAGAACTTCTCGCGCAGGGCGGCGGCTTCGAGCGCCGAGACGGCCTCCGGGCCGCCCCACGAGGCGACGTTCGCCGCCGCGATGGCGCGCGAGGTCGAGGTCAATCCCGAGCGGAGCTGGCGCAGCCACATCGCGTGGGGCTTCTTGAAGGTCGACGAGGCCAGCAGCTCGAGGCCCGGGTCGAACTCGACGTCGAGCGGCTCGCCGGGCAAGGTCCAGACGAAGCGGTGCTCCTTGGAATCGACGGCTTCCGTGAAGGTCTTGGTCCAACCCCGGCCGCTCACCCGGAAGGCGGCCTTGAGCTTGTAGGCGGGCGCCGCCTCGGAGACGTCCTGGGTCTGCGTCAGGTGGAGCTCGCCCTTCTTCCCCTTCGCGTCCCAGCGCCAACGCAGCCGCAGGACCGGGTGGCCGCCGCGGTACACCCACTGGTCGAAGAAGGACTGGAGGTTGCGGCCGGTCGCCTCCTCGAAAGCGGCGACGAGGTCCTGGGTCTCCGCGATCGAGTCGCGGTGGCGCGTCAGCCACAGGTTGACTCCCTTCCAGAACAGTTCCTCGCCCAGCTCCAAGTGCAGCATGCGCAGGACCCAGCAGCCCTTCTCGTAAAGATGGCGGTCGAAGATCGTCCACGGATCGGTGTAGGTTCGGCAGACGATCGGGCGGCGGTAGCGGCCGGAGTCCTCGTCCAGATAGACGCGGCGGTTCTGCAGCAGCTCGTAGAGGGCCTCGTCATCGCCGCGGTCCTCCTTCAGGAAGACGACCTCGGAATAGGTGGCGAAGCCCTCGTTGAGCCAGGCGTGCGGCCACTCGGCGCAGGTGACGAGATCGCCGAACCACTGGTGGGCGAGTTCGTGCGCGACCAGGGTGTCGAGGTCGTGGTCGGCGTGGGCCTGCGCGTCGATGAGGCAGGCGTCTGTCTGGGTGGTCGCCGTCGTGTGCTCCATGCCGCCCGGGTACTCGGCGACGGCGACCTGGGCGTAACGCGGATAGGGATAGCGCACCCCGGTCTTCTCGGAGAGGATGCGCATCGCGGCGGCGGTGCGGCCGAAGCCGCGCTTGGCGTCGGCCTCGCGTCCTTTCTCGCAGTAGTAGACGACCGGAATGCCATCCCAGTCCTCGACGATCTCGGCGAAGCGGCCGACGGCGAGCGTGATCAGATAGATGGAGTGCGGGCGGTCCAGGCGCCAGTGCCAGACTTCCTTGGCGCCCTTCTTCGCGTGATCGAGGAGGATCCCGTTGGAGACGGCTCGGAAGCCCGCCGGGACCGTCGCGCGGACCTCGGAGGTGGCCTTCTCGCCGGGCGTGTCGTGGCACGGGAACCAGCGGCGCGCGTCCTCGGGCTGGGACTGAGACCACATCTGGACGGGATCCTTGACGAAGTGCAGCCCGGCCGCGGGCTTCTCCACCGTGTAGCGGACCTCGACGTCGTGTTCTCGTCCTTCCTCGAGCTTGCCGGTGCGCACGACGAGAGCGCCCCTGCCGTTCGTGAACTTCACGGGGCGTCCGTCCAGGAGGACCTTGGAGACCTTGAGGTCGATCGCGTCGAAGGTCAGGGAGGGGAGGCCCTCACGGCGGGCCTTGATCGTGGTCCGGCAGGCTCCGGAGAGGCGCTCGCGACGCAGGTCCACGTCGAGGTCCAGAAAGACGTGAACGGTGTCGAAGGGGCGGTCCGGGGCGTACACCGGCGGAACGCCGAGCAGGGCGGACTGGACTCCCGGGCCGGCCCCTTCGCTCGCGATCCGACGGCCGCAGCCGAGGAACTCCTTGTCGATTCCGCTCATGGCTTCCCCTTCTCCAGTTTCGCCAGCGCGTCGCGCGCGGCGGCTTGCTCGGCTTCCTTCTTGCTCTTGCCGACGCCCCGGCCGAGTTCCGTCTCGCCCAGGCGGACGAGGATCTCGAAGACCTTGTCGTGGTCGGGCCCGGATGCGGACGTCGTCAGGTACGTGGGCGGCGACTTGTGGCGCTTCTGCAGGAGTTCCTGCAGCCGGCTCTTATGATCGGTCTCGAGCAGGCTTCCGCGGCGGGCGTCGTACCACCCGCGGATGAACTTCGCCGCCTGCTCGTAGCCCCCGTCGAGGTAGATGGCCCCGATCAGGGCCTCGACCGCGTTGGCGAGCAGGCTCTGCCGCGTCCGCCCCCCGGTCGACTCTTCGCCGACGCCGAGGTGCAGGTGCGCCCCGATGCCCAGCTCCTCGCCCCAGGCGGCGAGGCTCGGCCGGCTCACGAGCAGGGACTTCTTCTTGGAGAGGTTGCCCTCGGGCTCGTCCGGAAAGCCCGTATAGACCGCATGCGCGACGACCGACGCCAGCACGCTGTCGCCCAGGAACTCCAAGCGCTCGTTGTAGACCCCGCTCCCGCTCTCGCTGGCGTGCGACTTGTGCGACAGCGCCTGCTTGAGCAGGGCGGGGTCCTTGAACCGGTACCCGACGACCTCTTCGAGAGGTCGAGGCATCGGAGAATCCGCCTTACTTCTTCGCGTGGGCCGAGATGTAGTCGATCGCCTGGCCGACGGTCTGGATCTTCTCGGCCTGCTCGTCGGGGATCTCGGTGTCGAACTCCTCCTCGAGGGCCATGACGAGCTCGACGGTGTCGAGCGAGTCCGCGCCGAGGTCGTTGACGAAGTGCGCCGCAGGGGTGACTTCCGCCGCGTCCACGCCGAGCTGCTCGACGATGATCTGCTTCACGCGGTCCGCGATGTTGGCATCAGCCATGATGTCTTATCTCCTTGACGACTATTTACATGTACCCGCCGCCGTTCACCCCGAGCACCGTCCCCGTGATGTACGACGACTCGTCCGACGACAAAAACAGCACGGCGCGGGCGACGTCGATGGGGTCGCCCATGCGCCCCAGGAGGATCTTCTCCAGGAGCTTCTTCTTGGCTTCCTCCGGGATCGCGTCCGTCATCCGCGTCTTGATGAAGCCCGGCGCCACCGCGTTGGCGGTGATGTTGCGCGAGGCGAACTCCCGCGCCACCGACTTCGTCAGCGAAATCAGGCCGCCCTTCGAGGCGGCGTAGTTGGCCTGGCCGGCGTTGCCTTCCTGGCCCACGATCGACGCGATGTTGACGATCTTGCCGTAGTGCGCCTTCATCATGGGCTTGATGCAGGCCTTGATGAAGTTGAAGACGCCCTTCAGGTTCACGTCCATCACGAGGTCCCAATCCGCCTCCGACATGCGCATGAGGAGGTTGTCCTTCGTGATGCCCGCGTTGTTCACCAATATATCAATTTTGCCGAACTTCTCCATCGCGGCCTTCACGACGGCGTCGACGGCGGCCGGGTCGGTCACGTTGCAGCCGAGGCCGAGCATGTCGCGGCCCGAGGCGGCCTGCAGCTTGGCGGCCGACGCGGCGGCCAGCTCCGCGTTGACGTCGACGATGACGACCTTCGCTCCCTCGGCGGCGAAGAGCTCGGCGGTGGCGTAGCCGATGCCCTGGGCCGAGCCGGTGATGATGGCGACCTTGTCCTTCAGACGCACGCCCGTCACGGGGACCTCTCGAACCGCGGTCTCGGTCGTCATATCTCCACTTTCTCCTCGGTCGCGGCCGAGCGGGCCACGACCTCCTTCAAAATCTTCGGCAGCTGAGCCTCGGCCAGCTTCGACGCGACGCGAAGGGCGTTGGCGATCGCGCGCGCGTTCGACGAGCCGTGGCAGACGATGGCGACGCCGTTGACGCCCACGAGCGGCGCGCCGCCGTACTCATCGTAGCTCATTTTCCGCTTCAAACGCGACAGGGGACCGCGTAAAACCAAGGTCGCGAGCTTGTAGCGCCAGGATGACATCAGCTCGCCCTTGAGCTGGGCCATCATCGCCATGGCGGTGCCCTCCATGGTCTTGATCAGGACGTTGCCGACGAAGCCGTCGCAGACCACGACGTCGGTCTTCCCGCCGGGGACGTCCCGGCCCTCGACGTTGCCGTGGAAGTTCACTCCCGAGCTCTTGAGCAGGGGATAGGCTTCCTTCGCCAGATCGTTCCCCTTCCCCTCTTCTTCTCCGATCGTCAGCAGGCCGACGGTGGGCTCGGCGATCCCGAGGACGTGGCGGGCGAGCAAGGTCCCCATCTGCGCGAACTGGACGAGGTGCCAGGGCTTGCAGTCCATGTTGGCGCCGGAGTCGAGCAGGACGGTGGCGCCCTTGGCCGTCGGCACCGGCACGGCGATCGCGGGGCGCAGGATGCCGGGCACGCGCTTCATCGTGAACAGGGCCGCGCACATCATCGCGCCCGAGTTCCCGGCGGAGACGAAGCCGGCGGCCTTGCCTTCCGCCGCGGCGCGCGCCGCGACCATGATGGAGGAATTCGGCTTGGTCTTGCAGGCCTGGGCGGGCTCCTCGTCCATCCCGACCTCGTCCGGTGCGTCGGCGACCAGGAAGCGCTCGTCTCCGGGTCCGATGCCGCGCGCGGAGAGCTCGGCCCTGATCTTGTCGGCGGGCCCCGCCAGAAGCAGTTCGACGCCGTAGGCGTTCGCGGCTTGGATGGCTCCCTCGATGTTGGGAGCCAGTCCGAAGTCGCCGCCTACGGCGTCGAGCGCGATCCTCACGCGGGGAGGTTAAAGCTTACTTCTTGCCTTCGTCGCCGCCCTCGGCCTGGCCCTTCGCCTTCTTGACCTTCGGCGGGCGCACGAGAACGCCGTTGTAGTAGCCGTCGGGAGAGATCGTGTGCGGGCGGTGCCAGCGGCCGTCCTTGTCCTTGCTCAGCGGCACGGCGTCGAGCTTCCAGTTGGCGGCCCGGCGGGAGTCGCGGCGGGAACGGGTGTGCTTCCTTTTGGGGTTAGGCATGGTCTTCCTCTATTGAGATTGAGTCGAGATTTTAGCCTTTATCGGGGCTCCCGGTCAATCGCCGGAGCCGGGCAAAGGCGTTTTGGGCGGAGCCTGGGCGCAGAAGGGGTCCGGCCCGCCGGAGGCCTCCCCGCGGAACTCGCGGGAGGCGGGATCGTAGACGTGGCGGGAATGCCAGGTGAAACACGCCAGGGGCCGTCCGGCGGCGCCGGCGGCGGGCGCCGGCGCCATCTCGCCCGACTCGGGCACATCGGCGATGCGGTAGACGCAGGTGAGGAAATCGAGAGATGAGTTGGCCGCGGTCAGGGCGCCTGCGTCCTCCGCGAGGATGGTGACCCCGCCGTCCGGCACGTCGGTCACGAACGCGAGCGTCGTCGGCGCGGAATCCTGGAGGAACTCCCGCTCGTCGGGCCGGTCGAAGGCGCGCAGATCGGACATGAGGCTCGCGCGGTCGGGGCGCAGGCGCAGGGGGCGCTTGGGCACGTACGACATCCCCACGCGCCCGTCCGCGTCGGGGTCCGACGCGTAGACCGGGTCCTCGTCCGTGCGGTCCACCTCGAAGTCCGGGTGCGAGAACACCACGCGCTTGCCGCGGTACCAACGCGCCACGTCGTGGACGCGCTCCTTGAGGGCCAGGGACGGCAGCTCGTAGCGGTCGTGCCAGACGCAGCCGCGGATGAACTGCACGACCGCGAAGTCCCGCAGGCAGGCGGGAGCGGTCGTCTCGATCACCGCGCCCATCACGCTGATGCGCGAGCGGTCGAATTCACCTGCCGAGGACGAGTGCACGTAGTCCTCGAGCGTGAAACGCTTCAGGGCGCAGGCGCCGTCCGCGGGAAGCGGGAACGCCTTCTGCTGGAAGCGGGCCGTCGTCTCGTTGCGCGGCGGCGCGGGCCGGGCGGCCGGCTTGGGGGCGGCGGCGGCGGCCGAAGCGGCGGCGAACGCCTTCTCGAGCTCCTGAGCCGGCGCGGGGATGACGACGGCCAGCAGCAGCGCGGCGAGGCTCATTGCGGGCGCCTCTTCGGCGGGATCAGGCGCGGGCGGCGCGTCGGCGCGCTCGGCGCCGGCGGCTCGGCGTCCTTCGTGCGCGGCGGCGCGGCGGGCACTCCCGCGTGGCCGCACTGGACTTCGTTCATGTTCTTGCCGCAGGTCGGGCACAGGCCTTTGCAGTCGGGCCGGCAGAAGATCTTCATGGGCTGGGCCAGCGCGATGGACTGACGCACCTCGTCGGTGAGGTCCATGTGCCCGTCGGCGATGGGCACGAGCGCCTCGATGGGCGCGCGCCAGGCTTGCTCGACCGGCTTCAGGCAGCGCGTGCACTCGAAGCGCCACTTCCCCTTGGCGTCGCCGGTGAACGAGGCGTCGGAGTCCACCGCGAGGATCATGCCGTCGAGCTTGACCGCGCCCAGGAGCTCCCCCTCCGTGAGGGCGTCGGGGAAGAGGGCGCAGGGGGCCGAGGCGTTCACGGGCAGCTGGCCGTTCTCCTCGAGCTCGTTGAGCGGGAAGCGGAACGGGGACTCGTCCTTCATGGGCCTAGGGCTTGGGACAGGCGTTGCCGGACTCGAGCTTGGTCCACTCGACGCCTTCCGGCTCTCGCGCGCGGGGCAGGGCGCGCAGGAAATGGCAGCGGCGGGAGTCCTCGCCCTCGAGCGCGTAGCTCAGGTCCCAGCGCAGCTCGGCCCCGGGCTCGGCGGCGAGCATGGCGTCGATCGTCTCCATGGACAGGCGCAAGCCGCGGTACAGCGAGCTGGAGGCGGCGAGATCGAAGGCGTTCGCCTGCAGGCGCTCGGCGGCGCGGCCGCCGCGCACGGCCGTCAGGATCAGCTTCAGATCCTTCGCGGCGGAAGCGGAAAGATTCTTGACGGAAACCGAGACCATCCCGCGCCCATCCGTGATCTTGAACATCGCCTTCATCCGGTACGTGGAAACGACGACTCCGGGCGAATCAGGCGCGGCCGCCGGCGTCGCGGGAGGCGGCGCCGGGGAGGGCGCGGGCGCCGGCAGTTGAACGGCGGCGACGGGCGGCACGGCGGAAGGGACGGGCGCGGGCGCGGGCGCCGCGGGCTCCGTCGAGGAGGCCTGTTCCCGGTACACTCCGCTCAAGTCGTCGGGAAGCCTCGCGCACATCGGCGCCAGCTTGAGCGTCGCGTAAACCGTGATCAACGCCGCGAAGAGTTTGCCCATGCTCGTATGGATCGTAGCATAGCGGCCGCGCCTGATTGAAGCGCGCGGCCGCCCTTCGCCCGTTCGTGCGGCCGTTAGGCCGGGACGTCTTCCTTGAACGTCGCGACGAGGTCGGTCATGACCGCGTCCATCTCCGCGTAGGCGCCCTTCTGGACGGCGGCGACCTTCTTGAAGTCGAGCGCGAGCATCGACGCGTCGCCGAGGCCGGCGACGAGGGCCAGGCCCTCGCTGGTCACGTAGCCCGCGGCGTGGGACGCGTGGATCTTCGACATCTTGCGCCACGCGTCGTGGCCGAAGATCACGGCCTCCGGCTTCTCGGCCTTCGCCGCGGCGCGGCAGAACGCGCCCGCGGTCTCGGCGTAGGTCATGAGCTCGCCGAGCTTGGTGTGGGCCAGCTGGTTGCCGGTGAGCTTCTGCTCGTAGCAGGCCTTGAGCACCGCGGAGAGCGAGCGCAGGGCGACGGCCGCCGCGTCCGCGCCGACCGACGGGCCCTTCGCGTGCAGGGCGTCCATCTCCTCGGCGAGCTTGTCGTAGTACTTGCCCTCGGCGTTGATGTTCGCCTGCCAGCGCTCGCGGAAGGTCGTGAGCTGGAGGATCTCGGACGTGCCCTCGTAGATGCAGGTGATCTTGATGTCGCGCTTGAGCTTCTCGACGGGGAACTCGCGCACGTAGCCGTTGCCGCCGTACGCCTGGATGGCGTTGTTGCACGCCGCGTCGGCGGTGTCGGAGGCGAGCATCTTGGCGATGGCGCCCTCGGTCTGCAGGCCTTCCTCGCCGGAGTCGATCCGGCGGGCGACCTCCTCGACGAACGCGCGGGCGGCCTCGAGGCGCGCCGCGAAGGGCACGAGGAGCTTGTGCGTCATGCCCTGCTTGGTGTTGAGCGGCTGGCCGCCGACCTTGCGCTGCTGGGAGTAGCGGATCGCGTGCTCGAGGGCCTTCCAGCCCGTGCCGAGCGCCATCGCGGCCACCATCAGGCGGGTGTAGCCGAACACGGCCTGCGCCTGGCGCAGGCCCTTGCCCTCGACGCCGCCGATCAGGTTCTCGACCGGCACGTAGACGTCCTGGAGGTTGACGGGGCAGGTGTCGGACAGGCGGATGCCGTGCTTGTCCTCGTGCTTGTCGACGGTGAGGCCCTTGGTGCCCTTCTCCACGACGAACCAGGACACGCCCTTCGGCGCGCGGGCGAGGATGGTGAACACGCCGGCCACGCCGGCGTTGGTGATCCACATCTTGCCGCCGGTGATCTTGTAGCCGACGACCTTGTCGCCCTCCATCACGCGCTCGGCCTTCGTCTTGAGGTGCAGGAGGTCGGAGCCGGCCGCGGCCTCGGTCGCGCCGTAGGCGACGTAGCAGCGGTCGTTGGCGATCTTGGTGATCCACTTCTGCTTCTGCTCGTCGGTGCCGCCCATCATGATGGGGTCCATGCCGAGGAAGGTCGCGAACACGGAGGTGCACACGCCGAGGTCGATTTTCGACAACTCTTCACAGGCGCGGTAGATGTCGTAAGAGTTGCCGCCGAGCCCGCCGTACTTCGTCGGGATCATGATCAGGTTGCAGGCGACCTGGTCGGGGTCGTAGAGGTCGGTCATCTCCTTCGTCGGGAAATGATTCTCCTTGTCGAGCTCGATGAGCTTGGAATGCGGGAAGTTCTTCTTGCCGTACTCGCGGATGGTCTCCAGGACCATCGTGCGCGTCTCAAGGTCCAATCCGGTGCCCAGGCTCTCAGCAACGCTCATGTGTTTATCCTCTCAGAAGAGATGAAAAGTCGGCCTAAAAAGGATAACAAATCCGGCGGCGTTGGAAGCGGCTTGGTGCCAGAGATTTAGAAGCCGCGATTTTCCGCGGCCACGGCGCGGACTTCGGCGCGCGGCAGGCCGAGCATCGCCGCGGCGAGCTCCGCCGCGTTCTCGGCGACGCCCTTGATCTTGCCGATGCGCACCTCGGTGAGGTCGGTGCGGTCGGGCCCGCGCATCACGTCGGAGACGAAGTACGCCATCTTCAGCGTCGCCGCGGGGTGCTTGGAAAACGCGGCCATGATCGGCCCGTACTCCATGTCGACGGTGCGCGTGCCCTTCGCGAACTCGTCCTCGGCCCACTGGAGAGTCTGGGCGTTCGACGTGGGCATGCTCAGGTGCCTTCCCTCGCGCGGGTCGAACCACGTGCCGAGCGGCAGCTGCGGGTCGATCGAGCCCGCGGCGCTGGTGACCAGCACGTTCTTCGCCCCGTGCTCGAGCACGGCCTCCATCAAGTCCCCCGCCAGCTCGCCGAACAGCGGCATGAAGAACCACATCTTTCTTCCGTCGGCGAGCGTGATCACCTTCATCGGCCGCCGCGAGATGTCGTTCTCCTGGGGCGCGTTCTTCGCGTTGAAGTCCTCCCAGAACTTCTCGAGGCCCGGCAGGTTCCCGATGAGGGCCCGCATCGCCGGCCGCGTCAGGCCGTACACCACGAGATCGGGCACGTGGCCGATCTCTTTGAACGCGCGCAAATATTCATTCTTCCATGATCTGAACCCGCGGCGCGTCAGCACGTTCTCCGCCGTGATCCCGGCCAACTTCAGGAAGCTCTGGATGTGGATCACCCGGCTTTCGCCGTTCACTCCGACGATCAGGTTCACGCGCTCGCCGCTCGGAGCCGTCGCATCGTGCACGTGATGGAAGCCGGTCTCCTTAATGAACTCATCGCCGATCCGCCAGCCTTCCGTCTTGAGAGCGGTCAGCGTCTCGTTCGTGTCCCCCTCCGCGATGAAGAAGGGCCGTCCGTTCGTCAGCGCGTCGCGGCCGATGTTGCCGTTGATCCAGCCGTCGAGGTCCTTGACCGTGTGCGGCGCCTTCGGATCGAGGCCGTCGAGTTCCTTATGGTACCCAGAGGAAAAGATGGGGCGGTCGTCGAGGCCCGCGGGGATCGGGCGGTTGACCCGCTCCCAGTGATAGTCGAGCGCGGGGTTCACGGTGTCGCCTTCGCTGTCGTAGATCTTGCGGCTGAACTCGACGCGCACGAAGGTCCGCATCATGTCCTCCTGCGCGACGTCGGCGCGGTGGACCGAGTACGAGTCCCAGAAGGCGATGTCGTAGTCCGGCGTGGCGCGGGCGTTGCTCTCCTTCGCCTGGCGCTCGAGCTCGGCGTGGACGTGGTGCTTCGCGGGGTCGAGCGCCGTCAGGTCGAAGGCCTGGTCGTAGAACACGGTGCCGAGCGCGTCGCTGGCCGAATAGAGATGCTCGGGCGGGAGCTTCACTTTGTACCGGGCGCCCTGCACGCCGTCGATGTGCACGCCGGGCCGCCGGTGGGTGCTGCCTTTCTTCACCTGGTGCTGGTCCACCGTGAGGTACATGTAGAACTCGTCGAAGTCGGGGTTCACGGCCTTCTCGTGGTCGATCACCTTCTGCAGGAATTCCTTGAACTGCGCGAGCTCGACGGGCACCGTCACCGCGCCGCCGGGCAGCTTCACCGGCATGTTGAGCACGGAGGTGACCGGGGCGCTGAAGGACTTCTTGTCCTCGATCCCGCCGATCTTCACGGGCTTGTGCGAGACGAGCAGGTGTTTCAAATTCCATGGCTTCAAGAGCGAGCCGTATATCGGTGAGCTTCGGTCCTCGGGAACCTTGGGGCTCGGCGTGAGCGTGTACCCCTCCTTCGACAGCTTTGCTTCCCTTAAATCGGTGCGCAGCGAGCTTTCCCGGACGACGCGTTCGGCGAAGGCCGCGTGCAGCTTGTCGGCCAGCTTGTCGTCGTTCCAGACCACGAGCTTGATCGTCTTGAGCGTCTCGCGGGCGTCCGCCATGAAGCGCTCGACGCCTTTGCGGATCTCGAGGCCGATTTCTCTGTACGAGCGCTCGACCGCGCCGAAGACGCTCCCGGCGCGCATGGCGGGGATCGCGATGGACTGGAGGCCGGCCTTGTCGGCGGCCTTCAGCCCTTCGTAGACGATCTCGTTGAGGGGCTTCTCGTTCTGGTCCTTGACGAAGACGACGTTGTCGATCGGGCCCTTGCCGTCGCCCTTGGCGACCAGCGCTTCGCTGTCCTTCAGCTCCGGGGCTTTCTGCAGCTGCTCGAAGAAGCACGGGTTGGCCGCGCCGACGACGGCGTTGATGCCGCCGTGGCACAGGTGCTTCTCCTGCACGGTCGTCATGACGGCCTGGGCGCCGGCGTCGACGATGCTGCCTTTTAAAACGGAGAGTTCGACGGCGGGGCCTTGGCCGACGGGCGGGGCGGGCTCGTCGCGCAGGTCGGAGGGTTTGTCGAGGGCTTTGGAGATGCCGTCGATCAGCTCGTCGAGGGTCTTCTTCTTGCGCGTCCACTCCGCGCCGGTCGGGTTCCAGAGGTTCTTGCCGTAGGCCCAGTCGGCGGCGCCGATCCGGTTCTGCATCTCTTCCGGGAGCAGGGCGCGGATGGCCGGGTAATTGAGAACGTCGAGCTTCTCGCCCGTCTCGACGAGCTGTTCATCGGTGACGCCTTTCTTGGGCTTGGCCAGCAGGGGCTGGGCGTGCTGGGCGATGGCTTTGGCCAGCGGGGCGAGCTGGGCGCGGACTTGGGGGTCGTTGAGATCGGTTTTTTCTAGGGCGCGCGAGACGGCGCGGACGGCGTCGAGGCTGGGTGAGGGGCTCGTCAGGAAGGAGGTGAAGTCGGCGGTCCAGGCCGTGATGTTCTGGGAGACATCAACGCTATTCCTGGGAACAGCCGCGGCGGAGGCGCCGGAGATGGTCGCGGGGCCCGGACGCACGACGAGCTGGGCGCTCGCCGTTTGGGCGAAGAGGAGTACCGCGAGTAAGACGCGCATCCCTCTGAGTTTAGGGCTATATTAGGGAATGCGCCTGGGGCAAAGGGACTATTAGAGACTAGTCCCTTTATCTTCCCTATTCCTTGCGTCTCGGCGGCAGCAATGAATCAAGAAAATTGACTGATTGTTTATCTAAGTAGCGCTGAATTTCCCGGAAAATAGTTTCAAGTTTCCCGTTTGTGGCTTCGTCTTTTGCGCCATCAACAGTAAGACGCAAAGTGCCATCCCCATCAAATGCTTGAAGCACAAAAGCGACTATGGCTTTGCCAACAACAGTTCCGTTAGGAGCCCGAACCGGGACAACCTTCTTAATCTGTTGAAGATTGACTTTCGCTGGCGGCATCGTGACAGACCACATGTAAGTGGTTGGATTCAAAGAGACCCAGTCAATAGCTCCTTCCTTTGTGGAATCCAACAATCTGTCGAGATAGGGGCCAACTCCCTCAGGCGTTGCCATTGGTCATTCCTTTATTTTCCAGTAATCCCAAAAGTCCAGCGACATTATTGCTGATACTTGAGAAGTCCCCTTCGATCGCATAATAGACGACGTTTGCCGGGGTTGTCTTAGATGGATCGGTAGGACGAACTGAGTCGAGTGTTTTCTTCGCAATCGACAATGATTGACGAAGCGTGTTGATCTGTTCTTTCAGGTCCCCATCATTTGAAAACGGAGCAACAAAACGTAATAGACGACGTGAGACTTCATTGAGTAAATCGCGCGCTTCGTTGAATTCAATATCAACAGTAAGTCTTTCAAGCTTTTGAAGGATTTCAGATAGCTCGATCGTCGTTGTTTGAATGCGGACGACTTTACCTGCTTCCGCGGCAGCGCGAGCGGCGTTGCGGGCTTCAACGTATGCCATGACAGTCAGGCCGAGTCCGATGACACTTATTAGTTGAGACGTCCAAAAATCCCAGTGCTCGCTCCAGAAATAGTGCGATTGCTGGAGCATTGCTTGGGGAATTTCCGCGGGAACAGCAGCCATATTGTAATTATATGACTTTTAGAAGCCCGCGGTCTCGCGGACGAAATATGGCCTCATGTCCTTGAGGTCGTAGTAGATCCTGACGAGGATCTCGGCCAGGAGGCCGATGAGCACCATCTGGAAGCCGATGAGCAGGCAGAAGATGGCGATCTGGAAGAGGGGCTGGTCCTTGACGAAGATGCCCAGGTAGAACTTCTTGTACAGCGTGTCGACGGCGAACGCCACGCCGAGAAGCCCCATGAGCACTCCCCCGCCGCCGAACAGGTAGATCGGCTTGCCGAGGTAGGAGTCCATGAACTTGACCGTCATGAGGTCGAGCAGGACTTTGAAGGTTCGGGAGATGCCGTACTTGCTGACGCCGCGCGTGCGGGCGCGGTGGTTGACCGGCACCTCGGCCACGCGCGCGCCGAGGAAGCCCGCCAGGGCCGGCACGAAGCGGTGCATCTCGCCGTACAGGCGCAGGGGCTTCAAGTACTCGGCCTTGTAGAGCTTGAGGGTGCAGCCGTAGTCGTGCAGATGCACGCCGGTCACTTTGGAGATAAAGCCGTTCGCGATCATCGAAGGCAGTTTTCTATCAAGAAAACGATCCTGGCGGTCCTTGCGCCAGCCGGAGACGCAGTCGTAGCCCTCTTCCAGCTTCGCGATGAGCTTCGGGACGTCGCGTGCGTCGTTCTGCATGTCGGCGTCGAGGCAGACGATGAGCTCGCCGGAGGCGTGCTGGATGCCGGCGAGCATCGCGGCGGTCTGGCCGGCGTTGCGGCCGAGACGCACGGTTTTAAAGTTCGGGTACTTCTTCACCAGCTTGAGCAGCTCTTCCCAGGAGCGGTCCTTGGAGCCGTCGTCGACGAGAATGACCTCGTAGGGCTTGCCCAACGCGTTCAGCGCGGAAGAGACCTCCTCGCCGAGGGCGGCGAGGTTTTCTTCTTCGTTGTAAACGGGAATGAGCGCCGACAGATAGGGCTTAACGGTCATTGGTAAAGATTCTAGCGTTTTTATGGAACTTTTGGCCCGCCTCAATCGTATGAGTGGTATGAACGAAACGACGACGCTTGAAACGGGGCCGCGGCCCTGTTACACTCACGGCATGGGTCTCACGCAGTACATCGACGCCGCGCTCGGCACGGCCCGGTTCAAGACTCTCGAGGACGGCACGTTCCTCGGAGAGATCCCGGGCTTCCAGGGCGTATGGTCCAACGAGAAGTCCCTCAAGAAGTGCCGCCTGACGCTTCGCGAGGTTCTCGAGGACTGGCTCGTGCTCAAACTGCGTTCGAAGGATCCCCTGCCCAGCGTCCGCGGCAAGCGACTCAGCTTGCCCGCGCTGGCGCGTGCTTAGGCCGCTCAAGCGGCGCGTTCCGAATCCCCATCGCGGCGACATCGGCGTGGGGCTGTTGCGGGCGATCCTTCGTCAGGCGCAGATTCCGGAGAGTTCTTGGGAATGAGCGGGCACGAATTGCCCGCACTACTGATAATCACTCTTCCCGGGAAGAGTGATTATCAGTAGTGCCCCCGCCGACAAAAAAGCCCCGGCGCGCGAGCGCCGGGGCTTTTGTCGAAGAGGCGTTACGCCGCGACGGCGGCCCCGCCCATGTTCTTCACGATCTCGCGCCCGAACTCCGAGCACTTGATCTTCTTCGCGCCCTGCATCTGGCGCTCGAAGTCGTAGGTGACGGTCTTGGCCGCGATCGTCTTCTCGAGGCCCTTCACGATCAGGTCGGCCGCTTCCTGCCAGCCCATGTGCTCGAGCATCATGACGCCCGACAGGATGAGCGAACCGGGGTTCACCATGTCCTTGCCGGTGTACTTCGGGGCGGTGCCGTGCGTGGCCTCGAAGATGGCGACGCCGTCGCCGATGTTGGCGCCGGGTCCGATGCCGAGGCCGCCGACCTGCGCGACGGCGGCGTCCGACAGGTAGTCGCCGTTCAAGTTCGGCGTCGCGATGACGCTGTACTCGTCGGGGCGCAGCAGGAACTGCTGGAAGGTCTGGTCGGCGATGCGGTCCTTGATGAGGATCTTGCCGGCCGGCATCTTGCCGTCGAGATCGTCCCAAAGCTCCTGCTCGGTGACGATCTTGTCGCGGAACTCGGCCTTGGCCACTTCATAGCCCCAATCGCGGAAGGCGCCCTCGGTGAACTTCTGGATGTTGCCCTTGTGCACGAGGGTGACGGAGGGTTTCTTGTGGTCGACGGCGTACTTGATCGCCATGCGAACAAGCCGCTGGGAACCGGTCTTGCTGATCGGCTTGATGCCGATGCCGGAGTCCGGGAACGGGATGTTCTTCTTCATGGTCTTCGTGATGAACTCGTAGACCTGCTTCTGCTCGTCGGTCCCCCACTCGAACTCGATGCCGGCGTAGATGTCCTCGGTGTTCTCGCGGAAGATCACAATGTTGAACTTCTGCGGCTCCTTGACCGGGCACGGGACGCCGGTGAACCAGCGGACCGGGCGAACGCACGCGTAAAGATCGAGCTTCTGTCTCAAACCGACGTTCACCGACCGGAAACGCGGCGTGATCCACTCGCTCTTGCACTTCGGGCACGTCGCGGGCCGGTCCATCAGCTCCGCGGCGCAGTCGAGGCAGACGAACTTGAAGGAGCCGGCGGGCGTCGTCAAAGGCCCCTTCAGGCCGACGCGGTACTCCTTGAAGGCGTCGAGCGTTTCCTGAGGAAGGACGGTGTCCTTGTCGTAAGCCTTCAGAGCGGACAGGCCGGCGAAGACTTCCATCCAGGCGATCTTCTTCTTGCCCTTGTAGGCGAGCTCGACGGCGCCGTCGAGGACGATCTGGGTGGCCTTCCAGATGTCGGGGCCGGTGCCGTCGCCGGGGAAGTAGGGGACGATGGGGTTGTCGGGGACCTGGATCTTGCCGTCTTTGTAGCCGATCTTCGCGCCGTTCGCCGGGACCTTGTACTTCGCCATGATGGTGAGCCTCCTAAACGTGTTTGAGAGCCTTCTCGGCCGCCTCGATGGCGCCGAGCGCCGCCTCGTAAAGGTCCGAGACGGTTCCGGAATTGTCGCTGTGAGAGAAGTAGACCGGCTTGTGGTCGAGCGGGGTGAGCTTCTGCAGCTTGGACCACGAGCCCGGCGCCGACATCGGCATCGGGTGGCCGCGGCGGTAGACGCGGACTTCCTTGAGGTGGTCGGTCCAGGACGGGAAGAAGGCGCCGCACAGCTCGTTGCCGGTGGCGTGCGCCTCGGCCAGGACTTCTTCGTCGTCGAGGAGGTCGGCGCGCGCGGCCTCTGTCTTGGGCGCGTAGACGGTGATGACCTGCTTGCGGTTCAGGTCTCCGCCGTCGGCGTGGGTCGCGTAGTCGGCCGGGATGAAGTCGGTGAAGTGCTTGGCGCCGATGGCCCAGTTGTCGTAGTTGAGGTTCCAGACGACCTTGTCGAAGCAGAAGTTGTAGACGAGATATGGCGCGTAACGCATGTTCTTCATCGCCGCCGCTTGCGCTTCCGGGAGATCGTTGATGAGGTGTTTCACGATGAACTTCGGCACGCACATGACCACGCTCTTGGCCGACACGGTCGTCGGCTTGCCGTCTTTCATGAAAGAGACGTTCACGCGTTTACCCTCGCGGCGCACGGCGAAGACGGCGGCGCCGGTGACGAAGCGCTTCTTCTGATCCTCGGGGAAGCCCGCGAACACCTTGCGCGAGACCATGCCCAGGCCGCCCTCGAAGGTGTGGCGCTCGGAGGGCGTCCACTCGTGGACGGCGGTGAGGCCGATGAGGGCGGAGGTGTCCTTGGTCTGCGCGCCCCAGTTGGAGGGGCCGAAGTAGTCCCAGTACTGCTGGACGCGGCCGTCGTAGCCGCTGAACAGATCGGCGAAAGACATGTTGTCGAGCTTTTCCTTGTCGGCGACGCGGTCGAGCTTGGCGGTCTCGCGGATGAACCGGCGGAAATCGTCCTGGACGGATTTCGGGTACGGGAGCTGGCCGTAGGACGGGTAGTCGGGGTCCTTGTGCCAGAAGTCCTTGATCCACTTGCCGTCCCAGTGGGCGGAGTCGTTGCCCTTGATCATGGGGAGGTCGAGCTTCCAGCGCTTGAACAGGGCCACGACCTCGGGGATGTCGAAGGACATCCAGGCGGAGCCGGTGCAGTAGTCGAGGCCTTCCCAGGTCTCGGCCCAGGCGTTGCCGCCCACGTGGTCTTCCTTCTCGAGGAGCAGGAAGTCGGAGCCGAAGCAGCGCTCGGCGGCGGCGAGGCCCGAGGGGCCGCCGCCGACCACGACCACGTCGACGGATTTAGAAGGAGGCGGGAAGCCGGACTTCAGCAGGCCGTCGCGCACGTCGTGGCAGACCTTGTTGGTCTCGGAGCCCAGGCGGGCGGCGGGGATCGACTCCTTGCCCTTCCCCCCCGGCGCGCAGCCGAACGGGGAGGCCGAGGCGGCCCCGGCGATGACCCACTTGATGAAGGAGCGGCGCGAGATGTCCACGCCCGCTCATTAAAGCAATTTTGGCGGACTTGGACAGCGCGGGCGGTCAGTCGCGGGCCAGGCGGAAGAGAAGGCGCTCGTACAGGGCTTCCTGCGAGCGCACCATCCCGTCGATGTCGAACTCCGGGCCGATCGAGGCGGCGGCCGCGGCGCCCAGGCGCGCGCGCAAGGGCTCGTCGGCGAGCAGGGACGCGATCTTGGCGGCCAGGCCGGCCCGGTCGCCGGGGGCCACGGCGAAGCCGTTTCGCCCGTCGTCGATCAGGTCCGTCACTCCGTCGGTCGCGTAGCAGACGGGCGGCACGCCGGATTTCATCGCCTCGACGAGCGCCCGCGGAAGCCCTTCCCACAAGGAGGTCATCGCGAACACGTCGGCCGCGGCGAGCCAGGAGGCGGCGTCGCGGCGCCAGCCGAGCAGGAAGAGCCGGTCATGGAGGCCGAGAGCGAAGGCCTTGGCCTCGAGCGCCTTGCGCTGCGGCCCGTCGCCGATGAAGACGAAGCGTGTCTCGGGGGCGGATCGGAGGATATCGGCCGCGGCGAGCACGAAGTCCGCGGCGTTCTTCTGCGGCTTGAGGTTGCCGATCGAGACGACGAGCTTCTTGTGCATCCCGACCCCGATCGAGGTCTTCAAGGCGGCCTTGTCGATC
Source organism: uncultured Elusimicrobia bacterium (assembly GCA_964623465.1). GTDB lineage: Bacteria > Elusimicrobiota > Elusimicrobia > UBA1565 > UBA9628 > GWA2-66-18. Next base: position 24,346 of record CAZURZ010000020.1, read on the forward strand.
TTGGCGGGAAGCGCGGAGAGCGCGACGCCGGAGCGGATGAGCACGGCGTCCTCGGAGCGGACGAGGGCGTGCGCGGCCGCGTAGGCGACGTTCGCCTTGGAGACGAAGACGAGAGCGTCGCTCAGGCGCGCGCACAGGCGCTCGAGCGCGACGTAGGCGTCTTTGACGAGCGGCGTCTGGCGGTCGTGGAAGCCGAAGCCGTGGTAGGTGTGGACGACCACCGGGACGCCGGCGATGAAGCCCGCGAGGCGGCCCAAGATCCCGGCTTTGGACGAATGGGTGTGCAGCACGTCGGGGCGCAGGCGCAGGAGGAGGCCGGAGAGCTCCAGGAGCGCCAAGAGATCGTTCGCGGGATGGACGTCTCGCGTCAACGAGTCGAGGAAGACCGTCCCCTCCGGCGCCTCGCCGTCGAGAGCTCCGCCCCGTCCGCACACGAGAATCGCCTGGAACCGGGAACGGTCGAGGGACCGGACCGTGTGGAGGGTGTTCTGCTGGGCGCCGCCGAAGTCGAGGCGCGTGATCAGATGGACGACGCGGGTCATACGAGGAGGACTCTACTTCTTCTTGGGCTTGTTCTGCTTGTGGAAGTCGAGCTTGCGGCGGTACGGCCCGATGGAGGGCGCAACCGCGGCCTTGGGGGGCGCTGGGCGCAGGAAATCGCGGATGTCCAGGCGCGGGAAGTAGTGACGGACGATCTCGCGCCATTGGACGCCGAGCGCGGCCTGGCCGAGCGCGCCCTGGCGAGGGAAGCCGAGGCCGTGGCCGGTGCCGGCCCCCCACAAGACCAGACGGCCGACGCGTCGGCCATCCATGACCGGCTGAAGCGTGAAGAGAGTGGAACGCAGCGAGCCGGGACTGAGGAGGCTTTCGATCTCCTTGGCGCCGGTGAAGAAGAGGACGCCGTCCGTGCCGGTGACCTCGAGCGCCCGCACGCGCCCGGTGCCCGTGCGCCCGGCCACCCGCACGTGGCGGATCATGCCGATGTCCTTGCGGCGCTCGACCCGTATGCGCAGCTCCTTGCCGTCGATGACGCGGGTCCAGCGAGACGCCGCGGGCAGGGGAACGGTGGCCGACTCGCCGAAGAGCCCCTCGGCCGGCGATTCATGGGTGAAGCGCTCGAGCTGCAGGGGCGTGCGCCAGGGGATCGCGGGGCGCGCCGAATCCTGAACCGAGACGAGGTGCTCGAGGCCGGCCTCGCCGGTCTGGGCCCCCTCGGCGGTGGTGCCGCCGCTGTCGACGTGCTGCATCACGCGCGCCGCGCGCGCGACCAGCGCGAGCGCGATGCCCTCGGTCTCGGCCACGGCCGCGACGGCGGCGAGCATCTCCCCGCCGACGCCGATCGTCCGCTGGGTCGAGTCGTCGTCGAGCAGGTCGCAGCGCTCCAGAGTCTCGTTCCGGTTCTCGAGCGCCCAGTACGCGGCGGTGCGCGAGACGACCGCCTGCGCGCGCAGGGCCTGCGGCGGAGAGTCGGCGGGCATGCCCATCGACACGACGCCGATCAGATACAGCTCCACGGGAGCGACCTGGACCAGACGGAAGCCCCAGGGATTGGGCAGGACTTCCAAGCCGCCGCGGATCTCGCGGTCGCCGGGATCGACGCCGACCTGATCGGGGATGAGGGCCGACTTGACGAGGACCGAGCCCCGGGCGCCGTTGGGAACGAGCGTGAACGGGGTCTTCGAGGTGAAGAGGATGTTGCGCGACGCGTCGCGAACCTCGACGAGGCCGTTCTCGGGGCGGAAGGAGATCTCCCACTGGTCGTAGGCGCGGCCGTTGTCGCGCAGGATCCCGTGGGCCAGAGAGGTCACGCTGAACGGGCTGTTGGTCATCACGTAGGCCCGCGTGATGATCGCGGGACGGCCGTCGGGCGCGCCGTAGAGCCCCACGCGGATCGTGCGGGTGGAGACCGGCAGGGCGGGCCCGCTCTCGGGCGAGGGATCCAGCACGGGGCGCACGGCGCGGCGCACGCCGGCCGCCGCGTCCAGATCTCCGACGATGTAGCGGCCCGCCTTGTCGTAGGCGGCGCGCGCCTTCGCGTCGTTCGGGTCGAAGGACAGGAGCTTCTTGTGGGCTCGCCATGCGCCGCGGTTGTCCCCCGCCTCGGCGAGGGCCGCCGCGAGCCCGCGCAGAGCCTCGTAGTTGGACGGGTCGGCCTCCACCGCCTGGCGCAGCCAGTTCAGCGCCCCCTGGCGGTCGCCGTTCGCGCGCGCCGCCTCGGCGGAGAGCTGGGCGGCGGCCGAGATCGCGTAGGGGCCGGAGCGGCCGGCGCGCAGCAGCGGCTCGAACGCGGCGCGCGACTTGCCGTCGACTATGTAGGAAAGGCCGAGTCCGAGATTGGCCTCGGCCTGCGAGGCGCTCGTGGAGGAGCGGTCGATGCCGCGCGTGAAGGCGTCGCGGGCCTCGCGCTGGCGCCCGGTCGCCAGGTATGACCAGGCGCGCTGGTTCCAGGCGAAACCGTCGGCGCCCTCGAGCAGCGACGCCTTGAGCCACTGGGCCGTGGCGGCTTCGTGGCGACCGAGGTCGCGCAGGGTCAGCGCCAGGTTCGCCTCGGGCTCCGGCGCGGAGACGCCCAGTTCGGTGAGGTAGCGCCAGGAGCTCTCCGCGTCGGAGTAGCGGCCGGCGAGGAAGGCCGAGCGCGCCGAAGCGACGGCCTCGTCGACGTCCGCGGCGCGCGCGGCGGGCGCGGCGGATACGAGGAGCGCCAGGAGCAGGGCGGCGCTCATCGAGCCCCCCCGCCGCTCGCGCGCCGCGCCCGGGGCTTGGGCTGCGGCGCGTCGTTGAGATCGGGGTTGCGGTCTTCGGCGTTGGCGGTTCCGGAGAAGCCCTTCTTGCGCGGGAGCTTCATGCGCAGGTCGTTGAGGCGCTGGAACGCGGCGTCGCGGTTTTCCGCCACGGCTCCGGCCAGGATGGCGTCGGCGCTGGCCCGGAAATGATCGACGGCGAAGCCCTGGGAACGGGAGCGCTCGATGTCGGCCAGGACCGCGCGATGAACCCCCTTCAGGCGGGCCGCCTCGCGCTTGTCCGAGTCCTTGAGCATGTCCGCGGCCAGCGGCGCCTCCGCCGAAGCCGGCGGGCGGAACTCCATCTCCAGCTCCTGCCGGATCGTCGGCCCCCAGTGCTCGGCCGCCAACAGGAGCCCGGCGCACGCGGCGAGCCCCGCGAGGACGCGGGGCTTCAGGAGAGCCAGCAGATAGTCGAGATACATGCCCTCTCAGCCCGCGGCGGGCGGCGGGGGCGCGGGAGGAGTCGACGCGGGCGCAGCGGGCGGGGGTGCGGCCGGCGCGGCGGGAGCGGGCGTGGCGGAGACGGCCAGGACGATCTTGTTCGCGGTGGCCGGGAGGCCCGCGCACTTCTGGCCCATCTCTTCGATCTCTTGGGCGATGTACCACGCCGTGATCTTGTGGTCGGCGGCGCGGATGTGCTGATGCGCGAGCAGGGCCATGTCGAGCAGCGCCTTCATGGAGTTGGCCACGCGCGAAGCGCCGCGCATGACGCCGGTCGCGAATTTGACCGCGTTCGTGTCGGCGGTGGCGTTCTTCTCCATCGCGCCGAGCTGGGTCGGCAGGGCCGCCAACTCGGTGCCGAAGGTGCGCAGGTCGCGGCGGAAGTTGTTGAGGTCCCAGCCGAACATCTGGTCGTTGTCCTTCATGTTGTTCTTCGCGGCCGTCGCTATCTTCTGGGCGCGGAACAAGATGTCCTCGAGCTTGGCTTTTACCACGCCGATGCGGTCGGCGGTCAGAGACAAGGTGCCTTCCATCTGCTTGAGGCCGGGGACGAGATCCATGTCACTCCTGCAGCAGGTCGTCGAGGAGCGCCTCGTCGGCCGGCTTTTTCGCGGCGGGCGCCTTGGCGCCCTTGGCCTTCGCCGCCCGCTTGGCGGGAGCGGAGCGCGGCCTGGGCGTTTCCTCGGAAGGAGGTTCGAGCGAATCCTCCGCGGGGGGCGCGTCGCCGGGATCGGTCAGGGTCACCCCGGACTCCTCGCCGGCCATGGGGTCGGCGGAGGAGGCGGCGGCGGCCTTGGGCTTGGGCGCGGAATCCTCCGGGGATTCCTCGCCGAGCATCGAATCGAGAGTCTCTTCCTCCGCCGGTTTCGGCGAGGCGGCGGGCTTGGGCTTGGGTTTGACCTTGACGGGCTTGGGCTTGGGCGGCGCGGGCGGCGCGGCGGCCTTGCCGGTGAGGATGGCCTTGGCCGCGGCGTTGCGGCCGACCAAGGTCCGCGCGTCCACATCGATCTCGAATTCGTAGGCGATCGTCGGGGCGCCGGCGGCGGTCCCGCGGGCGAAGTAGTTGACCTGGACGCGGGAGCCGGCCAGCGGCTCGGCCATCCACGGGGAGAGATTCCCGGCGCTCGGCGCCAGCTGCTCGAGGGCGCGCTCGAGCGTGACGCCGTCGGGCAGAGTCCACGCCTTGGCGATCTCCACCGCGGACTCGCGGGGATCGGGCGGCGGCGGGACCGGCGCGGGCTCGGGAGGCGGCAGCGGCGCCGCGTCGACGACCGGCTGAGGCTTGGGCCGGTTGAGGCCGGGGACGAATCCTCCCATCACGGCGACGGCGCAGAGCGCGGCGACGCCGAGCGCTCCGCCCAGCAAGAGCGCCTTCTTCCCTTTCGCGGGAGCGGGCGGCGGAGCCACGACCCCGAACTGCTCGGGCTCGGCGCCGGCCAGCGCGGCGGCGGGATCGGAGGCGCCCGCCGGAACGGGGGCGAGGCCCCCCGGCGCGCCGAAAGGAGACGAGTCGAAGGGCAGCGGCCCGTTGTTGGGCGCGGGGATCGCGGGGGCGTCGGGAGACGCGACGGGAGAGACCGCCGCGGTCGGGAAGTCGACGACGGGCAGGACGCCCGGCGCGGGCGCGGGCTCGAGAGGGATCGCCGCCGGAGCGGGCTCGAGGGCGGCCGCGGGCGGCGGCGCGAGCTCGCCGAACGGCGACGCGGGCGGAGGCTCGAACGCCGGACCCGAAGGCGGCGCAGACGAGGGCGCGAGCGCGACGGGCGCCGGCGCCGGGATCGGAGACGGGGGCGCAACCGGCTCGGGCGGGGCGCGGCGCGACTCCGCGAGCTGCGCGCGGAGCTCCTCGAGCTCCTTGGCGAGGGCGGCGAGGGTCTCGCCCTGCTTCTCGACGTCCGCCTCGACCTTGCGTTCCTCTTCGACGGCCTTGTCGAGGGTCTCGCCGAGCAGCTTGACCGAGGCCAGGCGTTCCTCGAGCCCGGCGATCTGGCGCTTGAGCAGATCCGCCTCGCGCTTGGTCGCCTCGGCCTCGAGCTTGATCTCGCTGGCCTCGCGCGCCTTGCCCGCGAGTTCCTGGTGGACGGTGGTCAGCTCGGCGTCCTTGGCGCGCAGCCCTTCCTGCAGCTGGAGGGCGACCTCCTCGAGCATCGCGACCTTCTCCTGCAGCGAGCCGAGCTGGGCGAGGTCCTTGAGCGTCGGCTCCGGCGGCAGGCCGGCGATGCTGAGCGTCGCGGTCTTGCCCTGCGTGGCGCTCGCGCGCACCAGCGCGACGGAGAGATCGGGCACCATGCCCGCGCGCTGCCAGTCGCCCATGCTCGTGCCGCGCCGCCCTTCCGGACAGACCAGGCTCTCGGGAGAGAAGACCGAAATTTTCCCCATCTCGTCGGGCTCGTAGGGGCCGAGGACCTGGTTGTTCTGGAAAATCCAATATTTCATGGCGTATGGATTATAAAGGAGGAACCGGCGGACGCGGTGTCGGAATTGTTAACCGGAGCCCGCCTGACGAAGAATAGCCCCCCTCCGCCCCGGCGTCAAGGGCGATGACGCTGGAAATGACCGGCATGATTTTGCTATGATGACGCCTCGACGGATCGGTAGCTCAGCGGTAGAGCAAACGCCTCTTAAGCGTAAGGTCGTGGGTTCGATCCCCACCCGGTCCAAAATTTTTCGTCGTCGTGGAGGACCGAGCGTTCCTCGGTCCTTATTTTTTAACCGCGAGGCTCTCTCCCCCATGGGCATCTTCTCCGCTCTCAAGTCCGACAAGCCGAAGTTCAAGAAGCTGAAGGAGGAGGGCTGCGTCGTCACTCTCTCCGTCGACGTCCCCGGCGAGGAGCTGGAGACCGAGACGCAGGCCGCGCTCACGCGCGTTCAGTCCCAGGCGCGCATTCCGGGCTTCCGCCCCGGCAAGGCCCCCCTCGACATGGTCAAGGCGCATTTCTCCGGCCGCGCCCGCGAGGAGGCCATCGACCGCCTCATCCGCAAGCACGTCCCCGCGATGCTCGAGGAGCAGAAGATCCGCGTCGTCGACACGCCCGTGGTCGAGGACGTCAAGTTCAAGCCCGGCGAGCCCCTGCAGCTCACCGTGAAGGTCGAGGTCGCCCCGACGCCGACCGCGGCCGGCTACACGAAGATCGCCGTGGCCCGCAAGCCGCAGGCCGCCGGCGCGGCCGCGCTCGAGAAGCGCCTCGAGGAGCTGCGCGACGCGCAGGCCCGGCTCGAGGTCTCCAAGGAGGAGACCGTCGGCCCCAAGAGCTTCGCCGTCGTCGACTACCAGGCCTCGCAGAACGGCAAGCCCATGAGCAACGCCAAGGGCACGGGCGAGATCGTCGACATGTCCGCCGACCAGTCGGTCGAGGGCCTCGTCGACGGGCTCAAGGGCATGAAGCGCGGCGAGACCAAGACCATCAAGGTCAAGCTCGCCGGCAAGGACGCCGACCTCGCGGTCACGCTCACCGAGATCAAGACCAAGGTCCTCCCCGCGCTCGACGCCGACTTCGCCAAGGACATGGGCATGGAGTCCATCGAGGACCTGAAGTCCAAGCTCAAGGAAGTCCTCGACCGCGAGACGAAGTCCGCTTCCGAGGCCGACGTCGTGCGCCAGATCGAGGAGGCGCTCGTGAAGGCCAACGCGTTCCCCCTCCCCCCGTCGATGGTCGAGCGCCAGCTCGAGACCATGATGGATCGCATGCGCCGCCAGCTCATGGGCGCGACGAACCTGCCGGAGAAGGTCCTCTCCGACTTGCGCGCGAAGATGCTGCCCAAGGCCGAGGACGAGGTCCGGCTCGCGTTCGTGATGTCCGCGATCGCCGAGAAGGAGAAGATCGAAGCCACCGAGGCCGATCTGGCCGCGGAGCTCGAGGCGGGCCTGAAGGACGCGCAGGACGAGAAGCGCAAGGCCGAGATCCGCGAGATCTACGCGACCCGCAAGGATCAGATCTCGCACATGATCCGCGAGCGCAAGACGATGAACTTCCTCAAGGACAAGGCCGTCTACACCGACGCCAAGGCCTGAGCCCGAAGCCGGAGAATGAGCGCCGGCGAGAGATCGCCGGCGCTCTCGTTTTCACCGGGGAATAGGTCCCGGCCAACCTTGAGAGCCCCCTCTAAAAGAGCTAATCTAGATATATGCCCGCCATCCTCCCCCAGGTTCTCGAGAAGTGGACTCAAGGCTCCGCGATCGGCTACGACATCTACTCGCGGCTGCTCAAAGAGCGGATCATCTTCGTCGGCGGCGACGGGGGCGCGGTCACGACCGACTCCGCCAACCTGCTGATCTCCCAGCTGCTGTACCTCGACGGCGAGGACGGCGAAAAAGACATCCACATCTACATCAACAGCCCCGGCGGCATGGTCACGGCCGGACTGGCCGTCTACGACACCATGCAGTTCATCCGCGCTCCCATCTCGACGCTGTGCATGGGCATGGCGATGAGCTTCGGCGCGGTCCTGCTCGCGGCCGGCACCAAGGGCAAGCGGCTGATCCTGCCCCACGCCCGCGTCATGATCCATCAGCCCCTCATCAGGGGCGGCATGCAGGGGCAGGAGACCGACATCCGCATCGAGGGAGCGGAGATGGGCCATACCCGCAAGCGCCTGTCCGAGATTCTCGCCAAGCACTGCGGCCAGCCCTACGAAAAGCTCGACAAGGACGTGGAGCGCAATTTCTACATGTCCGCGGAGGAGGCCGTCGCTTACGGCCTCGTCGACAATGTCGTTCCCTTCTCCAATGCGATCCCGGGAATCACGTGAGCGATACGAAGAAGCCGGACGCC
>CAZURZ010000021.1:0-32298 GCA_964623465.1 uncultured Elusimicrobia bacterium
ATCGGGAGCTTGAAGTAGAAGAAGGAGCCGACGCCGAGCTCCGACTCGATGCCCATGTCGCCGCCGTGCATCTGCACGATCTCGCGGGAAATCTTGAGGCCGAGGCCGAAGCCGGCCTTGCGCATGGTCTGGGCTTCCTTGGTCTGGAAGAAGCGCTCCCACACGCGCGGCAGGTCTTCTTTCGATATGCCGATGCCGGTGTCGCGCACGCCGACGATCACCCACTCGGGCTGGATCTGGACCTCGATGACGACCTTGCCGCCCTCTTTGGTGTACTGGATGGCGTTGGTGCTCAGGTTCTGGATGACCTGGCCGATGCGGTTCGGGTCGCCCTGGAGCGGCGGGATGCCGGCGGGCAGGGCCGCGCTGAAATTGATCTGTTTGCGGCCGGCCACGACGTCGACGCGCGACTTCACCTCGGCGACGACGGTGGCCAGGTCCATAGGGCCGATCTCGACGCGCAGCTTGCCGGACTCGATGGCGGCCAGGTCGACCAGGTCGGAGACGAGGAGGTTCAAGGTCTTGGCCGCGTTGTGGATGTGCGAGGCGCACTTGAGCTCGTCGGGCTTGTCCTTGAGGCGCATGCCGAGGACTTCGGAGTAGCCCAGGATGGCGGTGAGCGGATTCTTGACGTCGTGGGCGACGGTGGCGAAGAACTTGGTCTGGAAGCCGTTGACCTCGGCGAGCTTCTTGGCGGAGTCCTCGGCTTCCTTGCGCAGGCGGTCGTTGTCGAGGCGCAGGAAGCGCTTCTCGAGCGCGCGCTGGATGGAGAGCACCATGCGCGAGGCCTCGATGGGCTTGAGGAGGGCGTCGTCGAGGCCGAGCTCGACGGCGCGGCTGACGCCGCGCAGGGCCTCCTGGACGGGGAACTGCTCCATCATGAGGATGATGCAGAGGTCCTTGCTGATCTCGCGCAGCTTGAGCGCCAGGCGCACGCCGGTCGCCTTCGAGGCGCTCGCGGTCTCGATGGCGGAGCCGCCCAGGGCGGCGAGGTGGAAGGGCTTCTTCTGGAGGAGCTTCTGGGCCTCGTCGCCGTCGTTGGTGGTCTCGACCTCGTAGCCCAGCGCCAGCAGGGCCTCGGAGAGGCGCGACATCGTCGGCAGGTCGTTGTCGACGATGAGGATGCGCTCCTTCTCGCGCGCGCCGGCGCGGGCGGTGGCCAGGCCGTCGGTCAGGATCTCGGCGACGCGGGGCGCGGCCTCGCGCGGGACCACGGCGGGGGCGCCGCCTTTGACCGCGGCCACGGCGGCGCGCACCGGATCGACCGTGGTGACCGCGTAGGCCACCGCGTTCGGGATGGCCTGGCGCAGCTTGGCGTCGAGCTGGACGGCGTCGGCCCAGGTCTGCCCGAAGCGCACGACCGCGACCTTGCCCAGCACGGCCTGCTCGGCGACGGGCTCTTCTTCCTTTCCGGCGAGCTTCTCCCAGAAGCCGACGGGCTTCTGCCGGCTCGCGCGCTCCTTCTGCTCCTCGGCCAGCCGGGCCTGCTCGGCGAGCATCTCGATGACGCCGACCGGCGACTCCATCTGGATGAAGGCCACGCCGGCGCGGCGCAGCTCGTTCTGGATGCCCTGGGTGATGTAGAGGGTCTGCTCGGCGAGGAAGACGACCGGCACCTCGACCGCGCGGACCTGGTCGAGGAAGCCCAGGGGCAGCGGCCACATGAGGCGGCGCAGGGGCGCGGCCTGGGCGGGCGAGAGCTGGGCCGGAGGCTCGAGCACGAAGAGCGCGAAGCCCCCGCGCTCCTTCTGGAGCTTGGCCATCAGCTCGCGGTCGGCGGGCGGGACGCGCGCGGCGTCGAGCACGACGGCCGAGAACGACTCGGTGGCGAGCTTCACCCCCGCGGCCTTGGCGTCGGCGCAGGCGAGCAGCTCGAACTCGCGGCCGATCATGGACGGCGTCATCTCGTTGACGAGGACGGGATCGGCGCCGACGAGGAGGACGCGGCCCTTGGGCGTCACGCGACGGCCTCCGGGGCGAGCTTCGCCGTGAAATGGGCCAGGCGCGGCGAGGCCTCGAGCAGCTTGAGCGGGCGGATCGTCTTCGCGCGCCCGGCGACGTCGGCGACGACCTCGATGAGGAAGTCCACGTGGCTCTGGGTGTAGACGCGGCGCGGGATGGCCAGGCGCACGAGTTCCATCCGGGCCGGAGTGAACGCCCCATTCTCGCGGCGGCCGAACATCAGCGAGCCGATCTCCACGGAACGGATTCCCGCCGTCAAATAGAGCTCGCAGGCCAGCGCCTGGGCCGGATAGCCGGAGGGCGGGATGTGCGGGAGCAGGCGCGCGGCGTCGAGGTAGACCGCGTGGCCGCCCGGGGGCTCCACGATGGGCACGCCCGCTTTCCTGAGGCCGTCGCCGAGGTACTCGATGGAGCGGATGCGGTACTCGAGGTAGTGCTCGTCGAGAACCTCGCGCAGGCCGACCGCGAGGGCCTCGAGGTCGCGGCCCGCCAGGCCGCCGTAGGTGGTGAAGCCCTCGCCGAGGATGAGGATCTCGCGGGCCTTCGCGGTCCACGACTCGTCGTTGAGGGCGAGGAAGCCGCCGATGTTGACGAAGGCGTCCTTCTTGGAGCTCATCCAGCAGCCGTCGGCGTAGGAGAACATCTCGCGCACGATCTCGCGCACGGGGCGCGTGGCGTAGCCGGCCTCGCGGCGCTTGATGAACCAGGCGTTCTCGGCGAAGCGGGCGATGTCGAGGAAGAGCGGGATCTTGTAGTGGCGCGCGATCTCCGCGCACGCGCGCAGGTTGCCCATCGAGACGGGCTGGCCGCCGAGCGAGTTGTTCGTCAGCGTCATCACGATCATGACGACGCGCTTGCCGTCGGATCCGCGCAGCTTGGCCTCGAGGGCGGAGAGGTCGATGTCGCCCTTGAAGTCGCCCGGGGCCGCGAAGTCGAGCGCCTCGGGCACGGGCAGGTCGATCGCCTCCGCCCCCGACGCCTCGACGTTGGCGCGCGTGGTGTCGAAGTGCGAGTTCGAGAGCACGATCTTTCCCGCCCCGCCGGCGACGGAGAACAGCACGCGCTCGGCCGCGCGGCCCTGATGGACGGGCATGACGTGCTTGAGGCCGGTCAAGTCGCGCACCGTCCGTTCCAGCTCGTAGAAGCTGCGCGCGCCCGCGTAGGACTCGTCGCCGCGCATCATCGCGCCCCACTGGTCGGCCGACATCGCGGACGTGCCGGAGTCGGTGAGCAGGTCGATGAGGACCTTGTCGGCGGGCACGGAGAACAGGTTCCAGTCCGCGTCGCGCAGGGCCTTCTCGCGCTCGGGGCGGGTCGTGAAACCGAGCGGCTCCACGGTCTTGATCTTGAACGGCTCGATGATCGTCTTCCAGCCGTCGCGCATCAATTCGTCTCCGAGCCCGGGTGGTAGGCGCAGTCCTTGCACTTGCACAGCTTGCGCAGCATCTCGAAGGTGTAGATGCCGGTGCCGTGGCCGTCGGAGAACGAGAACGAGAGCGCGTAGTTGCCCACGACGTCGGCGCGCGAGGCCCCGAGCTCCTCGGGGACGGCGGCGGGGTCGAGCAGCTGCTCGCCGGTCCACTCGTCCTTGCACATGGCGCAGGGACACTGGCGGCGCAGGTCGGAGAAGGGCAGTTCGGTCTTGTGGCCGTCGTCCCAGACGATGCGCAGGCGGGCGTCCTCGACCTTCTCGATGGAGCGGGGCGTGAAATTGAGCATGGGCTCGCGAAATTTGATTATATCATCTCCGCACTAATTAAGGAGAGTCCATGCGCCACGTTCTCGCCGCCGCCCTGATCCTCGCCGCCGCCCCCTCCCTCGCCGCCGACGTCCCCGGCGACTTCGACGTCGTGCGCGTCAACGGCACCCCGATCCGCCAGTCCGAGGTGCTCGACCGCCTGTGGAAGCGCTTCGGCAACCAGACCCTCGAGGAGATGATCGACGAGCTGCTCATGCGCCAGGCCGCCGCGGCCAAAAAGATCTCCGCGCCCGACGCCGAGGTCGAGAAGCGCTTCGCGCGCCTGCAGGCCCAGTTCGGCAGCCGCGAGCTGCTGGTCAGCCAGCTCGAGCAGGCCGGCACGACGATCGCCAAGGTCAAGGAAGACCTCTCTGAAGAGATCGTGCGCGAGCGCCTGATCGCCGACGCGAAGGGCGTCAAGGTCTCCGACGACGACGTGAAGAAGGCCTTCGACGCGAACAAAGACAAGCTGGGCAAACCCGAGGCGATGCACCTGCGCCACATCCTGGTCAAGACGGAGGCCGAGGCCGCCGACGTCGTCGCCAAGGCCAAGGGCGGCGCCGACTTCCAGGCCCTCGCGCGCGAGAAGTCGCTCGCCGCCAGCGGCAAGGCGGCCGGCGGCGACTACGGCTTCGTCTCGCGCGGCATGCTGCCGCCGGAGATCGACGCCGTCGCCTTCTCGATGAAGCCCGGCGACCTCAAGATCGTGCCCGGCCCCCGCGGCCAGCACGTGCTCCAGGCCGTCGCCAAGCGCCCGTCCGCGCCCGCCGTCTTCGCCGAGGTCAAGGACGACCTGCGCGAGATGCTGCTGGCCGAACGGATCAAGGAGGCCTCCGGGGCCTACCTGCTCGAGCTGCGCCGCAAGGCCGACATCAAGACCCCCGCCCAGCTCGGCGCTCCGCGCCGCAAGTAGCCGGGACCTAGGGCCCGGGCCGCCCCGGGCCCTCTGCCTATCCGGCGTTGGGCCCTCCGCTCCTGATCCTATAGTGGAGGGCGGGCTATACTGGAGCCGATGCGCCGAATGTGGCGGCTCTCGCTCGCCCTCATCGTCGCCGGACCCGGACCGCTGTTCGCCCAGACGGTCCGCGTCGCCGTTCCCGCGGGCGCCTCCGCCGGCGCGGGCGCGGCGGCCGCGGTCAACGCGGCGCCCTCCGCGCTCCCGGGCCTCTCCGTCCCGTCGCTGACGATCCCGTCCCTCGGCGCCTCGCCTCTCGCCGCGCCGTCGGCTTCCGTCTCCGCGGCTCCCATGTCTCTCGCTCCCGCGCTCGCCTCGGCGTCGAAGGCCCTCCCCGCCTCGGCGATCCCGGCCTCCGCGCCCAAAGCCCTGGCGCCCGCCAAGGCGGCGGCCTCGGCCTCCGACGACGGCGAGATTCCGAAGAACGCCTTGGACCGGCTCAAGGACGAGACCGCCGCCCCGGCCTCTCCCGCGGACGCGCCCGTCGAGCAGGCCGCCGCGCGCTCCTCCGGATTCTTCGACGGCGCCCGCCGGGCCGCCTCCGCGGCCGCCGGCGTGCTCGCCGATCTCACCGAAGGCGCCTTCCATCCGCTCGGCCGGGTCAAGACGCCCCCGCCCGAGACCCCGGGAGACGACGGCGGCGGCCCGACGAGCGCGCGCCAAGTCGAGTTCAACGGCGTCAACTTCCCCTCCGCCGCCTTCCGCCCCAACGAGCCCGTCGAGACCTTGCTGGTCCAGGCCATCGAGGCCTCCCGGGAGAGCATCCAGCTCGCGCTCTACGAATTCGGCGCGCGCGGCGTGCTCAAGGCGCTCAAGGACGCGCGCCGCCGCGGCGTGAAGGTCCAGGTCGTGCTCGACTACCACGCCGTGTTCCCGAAGAACGAGCCGGACGCCGAATACCGCCGCCGCCGCAGCGAGCAGATCTGGGCGCTGGTCCGCGACGGCTTCGACCTCCGGGTCTCCCGCGCCCGCACCGAGTACGGCATCAACCACAACAAGTTCGCGGTCTTCGACGGCAAGATGGCGGAGTACGGCTCCTACAACTGGACCTACACCTCGGAGAAGAACCACTACGAGAACGTGCAGTTCACGACGGACGAGGCGCGCGTCGCCGCGCTCAAGGCCTACTGGACGCACATGTGGGAGCTCGGGGTCCCGGAATCCGAGGCGAAGGCCCACGCCTGGCCCGCCCGCGCTCCGCCGCCGCCGGCCGAAGCCTCTCCGAGCGTCGAATTCAACGGCGTCCGCCTGCCGTCCTACATCTTCACCCCCGCCGGCGACTTCGAGGAGACCGTCGCCGCCGCGATCGACGCGGCCGAGACGTCCGTCGATTACGCGATGTTCTCGCTGCGCTCGACCAAGATCGCCCAGGCCTTGGCGCGCGCCCAGGCGCGCGGCCTGCGCGTGCGCGCCGTGATCGACGAAAGCCAGTCGAAGTCGGAGTACTTCAAGCCGTTCTCGGACTGGCTGGCCCAGCAGGGCGTCCCCGTGCGCGTGCTCGCCGGACCGAACGCGGACAGCGACTTCCCGCTCGCCGAGAAGATGCACAACAAGTACATGATCCTCGACGGCAAGCTCGTCGAGACCGGCTCCGCGAACCACACCAAGCGCGCCTCCATCGACAACTTCGAGAACGCGCACTTCCTGACCGATCCGTCCGACGTGGCGCTGTTCGTGAAGACGTTCGAGCACATGCACTCGATCGCGAAGAGCCTCGCGGCGCCCGCCGAGCCCGTCGTCCTGCCCACCGACGAGCAGCTGCTCGAGGACATCCTCAACCCGCCGCCGCCCAAACCCGCGCCCCCGGCCCCGCCCGAGGTCCCGCTGCCGGCCGCGCCGGCCGTCTCGTTCAACGGGATCAAGCTGCCGTCGAGCGCGCTCGTGCCCTACGACCCGGCCGAACCCTCGATCGTCGCCGCCATCGACGCGGCCAGGAAGAGCGTCAAGATCGCGATCTACCAGTTCGAGCAGCAGGGCGTGCTCGACGCGCTGCTGCGGGCCAAGGAGCGCGGCATCAAGGTGGCCGTGGTTCTCGACCGCGGCCACGTGTACACGACCGGGCGCAGCCACACCGGCGGCCCGCGCAAACCCCGCCCGATGATCGTCGACCTCGTGAAGTCCGGGTTCGACCTCGTCCTGCTCAAGGGACAGAGCAGCGGCATCATGCACAACAAGTTCATGCTGGTCGACGACAAGCTCCTGCAGACCGGCTCCTACAACTACACCCAGCAGTCCGAGGACGACCACTTCGAGAACGTGGTCTTCACCCTCGAGCCCGGCCGCGTGAAGCATTATCTGCGCTACTGGAAGTACATGCGCGACCACGCCGAGCCCGTCGACTGGGACAAGCTGGAGGAGATCCTCAACCGCACCGAGGTCTCCGAGACCGAAGACGCCGAGATCGCCGCCGCCGAGGCCGCCGCGGCCGGAGACGAGCGCAAGTCCAAGTTCCCGCCCCCGCCCGAGGACCCGGAGACGCCCGTGCGCCTGCACGGCGAGTCCTTCCCGCGCCAGATCTTCTCGCCCCAGGGCGGCATCGAGGCCGCCCTCATCCGGGCGATCGAGGCCGCCCGCGAGACGGTCGACGTGGCGATGTTCAGCTTCTACTCGCAGAAGATCGCCGAGGCCCTGCTCGCCGCCAAGGAGCGCGGCGTCAAGGTCCGCATCGCGCTCGACCGCAGCCAGTCCGCCCTGGCCAAGCTCGACGACTGGTTCGCCTGGCACGGCTTCGACATCCGCCTCGTGAGCGGCCCCGACGACGAGCGCGACCCGCTCTACCAGAAGATGCACAACAAGCTCATCATCGTCGACGGACTCCTGCTCGAGACGGGCTCGTTCAACTACTCGCCCAACGCCGAGAAGAACAGCTTCGAGAACGTCAACTTCTTCGACGAGCCGGGCATCGTGGCGCGCTACGCCGCCTACTTCGCCAAGGTCTTCGCGGCCGGATTCGCCCCGCGCCCTCCCCGACGCGAGCCTAAGTTCACGGCGCCCGCCGACGCCGGAATCGGCTCCTAGCGCCTTCCGGGCGAGCCGCCCGCGGATGTGATAAAGTCTCCGCGCATGCCCGACAACATCTACGTCGCCGGCTTCCCCTACAAGACGACCAAGGACGAGTTGACGCGCGTGTTCTCGGCCTGCGGAACGGTGCTCAACGCCAAGATCATCATGGACCGCGAGACCGGACGCCCGACCGGCTTCGGCTTCGTCGAGATGTCCACCCCCGAGGAGGTGAAGGCCGCCGTCGCCAAGCTCAACGGCACCGAACTCGGCGGCCGGAAACTCTTCGTCGTCGAGGCCCGACCGCAGAAAGAACGCTCCCTGCGCCCCGATCCTCCGCGCCCCCGGACGGACGATCGCCAGCGCCCCGGACAGCCCGGCTTCGTCGAGCGCCGCTCCGGCAAGGACCGGCGCCAAGGCGCCGACTCCGGACGCCGCGCCGCCTCCCCCGCTCCGGCGGCCGGCGAGCGCTCGTTCAAGCCTTTCGGCAAGAAGCCCTTCGAGAAGAAGCCGTTCGATCCCGCGAAGAAGCCCTTCGGCAAGAAGCCCTGGAAGCCGAAGGCGAAGCCGCAGGACGCGGCGCCCAAGCCGCACGTGAAGACCGTCCCGCCCCTGCGCGGCGAGAAGTGGTACCCGAAGAAGAAGGATTGACGCCATGAGAACCGCCCTCCTCCTGAGCGCGCTCCTGCTGGCCGCGCCCGCGCGCGCGGCCGAGGACGCGGCCAAGCTCTTCGCCGACTACTGGTCGGAGCAGATGCGCCTCTCTCCGCTGGTCGCGACGTTCTACGGCGAGCGCGGCCACGACGCCGAGCTGGACGACAACGGGCCGTCGGGCCGCGCCGCGCGCAAGGCCGCCGCCGAGGCGCTGCTCAAGCGCGCCCGCCTGGTGGACCGCAAGGGGCTGTCTCCGGAAGACCGCCTGTCGGTCGACGTGATGAAGGATATGCTCGAGGACGAGCTCGCGGGTCTGGCCCTCCCGTATTTCGAGATGGAGATCGACCACATGGACGGCGGCCAGTCCTGGATCCCGACCGTGATCCAGACGTCCCAGCCCATGAAGACCGCCGAGGACGCCGACGCGCTCGAGAAGCGCCTGAAGGCCGTTCCGGAGTGGTTCCGCCGCCACCGCGAGAACGTCGCCGCCGGCCTCAAGACCGGGCGCGTCGCCGCGCGCGTCCCCGTCGAGAAGCTGATCCGCCAACTCGACGAGATGACGGCCGTCGCCGTCTCGAGCTCTCCGTACGCGGACGCGTGCGCGCGCCTCCCCGAGCCCCTGCGCGCCGAGCGGACCCCGCGCCTGCTCAAGATCGTGTCCGAGGAGATCTATCCCGCGCTCTCCGCATACTCCGCCTGGCTCAAGAGCGACTATCTGCCGAAGGCCCGCACCGGGAACATCGGCCTCTCGGGCGTGCCGGGCGGCCGGGCGATGTACCGCCGCTCCGTGCGCGCGCACACCACGACCGACAAGTCTCCCGAGGAACTGCACAAGATCGGCCTCCAGGAAGTCGCCGGCATCCGCGACGAGATGACGCAGATCGCCCGCCGCGCCCGGCACGCCGGCGACCTCGAGAGCTACCTCGAATCCGTGCGCACGGACCCCGCCAACTTCTTCAAGACGCGCGCCGAGGTCCGCGAGGACGCCGAGCGCCTCGTCGCCAAGGCGACGGCCAAGCTCCCCGACTGGTTCGGGACCCTGCCCAAGACCCCGCTCGTGGTCAAGCCCGTCGAGGAGTTCCAGGAGAAGAACGAGGCCGCGGCCCGCTACTTCCAGCCGCCCACCGACCTCTCCCGCCCGGGCGTCTACTACATCAACACCTACAAGCCCGAGTCGCGCCCGCGCTTCTCGATGACCTCGCTGGCGGTGCACGAAGGCCTGCCCGGACACCACCTGCAGCTCGCGCTCGCGCTGGAGAACAAGGCTCTGCCCCAGTTCCGCCGCAGCGCGGGGTTCACCGCGTACGTCGAGGGGTGGGCGCTGTACTCCGAGCGGCTCGGCGACGAGATGGGCCTCTACGAGGACGATCTGTCCCGCCTCGGGATGCTCTCCGACCAGGCCCTGCGCGCCTGCCGCCTGGTGGTCGACACCGGCATCCACGCGAAGGGCTGGACGCGCGAGCGGGCGATCTCCTACATGAAGGAGAACACGCCGATGTCCCAGGAGGAGATCGAGGCCGAGGTCGACCGCTACACCGTGTGGCCCGGCCAGGCGCTCGCGTACAAAGTCGGCCAGCGCGAGATCGCCGCCCTGCGCGAGGAGGTCCGCGCGCGGACCGGACGCCGCTTCGACGTGAAGGCCTTCCATGACGCCGTGCTGCGTCACGGCGCCCTGCCGCTCGAGATCCTCAGGGCCTCCGTGCTCGAGGCCTTCCCCGCGCGATGAGCCCGCTCACGGCGCTGGTCGTCGACTGGGCGATCACCGCCCTCTGGCCCCTGATCGGAGCCTACGGCATGGCGCACTATTCGGGCGCGCTCTTCGCCACCGGGGGCCTCGTCGTCGGCCTGCTCGCGATGTCGCCATGGCTGCTGCGCGGCGGGCGCTGGAAGCTGGTGCTCTCGCGCGACGTCGCCCCCTCCCTGGTCATGATGGGGCTGTGCTCGGGCCTGGCCACGGTGATCTACATCTCCGCGCTCGCGCACACGACCCCGGCCAACGCCGCCATCGTGGCCCAGGTCGAAGTCCTCTACTCCGCCGCGCTCACCGCCTGGCTGCTCGGCGAGCGGCCCTCGGGCAAGCTCGCCGCGGCCGCCCTCCTCGTCATGAGCGGCACCGGCCTCGTGATGCTCCACGACCTGTCCTCGCCGCGCTGGCGCGGCGACCTGATGATCCTGTGCACGCCGTGGCTGTACCAGGTCTCTCACATCTTCGCCAAGCGCCTGCCCAAGGATCTCGACGCCGTCACCCTCTCCGGCGGGCGGGTCTTCTACGGCATCCTGACCATGATCCCGGTGTGCGCGTGGAGCCTCGCGCACGGCGGCCGCTGGTCGTGGGAAGGTCCGGCGCTCGGATTCCTCGTCCTGCAGGGCCTGCTGATGTCCTCGTTGAATTTCGTCCTCTGGTACATGGCCATCCGCAACATGGAGCTCTCCAAGGCCACCACCTTCATGCTCTCCTACCCGGCGCTGACCCTCGTCTTCTCCTGGCTGCTCGGCCGCGAGACGATCCACGGGGTCCAGGTGCTCGGACTCGTCTGTTCGTTCATCGGGGCGGTGTGGACCGCGCGCCTCACGGCCGAGGCGCGAGAGCACGCCGCCGCGCCGCCCGAGGCGGAGCCCGCCTGACCATGGAGAAGAAGGCCGTCCCGTTCCTGCGGACCGTGTTCGTGTGCGTGAACGCCCGCGAAAGCGGGCGCGTCGCCTGCGGCAATCCCGGCCGCGGCGGCCTCGAGCTGTGCGAGTCGCTCAAGCGCGCGGTCAAGGAGAAGGGCCTCAAGGGCAAGGTGCGGGTCGCCAAGTCGGGCTGCCTCGACCTGTGCGAGCGGGGCCCGAACGCCTTCCTTTATCCCGAAGGCGAGTGGCTCTCCGGCCTGACCCAGGCCGACGTCCCCGCCCTCATCGACGCCCTCGACAAGCCCTGAAGGCCCCCCGGATTTGGCACAATAGCCGGGCTTGTTCCGCAGTTTCCTCTTTTTAGCCCTCGCCGCGCCCGCCGTCGCCGCGCCGCTCGCCCCGGCCGAGGCCGTCCGCCTGGCCGTCGAGCGCTCTCCCGAAGCCTCCGCCGCCCGCGCCCGCCGCGACGCCGCCGCGCTCGAGGAACCCCTGCTCCTCTCGAACCTCGACCCGAAGGTTCTCGCTTCCTACCTTTATCAGGACGACCGTTCGCCGCGCCCGATTCCGGCCTTCCAAGGCACGCGCTCGCGCCTCGAGCGCTGGGAGACCGGCTTCTCGCAGACGACCTTGCTCGGCACCGAGGCCAAGCTCGTCTGGCGCGGCGAGCGCCTGGTCAACCCCTCCGCCTTCCGCCCCGTCGATCCGACGGTGGACTCGCGCCTGGCGCTGGAGATGCGCCAGCGCCTGCTGCGCTACTTCTGGGGCCGCCCGGACGTCGCGCGGCGCGGCCGCGCCCGGTCCGCCGCCGCCGCCGCCGAAGCCGAGTGGAGCCTCGCGCGCTCCGCCGCGGCAGCCGCGGCCGCCTCGGCCGTCGTCGAGCTCGGGGCGGCTCAGCGCGTCAGGGCGATCCGCGAGGAAGCCGTCGCCGACGCGCGCCTCCTCCTGCGCCGCGCCGAGGAGAAGAGCCGCTACGGCACCGCCGAGGCGTCCGACCGCCTGCAGGCCGAGGCCGCGCTGGAGAGCGCCGAGACCGAGCTCCTGCTGGCGGTCTCCGGGATCGAGCGGGCCCGCCACGCGCTCGCCGCCGCGCTGCGCGAGGAAGGACCCGCCGATTCGCTGGAGATCTCGACCGAGGCGCCTTCGGCGCTCCCCTCCGAGGCCTCTCTGCCCGCAGACGAAGCCGCCGCGCTCGCCGCCCGCCCCGACCTCGACGCCGCGCGCCGCCGCCGCGACGCCCTGAAGTGGGCCGAGCGCGCCGCGCGCCTGGACACGCTGCCGGACTTGACGCTGGACGCCTCGTACTCGTTCGCCGGCCTCGACTCCACCTACCGCGCCGCCTGGTCGGAGATGCGCGGCTGGCGCAACCCGGTGGCCTCGGTCGGCGTCAGCGTGGTCGTGCCCCTGACCTTCCGCCAGGAGCGCCTGACGCGCCGCCAGGCCTCGCTCGCCCTGGCCGCCGCCGAAGCCGAACTGGCCGGCGCCGAGAACGCCGCGCGCCGCCAGTGGCGCGACGCCCGGGAGACGCTCGCCCTCGCTCGCCGCCGCCGCGCGGCGGCGGAGCGCCTCTCCAAGATCGAATCCGGCAAGCTCAAGGCGGGCGAGTCCGACTTCCGCTCGGGCCGGGCGACGACCGACCTGCTCGTGCGTTTCCAGCAGGATCTGCGGCGCGCGAAGGCCGAGCTCGTGCGCGCCGAGGCGGACGAGGCCCTGGCGCTGCTTGAGCTCGCGCGGCAGGCCGGCACGGCGGGAGCGCCGTGATCGAGTTCTTTCTCCGCCGGCCCGTCCTCTCCAACCTGATCACGCTCGCGCTCTGCGCGGTCGGCGGCTGGCACTTCTTCAATTCGCGCCGCGAGGCCTTCCCGGACATCAAGTTCGACATGGTCATCATCCAGACGCCCTATCCGGGCGCCTCGCCGGAGGAGGTCGAGACCCTCGTCACGCGCAAGATCGAGGAGCAGGTGCGCTCCGTCTCCGGCGTGGACCGCGCCGAGAGCTGGTCGCTGGAGAACCTCTCGGTCGTCCTCCTGCGCCTGGACGAGGAGCTCACCGATCGCGAGAAGGACAAGGCCGTCAGCGACCTCTACCAGGCCGCGCAGCGCGTCGAGGACCTCCCTGACCTGGCCGACAAGCCGATCGTCCAGGAGCTCACGGCCGACCGGCCGCTGATCACCCTGTCGGTCGCCGGCGGGAGCGACGAGGACCGCGACCGCTACGCCGAGGAGCTCAAGGACATCATCGAGGAGCTCGACGGCGTCTCGCGCGTGACCTTCAAGGGCGACCGCGAGCGCGAGATCCTCGTCCAGGTCGACCGCGACAAGCTCGCCCGCCACCGCCTGACGATGGGCGAGGTCGCCGCCGCGATCCGCGGCCGCAACGTCGACCGGTCCGCCGGGGCGACGTGGTCCGGCCCGCTCGAGAACTGGGTGCGCGTGCGGGGCGCGGTCTTCACCGCGCAGGAGGTCGGCTCGATCGTCGTGCGCGGCAACGAGGCGCGCGAGAACCTGAGAGTGCGCGACCTCGCGCAGGTCTCCGAGGGCTTCGCCGAGGGCGCCCTGCGCACCCGCGCGAAAGGCCGCCCCTCCATCGAGCTGCACATCAGCAAACACAAGTCCGCCGACGTCATCGAACTGACCGGGCGCGTGATGAAGCTGCGCGACGCCCAGGAGCCCCGGGCCGCGGCCCGGGGCATGGAGCTCGCGCTCTCCAACGACGTGAGCTTCTTCGTCAAGCGCCGCCTGAGGGTGATGACCGGGAACATGCTCCAGGGCGGCGTGCTGATCCTCGCGGCCTTGTTCCTCTTCCTCGACTGGCGCCTCGCCGCCGTCGCCGCCTGGGGCGTGCCGATCTCCTTCGCCACCGCCCTCGTCTGCGCGGTCCCGTTCGGCTTCACCTTCAACCTGATGACGCTGCTCGCCTTCATCATCGTGCTGGGCATGCTCGACGACGACTCCGTCGTCGTCGCCGAGAACATCTACCGCCACCTCGAGATGGGCAAGCCGGCCTTCCAAGCGGCGGTCGACGGCACGCGCGAGGTCATGTGGCCCGTGCTCGGCTCGGTGCTCGTCTCCTCGTGCGCCTTCCTCCCCTTCGCGCTGATGGGCGGGATCATGGGCAAGTTCATGTTCATGGTGCCGGTCGTCGTCGTCATGTGCTTCATGGCCAGCCTCTTCGAGGCGTTCTTCATCCTGCCCGGCCACGTCCTCGAACTCATGCCGCTCGGCAAGCCGGTCGGCGAGAAGGCTCCCGAGGGACGCTGGTACAAGACCGTGGTCGACGGCTACCGCCGCACGATCACCTGGGTGATCTCCCACCGCGGCAAGTTCGCCCTCCTGCTGCTAGGCTTCCTCCTCTTCACGGCGGGCGTCGCCAAGTGGCGCCTCAAGTTCGTCCTCTTCCCGGGGGGCCTCGTCGATCAGTTCCTCGTCCAGGTCGAGATGCCCGCCGGCACCAACCTGGACGCGACGCAGAAGGCGATCGAGCACGTCGAGACGATCGCCGGCGACCTGCCCAAGGAAGAGCTCGACGTGATGACCGCCGTCGTCGGGCAGAAGGGCCAGGAGGACCAGGAGCGCCTCGGCACGCACTACGGCCAGGTGCGGCTCTTCCTGACGCCGGAGGAGTCGCGCAAGCGCAAGACTCAGGAGATCGTCGCGGACCTGCGCGCCCGGATCGGCCTCCCGCCCGGCGCGAAGGGCATCACCTTCGACGAGCAGACCCCCGGCCCGCCCGTCGGCGAGCCGATCATGGTCCGGGCCCGCGGGCGCGATCCCGAGGTGAACCGCAAGATCTCCGAGGAGATCAAGGCCTACCTGCGCTCCATCAAGGGCGTGAGCGACATCCGCGACTCGCTCGAGGACGGCAAGTGGCAGTGGCGCGTGATCCCCAACGAGCTCGAGGCGGCCTTCGCGGGCGTCGACGCCGAGAGCATCGCGCGGGACCTCTTCTACGCCGTCGACGGCATGAAGGTCTCCCGGATCCAGCGTCCCGACGAGGAGGTCGAGATCCGCCTGCGGCTCAAGCCCGAGCAGCGCGACTCCAAGGACGACCTCCTGGGGCTCGACGCGCTGAACCCGCGCGGCCAGGCGATCCGTCTCTCGCGCGTCGCGCGCATCGAGGACGCCCGCGGAGCCCCCTTCCTCCCCCGCTACAACTACAAGCCCGCGGTCACCATCACCGCGGACGTGGACGAGGACGTGATCACCTCGCGCGAGGCCAACCTTCTCGTGCGCAGGAAGTTCGCCGACGTCCCCGAGCGCTACCCGGGCTACGAGCTGATCTACGGCGGCGAGGAGGAGGAGACCGCCAAGTCGATGGCGTCCCTGTTCCGCTCCTTCGGCGTCGCGCTGATGCTCGACTTCGTGATCCTCGCGGTGCTCTTCGGCTCCTACGTCCAGCCCTTCATCATCCTGCTCACGATCCCGATCGGCCTGCTGGGCGTCGTCTACGCCCTGCTCGTGCACGGCCAACCCGCCTCGTTCATGGCGATGCTGGGCGTGATCGCGATGACCGGCGTCGTCGTCAACAACGCGATCGTGATCGTCTCCTTCATCAACGACAAGCGGGCGGCGGGCGTCCCGGTCGAGCAGGCCGCGATCGAGGCCGGCGCCGACCGCCTGCGCCCGATGTGGGCCTCCTCGATCACCACCCTGCTCGGGCTGTTCCCGACCGCCTACGGCTTCGGCGGCTACGAGCCCTTCGTCGCGCCGATGGCGCTGTCGCTGGCCTGGGGCCTGACCTTCGCGATGCCGATGACGATCTTCCTGATCCCCGCCGCCTACGTCACGGTGGACGGGTGGCTGGTCCGGGTCGCGGCGGTGAAGGACCGCCTGCTGGCCCGCCTGCGCGGCCTCTAGGGCCGTTTCGCCTCGTACAGCGCGCGCCCGTTCTTCCTCAGCCAGCGCCGGTGGACCTTATGGTCCGGGCAGGCCTTCTCCACGACCTCCCAGAAGCGCCGCGAGTGGTTCATGTGGGCGCGGTGCGCGAGCTCGTGGATCACGAGATAGTCCAGCACCTCCGGCGGCGCGAGCGTCAGGCGCCAGTTGAAGTTCAGGTTCCCCTCGGGCGTGCAGGAGCCCCAAAGCGTGCGCTGGTCCTTCACGGAGATGCGGCCGAAGGTCACGCCGAGGATGGGGGCGAAGTGCTCGGCGCGGGAACGGAACACCGAGACGAGCTCGCCCCGGTCGGGAGCCGGAACGGGAGCCGGTTTCGGGACGGAAACAGCGGGAGAATACAGCTCGGGCCAATCTTTCCTCAGATCGGCCAGGAACGAGCGGACATCCTCGATGATCGACGAGACCACATAGAGATGTTATCATGACGCGTGCCCGTGTCCGAACACCCTCAACTCGAAGAGCGCCTCAAGGAGCTCGAGCGCCGCTTTTCCGACTCCGCCAAGGAGATCCGCGAGCTGCGCGAGCTGCTCCCGCGCGCGGCCCGCAAAGAAATCGACGAGATCCGCGACGAGTGGCACGGCGTCCACTACAAGTGGTGGGTGTTCACCTTGGCCGGGGTCCTGGCCGCCTTCTGCCTCAGCTACACCCTCTACACCAAGCTGGGCTGGGTGGCCGACCAGCGCTCGCTGCCGATCGGCAACGACTGGCTGCTGCGCCGCCTGCCGCTCGTCAACACGCTCCCGGTCCTGTCCTGGGGCTGGTTCGCCCTCCATCTCTACGCCTGCGGCGCGGCCATCGCCTATCACCCGCGCCGCATCCCCTTTCTCGTCTTCATGCTCACGATCTACATGGTCGTGCGCACCGCATTCGTCTTCCTCTCCCCCATCGGCGCGCCCGCCGACATGGTGGACATGCGCCTGCACGACGCCATCTTCTCGCGGATACTGGGCACCTGGACGTTCACGAACGAATTCGTGTTCTCCGGACACACGGCGATCCCTTTTCTCTTTTATCTGTTCTTCAAGACCCCGGGGCTGAAGCGCCTGATGTTCGCGGGGTCCCTGGCCATGGCCGCCGGAGTTCTTCTCTCGCGCAACCACTACACGGTGGACGTGATCGCGGCCTTCTTCGTGGGCTACTCGGTGTACGCGCTCTCGCGCAACGCCTTCAAGGCCCTGGTCGAGCCGCTGTTCCGGACGACGACGACTTAGGCGGCCTTCGCCTTCGGCCGGCGGATCAGCGCGATGAGCATCGCGCCCGCGGCGAGCGCCGCGAAGGCCGGCAGGCCCCATCTGAGGCCCAGGCCCTCCATCGAATCGGCCCAGAAGTGGGCGATGATGGGGATCAGCAGGAAGCCCGAGCGCTTGTAGATCCAGGCCAGCACCACGCCCAGCACCGAGCGCGCGACGAAGCCCGCCCACGTGAACGCGTAGGCGCCGCCCATGCCCGCGGCCGTGGTCGCGTCGCCGAGGCCGAACTTGGCCATCACCGCGCCCCAGTCGATGTAGTGCACGCCTGAAAAGATGATCGCCGAGCCGACGGCCGCGATCCAAAAAGCCTGGCTCTGCGTGAAGCGCTTGATCTTGTCGAACTTGTCGTTCATCCACTTGAACAGGCCGCGCCGGAAGATGAACTCCTCGAGCACGCCGACGATGACGAAGTTGTAGAGCACCAGGTCGACGCCGCCCGTCAGCATCTTGGCCAGGATCGCGGGCGCCGGCTCGTGCGAGGGCGAGAGCCAGTTCACGGCCCAGTAGACGAGATCGCCGATCGCGTACACGACGAGGCCCATCATCAGGCCGGCGGTCAGCACGGGCCACGGGTTCTTCGGGCGCTGGCCGGGCTCGGACGCCAGCCACTCCCGGCCGATCTCCGCGAGCCGCAGGGCCGGCGACTTGAGCAGGACCGCGGCCGTCACGAGGCCGAGCACGATCACGCCGCCCCACACGGGCGGCAGGCCGGCCAGCGCGACCACGGGGCCGAACTTGATCCAGGCCCCGAGCCGGGCGGCCTCGAGCGAGAACACGGTGAGGATCGCGCGCAGGGCCAGCGGCGCCGCGAACGAGCGCGAACGCGCCGCGGTCCAGATCACGCCGGCCTCCAGGGCCAGGGTCGAGGCGATCACGACGGGCGACGCCGTGAGCCCGGCGACCGTCGCGGCCGCGAGCGCCAGAGCGGCCGCGCCGCCGAGCCACGGGGCGAATCGACCGGCGCCGAGGCGCGCGGCGAGCTTCTCCACGAGGAAGTACAGGCCGAGGCCGGCGGCCTGGGCCGCGAGCGCCATCGGCACGATCCCGCCCAGGAACGCCGAGAAAGGGATCACGGCGATCGAGGCTTCGGTCACTCCGGTGACGGCGGCCGGCGCCGCGCCCGCGAGCAGGAGCCAGGCTTTCCCGGCGAGCGCGCCGCCGAGCATCAGCAGGAGCGACGGGCCCATCCAGTACGTGCCGGTGCGCAGGGCGCCCAGCGCCCAATCGCGGAAGTTCGCGAGCGAGAAGCCGCCGGAGCGCTTCTCGAAGCTCGTCTGGGCGTCCGCGCTGTCGCGCGCGGCGGCCCAAGCGCCCTTGAACGAGCCGAACATCCCCTTCCCGTCCGACGGCGGGCCGCGCGGCACGTCCGGCGCGGCCTCGGACGGCTTCACGAAGCGGGACGCGGTCAGGGCGGCGAGGCCGGCCCAGGCGATCGCTCCTTTATACGCCGCGACGGCGGCGGGCAGGAGGGCAGGCGCCAGCGACGGGACGAGCGCGACGCCGACCAGCGCGAAGCCGCCGTAAACGAGCGCCCTGGTCAGGCGCGGCGAGCCGTTCGGGGCCGGAGACTTGGCGGACGGGACGGGAACGCTCCGGCCGTCCGGCTCGGAGGCCGCGGCCGCCGCGCTCAGCGGGGCGAGGGCGGGGTAGCGGCGCGAGCCTTCGACGACGACGTCCTGGACGCGGCGAAAGGGGCCCCAAGAAGCGACCTCGTCCTGGATCAGGACGGTCGCGCGCTCGGCGCGGGTCGTGGGGCGAAGGGAGATCGGAGCGGCGGCGGGGACGGCGCCGGTTTCGGCGCTTTGCTTAGAAGCAAAGAGGCTTTCGGGAACGCCCGCGGCGGCGGCGGCCGGGACGGCGGCGGGTGAGAGCGCGATGGCCGCGGCCGGAGCATGGGACAGGACGGCGGCCTCGGCGGCGGACGGAGACGGGGCGGGCGCGGGCACGACGGACAGCGAGATCGAGGCGGTCGGGAGCGTCAACGACGAGATACGGGACGACGCGGAGCCGCCCTGGATGACGCCGACGGGAGCGGCGGCGGGAACGCCCCCCGACTCGGCGGCGGCGCCGATGCGGACCTGGGCGGAAACACGAGCAGCCAGGGCCAGAACGAGGGCCAGGGCCGTGAAGCGCGTCATGCCGTCAGGATAACGCAGCGGCCGAAGCGATGCCTGAGTCTTCGGTCCTGACGCGCGCGGGCGAAGGACCCAGTTGATTTAGGCCCGACTCTTCCCGGGAAGAGCCGATATTATCAGCGGCGCCTCCCCCTCCCTCCTAAATAAGTCTGTAACACCAATCCCGCAGAATTCATAGGCGCGGCGCCGACGCGTCGAACACCCATGGATATCCGCCCCGAACCGCCGCAGCCCCCGGACCAGCCTTCCGGCGGCTTCGACGCCTCCTCCGTCAACGACCTCGACACAGCGCGGCTCGCCTTGCGCTGGGCGCTCGAGCGTCTCCAGCGCCTGGGCGCGGAGCTCAAGGACGCGAAGGACGAGGCCGCCAAGGCGCTCAAGGCGCGCGACGAGGCCAGCGTCGAGGCGCGCGAGAAGGACGAGACGGTCAAGCGCTGGCGCGAGACGGTCCGGGCCTGGGAAGCCTCGATCGCCGACCACAAGAAGATGGAGGATCAGCTCCGCGAGGAGCTGCGCCGCGAGATCCTCCGCGAGCAGGACGCGCACGTCAAGGAAGAGCGCCTCCAGCTCACGATGCAGACCGACGCGCTCAAGCGCGAGATCGCCGCCCGCGAGGCGATGATCGGCGGCCTGCGCCGCGAGCTGATCGAGGCGGTGCGCCAGGCCCGCCAGGACGCCGAGCGCGAGCTGCAGGCCGCGCTGGCCCACCAGGAGAAGGCGCTGGCCGACACCAAGACTTCCCTCCTGGAGCGCCTCAAGATCCAGACCGAATCCCTGCGCGCCAAGGAGCGCGACCTCGAGGGCCAGCAGCGCGAGCTCGACGAGGCGATCAAGAAGAAGGAGGACGAGTTCCGGCGCCGCTACGAGCGCGACGTCGAGGAGCTCATCAAGAACAATCGCGAGGCGCTCGCCCGCGAGGAGCGCGCCCTGGCCGAGAAGTTCGAGGCCAAGCTCGCCCAGTTCGAGGCCCGTCTGCGCCAGAAGGAGCAGGGGCTCGAGGACCATCGCCGCCATCTCGACGAGGAGCACGCCAAGCGCCAGGGCGAGCTCGACCGGGCCTACCAGCACAAGAACGAGCAGGAGTGGGGCCGCCTGCAGGAACGCCTGGAGGCGGAGCGCCGCTTCCTGGAGGAGCACTACCGCGAGAAGGAAGCCAAGCTCGACGAGTCCCTTCAGGAGCGCAACAAGGCCGTCCTCGCCCACTACGAGAAGCAGGAAGCCGAGCTCGTCCAGAAGTATCAGCAGCTCCAGGATCAGCTCGTCCTCAAAGAGAAGGACGTCTGGAAGCAGCAGCAGAAGGGCATCGAGGACATCCTCGCCAAGAGCCGCGCCGAGCTGGCCGCCCAGCGCGGCGAGATGGAGAACGACCACAACTCCCGCGTCGAGGCCCTCAACGAGCGGCTGCGCGAGATGGAAACGGCTTATCAGAAGAAGGAAGAGGAGATTTTCCGCCGCCAGCAGGAACTGCAGGATCACTACCGGCTGAAGGAGGAGGAGCTGGGCCGGCGCTTCCTGCAGATGCAGGCGGAATGGACCGAGCGCGAGAAGCAGCAGTGGGAGGCCCACCAGGCCAAGCTGCGCGAGTCCCTGGCGCAGAGCCGCCAGCGGCTCGAGGACGAGCGCAGAGAACTGGAAGCCCGCTATCGCGTCAAGGAGGAGGAGCTCTCCGCCCAGCGCGCCGCGGACGTCCAGACTCTGGAGAAGTCCCGCGCGGAGATGGAAGGCGAGCTGGCCCGCCGCCAGGCCGAGCTCGAGGCCTCGTTCTCGGGCCGCTGGAGCGAGCGCGAGAAGCGGCTGCAGCAGGAGCACCGCGATTCGCTGGAACGCGCCCGCGCCGAGTTCGGCGAGCAGATCGCGGCCGAGCGCCGGGTCATGGAAGCCGCCGCGTCCAAGCGCGAGGAGGAGCTCTCGCTGTCCTTCATGGCCCGCGAGGGCGAGCTGCGCCGCGTGCTCGCCGCCGAGCAGGCGCGCTGGAAGAAGGCGCACGACGAGGCCGCCGAGACGGTGCGCCAGGAGCTGCTGGATCAGGCCCTGCGCCAGGAAGCGCAGCACGAGGCGCAGCACGAGGCCAAGCTGCAGGCGCTCGAGGAGCAGTTCCGCCGCCGCCTGGCCGACGAGCTCGAGCGCGAGGCGGCCCGCGCCGCGGCCGCCGCGCGCGAGACCGAGGGCCGCGCCCGCGCCGAGCGCGCCCACGCCGAGGAGGCCGCCCGCGCCGAGCTCGACGCCCGCCGGGCCGCCCTGGACGAGGAGCGGGAGACGCTCCGGCGCCAGGCCGCGGAGACGCAGTCCCGGCTCGAGACCGCCTTCGCCGACAAGGAGGCCGCCCTGCGCGACGCCGCCTTCGCCCGCGAGGCGCAGATCAAGAGCGAGGCCGCCGCGCAGGAAGAGCGCTACCGCCGGGCCTACGAGGACGCCGTGGCGCGAGAGCGCCAGGTGCTCGAGGAGCGCCACGCCGCGCTCGAGGCCTCGCTCAAGGACAAGTACGTGCGCGAACAGGCCGCGCTGCAGCAGGCTTGGACGGCGCGCGACAAGGAGTGGGCCGCCCAGCGCGAGGCGATCTTCCGCACCGAGCGCGAGCGCCTGGACGCGACGTACCGGGAGAAGGAGGCCTCCATCACCGCCCTGCGCCAGGAGCTCGAGCAGCGCTTCGCCCTGCGCGTCGAGGAGCTGGAGTCCCAGCAGTCCCGCAAGGCCGCCGCCCAGGAGGAGTCTTGGAAGCGGCGCCAGCAGGAGCTCGACACCCAGCGGCTGCAGCTGCAGATCGAGTCCCGCGACCGCGAGGCGGCCGCGACCCAGCTGCGCGCCGACCTCGAGGGGCGCATGCAGAAGGCCGTCGACGAGCGCATGGCCGAGCTGGCCCGCGCCGAGGCCGCGCTCCAGCAGGCCTGGATCCGCAAGGAGGCGGAGCTGCAGGAGCAGCTCACCGCCCGCGAGACCGCCTGGCTCAAGGCCCAGCGCGAGCAGATCGACCGCGAACGCAAGCGCTGGGAGGACGAGCGCGACGTGGAGCTGCAGAACCGCCGCCGCGAGCTGGAGGCCGCGCTGACGCAGCGCGAGAAGCTCGTCGAGGAAGCCCTGAGGGGCCGCATGAAGGAGGCCGACGCGGCGCTCATCGCCCGCGAGCGCGAGCTGATCGCCGCGTACGAGGAGCAGACCGCCAAGGCCCGCGCCGAGCTCGAGCGCATCTCCCGCGAGCGCGAGGAGTCCGCGCGCCAGAAGATCCGCGAAGCCGCCGACCGCGAGACCTCCGCCCTGCGCGAGGAGGCCGAGCGCCGCGAGGCCGCCGCCGAGAACCGCCGCCGGGAGCTCGAGAAGGCCTTCGGCGAGCGCCGCGCCAAGCTGGAGGAGGATTTCGAGCGCCGCCGCCGCGATCTCGAGGCGTCCGCCGCGGCCGAGCGCGAGAGCTTCATGGCCCAGCACGAGGCGCGCGCCAAGGAAGTGGAGGCCGAGCGCACGCGCCACGGCTCCCTCATCGCCCAGAAGGAGGCCGAGATCGCCGAGCGCTACCAGGAGCAGGAACGCCGGCTGCGTCAGGACCTCAACATGGCGAAGATCGAGTACGCCTCGCAGTTCGACGAGAAGCTGCGGCGCCTGGCCGAGGAGCGCGAGACCCTGCGCAAGGACTACGAGCGCAAGCTGCGCGACCTCGACAACCGCCGCAAGCCGGAGTAGCGGCTACAGCTCGGGCGCGCGCAGGAACAGCAGGCGGAACTCGGGCCGTTCCCCCCACGCCCGCTCGACGGCTTCGACGTAGGCCTCGCCCTGCTTCGCGTACCGCCGGCGCAAGAGCGCGGCGCTCTTCACGTCGGCCTTCTCGCTCTTGAAGTCGGCGACGACGAGGCGTCCGTCGAGGCGGTAGACCAGATCGGCGGCGCCGCGGACCACGGTGGGCCCGTCGGCGCGCGCGAACGGGATCTCCCGGCCGAGGATCTCCGCCCTCGCCAGTTCCGCGGCGGCCGGCGAGGCGAGAAAGCCCGCGAGGATCGGCGCCGCCTCGCTCTCGGCGGCCGCCCAGCGCGGCCCGGGAGCGCGGCGCTCGAGCAGGGCGCGCGCCTTGCGGCAGGCCTCGGGGACGTCTCCGCCTGTCCGGAAGTCCCAGCCCTGCAGGACCAGGTGGCACAACTGCCCCGTCTCCGCGCCCGACCAGGAGCCCGCCGCCTCATCGGGCGCGGCGGGACGCTTGGGGGCCTCGCGCAGGTAGGCCGTGGCCGACGTCGCCCGCGGCGCCGGCGCGTCCGCCGTCCGCGCCGCGCGCGCCGCCCACGCTCTCGCCGCGACGGCGGCCTCGGCGGAGGAGCCGCCTTCCGCGGAGGCCGGAGCTTCGGACTCCGCGGACCTCCCGGCTTCGACGAACAGGGCCGGCACGCCCCGCTGCGCGCCCCCGGAGGGCCAGGCGCCGGCCGAGTCGAGGTGCGCGGACAGGGAGCCCGATTCGGGGCGCTCGCGGCCGAGAAGGTAGAGCCGCTCCTTGGCCCGCGTCATGGCGACGTACAGGAGCCGCACCGACTCCCGGCGCTCCAGACGCTTCTCGCGGACGGCCGACAGCGCCGCGGCCGCGGACGCGGCCTTGCCCACGCGCAGAGCCGCCCGCCCGGTCGCCCAGTCCAGGCGCGCCGAGGCCGGCGCCCCCTGGGCCGGCCGAGCCGAGAGGTTCGCGGCGAAGACCACGGGGAACTCCAGGCCCTTGGACTTGTGCACGCTCATGATGCGCACCGCCTCCAGACGCTCGTCCGCCAGAGGGCTCTCGCCTTCGCGCCGGGACTCGCGCGCGCTCTCGCGCACCTCGGCGACGAAGTCCTTGAGCGTCGCGCCGCGCGCCTCCGAGGCCTCGAGCGCCATGCGCTGGAGCTTGAGCAGGTTCGAGACGGTCTGCTGCCCGTGATAGGCGCGCGCCGCGAGCTCCGGGAGACGAGACTCCGCCAAGGCGGAGGCGACGAGTTCGCCGAGAGGAACGCGGCCCGCGCGCGCGCGCAGGGAGCGCAGCGTCTCGAAGAGGCGCGCGGCCGCGCGGCGCTCGGCCTCGGGCAGCGCCTTCGGCGGCGGGTCCCGGCGGTAGTCCAGGGCGCCGGCGCGGGCCAGGGAGAGCAGTCCGTCGTCGCTCAGGGCGCACGCAGGAGCGCGCAGGAGACCGGCCAAGGCGACGCGGTCGTCGGGGTCGTCCAGGGCCCGCAGCAGGTTGAGCAGGTCGCCGACCTCGGGCGCTCCGTAGAAATGACGCTCGATCTCCACGGCGTAGGGAATGCCGGCGCGCTTGAAGGCGTCGAGAAACGCGGGCAGGGCCGAGGAGGAGCGCAGAAGGACGGCGTAATCCTTGAGCGGACGGGCGTCCGCGCGGATGCGCTCCACGACCCAGGCGGCCTCCGCCTTCTGGCACGCGGCCGCGTCGGCCTCGCCGGCCGGGTCGACGATCACCGCGGCCTGGACGAGAGGTCCGGGAAGATCGGGCTTGGCGGGGCGGATCGCCTTGTAGGCGGGCTGGGCGCCGGGCTCCTCGCGCATCGCGCGCGAAAAGACGTCGTTCACCGGACCGACGACGCCCGGCGCCGAGCGGAAGTTCGCGGTCAGGTCGCAGGCGAGCGCGCCGCCCGCGCGAAGCCGTCCGATGAAGCCCTCGTAAGCGGCGATGTCCGCCCCCCGGAAGCGGTAGATGGACTGCTTGGGATCCCCGACGACGAACAGGCGCCCGGGCGCGGGCACGACGTCGCGCCACGACTTCGCGGCGCGTCCGCGGGCTTCGGAGAGATACAGGAGCAGCTCGCCCTGGAGCGGATCCGTGTCCTGGAACTCGTCGACGAGGATGGCGGCGAACCGGCGTTTGAGCTCCTCGCGGGGGCGCGGATGGTCGCGCACCAGGTCGCGCGCGCGCAAGAGAAGCCCGTCGAAGCTCACCCAGCCGCGGCGGGCGTACTCGCGGCGCAGGCGGACGGCGAAAGGCGCCAGCAGGCGCGCCGCGCGGCGCGCGACGGCCTCGCCGCGCGGCGAGGCGGCCGCCGCGACCGCCGTGATCCGCTCGTACTCTTCGGCCCCGCTCTCGTCCTCCTCCCACGCCTTGGGCCACTTCGCGCCTCGCGGCGGAGGCGGCTCGGACGCCCCGAGGGCGGGCTCCTCGGCTTCGGCCGCCGCCGCCGCCGCCTCGAGCCGCGCGCGCGCCTCTTCGAGCGCCTCCAGCACTCCGCCTCGCGGCTTGGGCCTGCCCGCCGGCAGCGCCGCGGCGCGCGCGGCAAGAGCGCGGAGCTCGCGGGCCGCCTCGGGATCGGCCGCTCCGACGGAATCCGCGGGCAGGCGCTCGGCGCCGAGCTCGCGCGCCAGTTCCTCCAGCTCCTCGAGAGCGGTCTCTTTCAGGAGCTCGAGCCAGCGGGCGCGGCGCGGAGGGCGCTCGCCCAGCTCGTCGTCGAGCCACTTCGCCCACTCCGAGGCGAACAACGCGTCGAAACCCTCCCCTTCGTCCACGCGGAACGCGGGATCGACCCCGGCCTCGACCGGGTACAGCCGCAGCAGCTGGGAGCAGAAGCCGTGAATGGTCCCGATCGGCGCCTTGTCGAGGTCCTCGAGGGCCGCGCGGGCGCGGGCGAGCGCGGCGTCCCGAGGGGTCTGGAAGCGGGACTCGAGCTCCTCCAGCGTCCTGTCCGCCCGCTCCCGGGCTCGCTCGTCGAGCGCTCCGCCGGTGAGGCGCGCCGCCAGTTCGGCGAGGCGTTCGGACAGCCGCACCTTGATCTCGCCGGCCGCCTTCTCGGTGAAGGTCAGGGCGACGACTTCCTCGATTTTGGCGGGCGCGGGACCCGCGAGAACGAGGAACAGGATGCGGTCGGTGAGGAGGGTGGTCTTGCCGGTGCCGGCTCCGGCCTCGACGACGACGCTGGCGTCGAGCGTCAGACGCGCGCGGTCGCGATCCTCCTTGTCCGGGGCGTCCATGCCCCGATTATACGATTAGCGGACGGGCCGGGGCGGCAGGCCCATCTCGCGGCGCAGAGGCTCGAGATCGCGGCGTCCGCCGAGCAGGATCTCCGCCTCGAGCTCGCGCAGGCGCTCCTCGCGCACGGCCGAATCCGCGAAGTAGATGCGCAGGAGCCCGTCGCGCGCCGTCTTCGATTTTCCGTGGCGCTCGAAGAACTCGGCCAGCTCGGGCAGGGTCCCGACGAACACCTCCGGAACCCCCCTCGGCGCGGCGCGTTTTCCGAAGAACTGCCGGATGGTCGGGTCGATGAAGAGCTGGACGTCGGGCGATTCGATGAGCACGTAAAAATGGGCCTCGGCCTCGATCAAGCGGGCCGGCACGCCGCGCGCGCGCAGGAGCGCGGCCAGCTTGGGCGCGGCGTCGCCGCAGCAGGATTGGTCGAGGGTCGTGTGCGGCCCGCTCCATGAGCCCAAGGCCACGCTCTCGCGCAGGGCGGGCAGAACCTTGGCGACGGCGTCTCGCACCACGGCGGCCGGGAGCGGCAGCGGATTGCGCTCGCGCTCGAAGCGCGGCGTGACGGGAGAACCCTCGACAGGAGCCCGCGCGCCGTCGAAGACGCCCGCGAAGACGCGGGCGGCCTCGCTTTCCTCGGGGGTGCGGCCCAAGTCCAGCAGGAGCTGCACGCCGCTCGCGCGCGCGGCCGCCGGCGCCGGAGCCGGGACCGGGGCCGCCGCCGAGATCGAGGCCGCCGGAGACGGCAGCGGCGCGAGCGCGGCAGGGACGTGGCCGGGCGCGAGCAAGGCGGCCGTAGGCGCGCCCGCGCCCGGAGACGGGACCGGGGCGCGGAGCGCGGCGGGCGAGGCCAGGCGCGTCTGGGCGAACCCCGGGGCCGCCAGCAAGAGGGCCGGCAAGAGGGACGAAATCCTCACCTGATCAGTATACGCGCGGCTCGCCCGCCGCGCCTGAGGCGTTGGGTCCCCGCGACCCTGGGCCCATCGGCCGCCATTGCGCGGGCGGCGTCAAATTCGCATGATGAAGGCGTGAGAGATTGGAGCCTGCGCGCGCGCCTGACGGCGATCTTGGCGACCACGTTGGCCGTATTCGCCCTGCTCTCCACGGTCGCCTACCTGACGCACTCCCGCGCCGAGGACGCCCTCGGCGCCGCCTTCGCGGACCAGCTCGCCGTGCTCACCGAACTGCCCGCGCACCGCAACCAGCTGCGCCGCGTGGACGCCTTCGCCGACAACTTTCTGACCTCGCGCGATCCGGTCTGGCTGGAGCGCCGCCGGCGCGCCGCCTCCGAGTTCGTCGAGACGCACCGCTTCATCGCCGGCCTCATCCACGACGAGAGCGAGCGCGTCGAGTGGGACGAGATCGAACGCGAGTTCGACCGGTTCGCCGCCGAGCAGGACGCGTACCTCGAGAAGGCCCGCCTCGGCCGCATCACCCGCGCCGAGGGCATCCGCCTCGCCCTCGACAACGACCTGGTCGACCGGCACATCGAGCGGATGTCCCTCTTCGGCCGGCTCTCCTTCGGCAATCTCGACGCCCAACGCCGGGCCGCGCGCGCCGCCGCGCTGTCCACCTTCGGCGCCGTCCTCGCCTTCGGCCTCTTCGGCAGCCTCGTCGTCGCCGCCCTCGTCACGCGGATCGTGCTGTCCCCCGTGCGGAGCCTGCAGCGCCAGGCCGCCGCCTGGAAGCTCGGCGAGCCGTGGACCCTGGACATGCCCGACGGCCCGCCCGAGGTCCGCGAGCTGCTGCGCGCCATGCGCGCGATGGCCGATCAACTCAACGCGCAGTTCGAACGGGAGCGGGAGACCGGCAGGCTGAAATCCCAGCTCGTCTCGGGCGTCTCCCACGAGTTCAACAACGCCCTGGCCGTCATCCACACCGCGCACGCCCTCCTGAAGGAGAACGAACCGGTCACCGCGGCGGCGGTGCCTTGGCACGACATGCTCGCCGCCAACATCAAGGCGCTGTCGACCATGGCGACCAACCTCCTGAACCTGGGCCGCCTCGAATCCGGCAAGTTCTCGCTCGACATCCAGCGCGTCGACGCGTGCGCCCTGCTGCGGGGCGCGGTCTCGCGCCTGGAGATCCTGGCCGCGCGCAAGAAGCTCACCGCCCGCCTCGACCTCCCCGCGGGAGCGCTCTTCTGCGCCGGCGACCCCGACGCGCTCTCGCTCGTCGTGGCGAACCTCTTCACCAACGCCGTGAAGTACACGCCCGAGGGAGGCTCGGTCACTTTGGGCGCGCGCGCCGCCGGGGACGGAGTCGAGATCTTCGTCGCGGACACCGGGATCGGCATCGCGGCCGAGGAGCGGGACAAGATCTTCTCGGGCTACTACAGGTCGGAGGAAGGCAAGAAGACGGCCAAGGGCTTCGGCGTCGGCCTCGCTCTCTCGCGCATGATCCTCGAGGCCCACGACACGGA
This sequence comes from uncultured Elusimicrobia bacterium, assembly GCA_964623465.1. Taxonomy (GTDB): domain Bacteria; phylum Elusimicrobiota; class Elusimicrobia; order UBA1565; family UBA9628; genus GWA2-66-18. Next base: position 28,529 of record CAZURZ010000021.1, read on the forward strand.
CATCGAGCTCGAGAGCGCGCCGGGCAAGGGCTCGCGCTTCCACTTCTCGCTTCCGGCCCGCCCGGACGGGCCCGCCGCCGTCCTCGGCTAGGACGCCAGGAGCTTGTCGAGCAGGCGCAGCTCGGCGGCGTCGAGCCAAAAGCCGTGCCCCGCGCACTGATCGACGCGCAGCAGCTCGCTGCCGAAGCCGCCGTTCATCATGTTCTCGAGGCAGACGGGGCACTTGGCCTCGCCCTCCCGCGCGCGCAGGGGACCCTTCGCGACGGCGGCCTCGAACGCGGCGGGATTGCTCACGGTCTTGACCAGCTCGTCGAAGTCGTACCAGCGCCCCTTGCACGCCGGGCACTCGTCGACGTGGATCTCGCCCGCCGGGATCGTCTCCATCGGGGTGAACGGGCACTTCGGGCAGTCGCGTTCGGCCATGGGGGCAGTGTAATCCGCCGCGGCGGAGGCGTCAAGCCTCCCCGGGAACCTTCGCGCGCGCGGCCCGGGCCCGAGAGGGCCCGTGCGCCTTGCGGCACACCGTCGGGAACTCGCACCACGAGCAGTGGCCGCGCTCCCCGTCCTCGGGCCGGATCGGGAACCTGCCGGAGGCGATCGCCTCCACGCGTTCGGCGAGGATCTTCATGAACCGGGCGCGAGAGAGACCCCACTCCTCGGCCGTCAGCGAGGCGACGCGCTCCTCGCCCTCCTCGACCTCGAGGAACAGCAGCTCGGCGCCGCCGAACTCCCAGCCTTGCCCCAGCTCGCGTCCGGCGAGCTCGGCGTAGAAAGGGATCTGGTGCACCTCGCCCGAGGCCGTCTTCTCGGCGAGCTTCTTCCAGCGCGAACCCGCGCGCGTCTTGTAGTCGACGACGTGGAAGGTCTTGTCGCCGGACGCGTCGATGCGGTCGGCCACGCCCTTCCACGGCACGCCGCCCGGAGCGCCCTCCGGGGGCGCGCCCTTCAAGACCGTCTCGTAGAGTCTGGGCTTGAGGCCCGCCGCGCGCAGGCGCTCGAGGTCCCAGGCGATGAACTGGCGCAGGCGCGCGCCCATGTCGAGACGGGCCGATTCCCACAACAACGGATAGATGCCGAGCGCGCGCCAGTCGTTCTTCTTGAAAACCTCTTCTTCCGCCTGTTCGAACGCGGCGCCCCAATCTTTGCTTCCGGCCCACTCGTCGGCCGACAAGGAGGCGTAGAACTTCTCCAGAACCGCGTGATACACCGTGCCCCGCGCCTGCGGCGTCAGCTCGCCGCGATCGGACGCCTCCTCCCTCTCGCCCAGGCCGAGCACGCGCGCCGCGAAGAAGCGGAACGGGCACGTCGCGTACAGGTCGAGGGCGGTGGGCGAGAGCCCCGACTTCTTGAGCTTCTCGATCTCGGCCAGGATCGGCCGCGTCAGGCCGTCGTGCCCGCCCGCCGGGCCGCGCTCGTTGAGGGCCGCCGCGCGCTCGAGCTCCTCCGCCAGCGGCGCGACCCGGGGATCGGCCGCGGCCGACGCGGGATCGGGAGAGCCCCCCCGCAGGACGGCGAGCATGGCCGCCTCCCGGGGCGTCAACAGCTCCGCAGGCGTCGCGCGCAGGCGCTCGAAGGGCTGGCGCGGAACGCGGCGCTCGCCGCCCTCGCCGGGCGGCGGCAGGCCCGCGGCGCGGCACAGCTCGCGCAGGTAGGTCGAGGGCACCGAGGCTTTGCCCTCCTCGTCGGAGCGCGGGTAGATCAAGATCAGGCTCTTCTTCGCCGCCGCGACGGTCAGATAGAAGAGAAGGCGCTCCTCCTCGTGGCCCGCGGCCTTGCGGCCGATCCAGTAGCCGGCGGGGTGGCGCAGCGCTTGACGAGCCCCGTCTCTCAGCAGCGGATCTTCGAGAACCTGGCGCGGGAACAGCTTCTCTTTGAGGCCGAGGAGAATGACGGCGGAGAACCGGTGGCCGCGAGCGTCCATGGCATCCATGGCTCTCATGGTCAATTGGCCCGTACCCGCGTCCCGCGTCGCGCGGAGCATCTTCCTCTCGAAGGCGTCGAGGAAGGTCTCCCAGGAGCAGTCCTCGCCCAGACGGTCGAATTCGGCGAGCTCGGCGAGCGCCGACTCGACGGCGTCGAAGGCGTCGCGCTCGGCGGCCGAGGGCCGCTCGGGCGCGGCCAGATGCGCGGCCAGAAGGCGGCGCGCCTGCTCGGCCCGGACCGACCACTTCGCGGGCGGGGCGTTGAGCGCGTTCTTGAGCCCCAGGACGAACGTCCACAGCGCCCCGGCGTCGGCGGCGGAGACGACCTCGCCGGGCAGGCCCTCCTTCACGCGGCGCGCACACAGCTCCACGTCGGCCCCGGCGCGCGGCTCGAGCTTGCCCCGCCACTGAAGCCAGCCCGCCCGGATGCCCAGCGCGTCGACCAGGCGGCGCCACTTCGCGGCGCGCTTGGGATCGGCCGCGGAGAAGTACGGCGAGCCGGCCAGATCCTCGACGGTGCGAGCCGGGAAGTCGCGCTCGCTGAGCGTGAGCAGGTCGAGCGCGGCCTTGGCGGCGGGATGGCGCAGGATCGGCTCGCCGCAGGACAGATCCAGCGGCAGCCCCTCGGCGGCGAAGGCCTCGGCCAGGGCGGCCCGGTAGGGCTCGAGCGAGCGGGCGACGATCCCGATCTCGTGCGCGGGCACGCCCTCGTTCAGGAGGCGCAGCGCTTCCTTAGCCGCCGCCCAGGCCTCGTCGCGCGCCCCGGAGGCGGAGATGATATTCACGAGCCGATCATCCATGACTGGGGGTACAGCCGGATCGAACAGGCCGTCCAACGCGGCTCCCAGAGCCGTCTCTCCCCCGTTCACTTCTTCCATGGGATGCCCCGACAGCCGTTGCTGAAACAGTTCGTCCGAAAAACGGAAGGCCGGGTGCTCCCTCCGGTACGGGAAGTACAGCTTCGACGGCCGCGCCGACGTCACGGCCTCGAATAAATCGAGCTGCAAGCCCGTCAGGTCGTAAAAGCCGTAGTAGAGGATCTCGCGGAACCCCGACAGGAACGCCGAGCCGGGAGCGGCCTCGCCCGCGCGCTTGACCAGGGCCGAGGGCGCCAGAACCTTGAGCCGGGCCAGCTCCTTCTCGTAGAGCGCGAGCAGAGCCAGCAGGTCGTTGAGACGCGCCGCCTCGTCCTCGTCGCGCACGAGCGTGGAGCCGAAATGCTCGGCGACGGAGGCGGAGTCCACCCCGGCGTCGATCAGGTCGCGCAGGGACGAGCGCACGGCCGAGGCCAGCGCCCGGGAGCGGAAGGCCTTGCCGATGCCGAGCGAGGGCGCCTTGTCGAGGACGCGGTCGACGACGGCGTCGTGGAACACCGGATCGGAGACGAGGGCGGCGTCCGGGAAGCCCGCCTCCTCGACCACGGCCGCCGCCAACGAGTGGAAGGTGTGGACGTGGACGCCGAACAGGGCCAAGCCCTTTTCCACGGTGAGCAGGCGCTCCAGACGGTCGGCGAGGACGCGCGAGGGCGCGACGATCAGGAGCGGCGGGTCGCCGGCCTTGGGCGCGAGCTCCTTCACGCGCGCGGCGAAGGCGTCCTCGAGCGCCTCGAAGGGGCCGTGGACGACGGTCAGGCCGCTTTTCCGGGCGCTCATACGCCCATCTTAGCGATTTGCTAAATTATCCGCCATGGCCATCCCCACGACGCCGCCGTCGGGATTCCGCGACTTCCTGCCCGACCAGGTCGCGGCCCGGACCAAGGCCGTCGAGACGATCACCCGCGTCTACCGTTCCTTCGGCTTCCAGCCGGTGGCGACCTCCGCCGTCGAGGAGCTGTCGGTGCTCCTCGGC
>CAZURZ010000022.1:0-32235 GCA_964623465.1 uncultured Elusimicrobia bacterium
CATGCCGCCCGCGCCGATCTGGCGCACGATCTCGTACTGGCCGCGGATCAGGCCGCCGACCTCGCCGGACACCGACGCGGGCTGGGCCGTGTGGACGGCGCCGGCCGTCGCCGCGCGCTCGGAGCGGCGCGTGAAGGCGGACGTGACCGCCTCCTTGACCGGGCCCATCACCACGGACAGGAGGCCGAGCGCGAGCAGGACGCCTCCCGCGATCCCGGCGGCGACCACCGCGCTGAAGCCCGCGCCGCGCGAGGGCCGCGCGGCGCCCGCCGCGGCCGGAGCCGGCTTCGCTCCCGGCTCGTCGGGAAAGAGGAACATGACGTCGGCGTCTTCGGGGAGCGTCAAGGCCTCCCGATACATGGCCTCATAGCGCGCGTCGAGATTCTTGGCCCGCTCGATGTCGGCGCGCATGGCGGCCCGGTCGCCCAAGGCGCCGGCGGCCTGGCCGCGCAGGGCGAACGCCCAGGCGTCCTTCGGATCGGCCGCGAGGAGCGCGGCCGAGGTCGCCAGGGCGTCGCGATGGCGCTTCGTGCGCAGCTCGGCCAAGCCCTTGTAGCGCAGCAGCCGCTTGTCGCCGGGAACCTCCCGCTCGGCGGCCGCGACGTCCTGATACGCCTCCTCCCAACGTCCGAGCTTGCCGTACAGCTGGGCCCGCGCGAACAGCAGGCCGGCGCTGTTGGGCTGCCCCGCGAGCGCCTTGGTGAGCAAGGCGAGGGCCAGCTCGCTGTCGCCCAGGCGGGCCGCGTTCTGGGCCGCGACGATGGCCTGGTCGGACGCCGCCTTCAACGCGCCCGGCGACAGCGGCGTGGAGCCCACGCCCGCCGCCCCGGCCGAGTCGCCGCCGCCGAAGGAGCCCGGGTCCCCGGAACGCCCGAGAGCGCGGGCGCCGGCCCCGGCCGAGGCGGCTCCGGCCGCTCCGGCGTCGATGGCGTCCGCGCGGCCTTGGACGGAGTAGAGCACGTGCTTGGCGTTCGTGTTCTGCGGGTCGAGCAGCAAGGCGAGGCGGGCGAGCTCGGCCGCCTCGGCGTAGCGCCGCGACTGCAACGCCTCGTTCGCGGTGTTCACGTACTGGCTCGGCATCGTCGTGACGGGAATGCCGTCGAGAACGTCTCCGAACGAAGGGCCTTCGGGATTGGCCGGAGCGGGCGCGGGCGGAGCCGGCTGCGCGGGCGAGGGCGCGCCGGGCTTGACCGGGACGCCGCCCGGGTTGGTCACCGGAGGCCTGGGCTGCGCCGGCGGGCCGGTCTGCCCGCCCCCTCCGATGCCGTTCTTGACGCTCTCGACCCCGGCCTGGATCAGAGGCGAGAGCCGTTTGAACTGCCAGAACTTTCCCATGCCGCCGGAGACGGGCAGCGCGCTCGAATCGCCGCCGTCGGCCAGGCGCGCGTCGACGACGGCGGAGATGTCCGGATGGCGCTTCACCCGGAACTCCGCGTCGTACGCCCGCAGGCGCTCGTCTCCGCGGCGTCGCGTGTCCGTCAGGGCCAGCGACACCATCCGGGCGGCGTTCGGATCGCCCACATTGATCTTGTTCAAGGCCGCGTTCGTCTCCTTGAGCTGCCACATCACGACCTGCTCGAACGCGCCGCGCACGTAATCGACCTCGACGCTGTAGTTCTTGGCGGAGGCCAGGTCGCCGATGCGCCCGCGGAAATCGGCCTCCACGGCGTCGATGCGTCCGACCGCGATGCGCAGCGCGGCGGGATTGTCCTTCAACTGCTCCTGGACGTTGGAGCGCACCGAGGCCAGCTCGGCCTGCATGCGCTCCAGCAATTTGCTGTTGTCGATGGGCTCCAGCGCGGCGAAGGCGGTCGTGGCGGCGCTCAGGAGCGCGGCGGCGAGAACGAGGGGATTGATCGGGCGGTTCATGGATTCCTCACGCGGGACGGGACGCGCGCGCGCCGCCCAAGGCGGCGTCGAGCGCGGCGGTGAACTCCTGCGGCGAGCGATAGCGCTTGTCGGGATCGGCCTGGAAGGCTTTCGCGAACACCTCGTCGAGCGCCGCGGGCAGGCCGGCGATCGCCCGCGACGGCGGCGCGAAGTTCATGTTGATCTTGTTCATGAGCATGCCCGCTCCCAGGCCGATGAAGGGGAGCTTGCCGGTGAGCATCTCATAGGCGCAGACCGCGAGCGCGTAGACGTCGCTCTCCTTGCGCACCACGCCCTGCTCCTGCTCGGGCGCCATGTAAGGCGGCGTGCCCACCACGGTGTTCGTCATCGAGTAGCGCGTCATCGCGTCTTTGGCCATGCGCGCGATGCCGAAATCCATGACCTTGACGGTCCCCTCGGGGGCGATCATCACGTTCGAGGGCTTCACGTCGCGGTGGATGACGCCGCGGGCGTGCGCGTAGCCGAGGGCCTCGCCCATAGCGCGCGTCACGCGCGCGGCGTCCTCCGGGCGCAGACGCCCCTGCGCCTGGATGACGTCGTGCACGGTCTTGCCCTGAACGTACTCGAAGACCAGGTAGACGTCGTCGCCTTCCTCGGCGATGGTGTAGATGTCGACCACGTTGGGGTGGCGCAAGGCGGCCACCGTTTTCGCCTCGATGACGAAGCGCTCGCGCTCGCGGGCGTTGACCCTCAGCTCGTCGCGCATCTTCTTGATCGCCACGCGCCGGCCGAGGGAGCGGTCGGTGCCCTCGTAGACCATGCCCATGCCGCCCGCGCCGATCTGGCGCACGATCTCGTACTGGCCGCGGATCAGGCCGACCGTCTCCGGCTCGGCGACGGGAACCTCGAGCGGGCGCAGGGCCGGGCCGCGGCGCGTCGCCTTCGTGAAGGCCGAGACGACGGACTCCTTGACCGGCGCCAGGACGGTGGAGAGCAGGCCCAAGGCGAGCAGCAGGCCGCCCACGAGGCCGGCGCCGACCACCAGCGCGGCGTTGCGGCGCGGGGCCGGAGCGGCGGCCGGAGCGGCGGAGCCGCCCTCGCCCGGGAACAGGAACAGCACGTCGTCGTTCGTGGGAAGCTGCAGGGACGCCGCCTTGGCCGCGGCCGCCTCATAGCTCGGATCGATGCCCACGGCCCGGCGGATGTCCGCCAGCATGGCCGCCTTGTCGCCCAGGCCGCCGTAGGCGTGCGCGCGATTGGCGTAGCCCATCGCGGCGCCCGCGTCCGCCTCGATCGCTCCGTTGGACGTCGCCAGGGCGTCGCGCCACTGCTTGAGCCGGTTCTCCGCGAAGGCCTTGGTGTTGAGCAGGTCGGCGCTGCGCGGCCTCAGGGCCAAGCCCGCCGACGCCGACCGCACGGCCGCGGCGTAGTCGCCGCGCTGGGCGTAGGCCCGCGCCAGCAGGGAGTGCGCGTCGGCGTTCGCAGCGTCGAGCTCGAGGGCGCGCCGCGCCAAGGCGAGGACCTGGTCGAGGTCGCCCAGCGAGTAGGCGTTGTGCGCCTCGGAGAGCTTCTGCGCCGAGGCCAGAGCGCCCGGTTTCGTCATGCCCGCGACGACGCGCGGGGCCGACAGGGCCGGCCAGGAGGCGAAGCCGCTCGCGGGGCTCGCCGAAGCGCCCGCGTTGGCGGCCGCTCCGCCCGAGCCGCCTCCGCCTCCCGAGGCGAGAGCCTGGCGCTCGCCCGGGGGCACGCGGTTCTCCACGGACTTGAGCAGATGAAGCGCGTTCTTGTCCCCGGGGTTGAGCTTGAGGGCCTCGAGCGCGTCTTTGTAGGCCCCGGCGTAATCCTTCTCCTGCACGCGCAGGTTGCCGCGCATGTGGAAGGCCTCCGGCGTGCCGCCCAGCGAGATCGACTGGTCCAGCGCGGCGCGCCCGGCGGCCGCGTCTCCCCGGGCGAGCAGATCGGCGCCGTTCATCGACCAGACGTCCGCGTTGCGCGGGCTCGTGCGCAGCATGTCGTCGATGTGGCCGCGCGAGGGGCGCCCCTGATCGGGCTCGTCGCTGCGAGGATCTTTGCTCCGCCGGTCCTGCCGCTCCGCGCGCAGCTCCTCGTAGGCCTTGTGGAAGGCCATCATCGCGTCGCCGTGGGGAACGTTGCCCCCGTCCATGGCCTTGTTCGCGGCCTCGATCACCTTACGCTTGGCGGCCTCGTACTCGGCGTCGGACAGCGGCGGCTGCCGGTCGCGCAGCTCGCGCAGCTGCGCGCGCTTGTTCGATTCGATGTCGAGCATCTTCTTGAAGACGTCCCTCTCGCTCTCGGAGAACGTCGCGCCGGGCTTGTCGTCGAGCCGGTCGGCCATGCGGCGGTAGAGCTCCTGGGCCATCGCGCGCCGTTCCGGATTGGCGCCCCCGTAGGAGTCCGCCTGAGCCTTGACGTAAGCCAGATACTGCTGAAGCGTCAGCCTGTTTCCGGCGTCGAGAGACGCCGCCGGCTGCGCCGACTGCGCGTCGAGCGCCTGGTTGAGCGCTTGTCCGTGCGGCGCGCCGTTGGCGTCTCTCTTATGCTCCCCGGCCTGCACGTGCGACTCCTGAATGCCGCGCTGCATCGCCGTCCGGGCCGCGTCGCCGATCAACTGTCCGAGACCGCCGACTTTCTTCTCCCGGCAATTGCCGCTCGAATCCTCGCACTCCCCGGTGGAGACGGCTTTCTTCTTTTCGAGCTTATCGTCGGCCTCGTCTTGGGAGTGCGGCTCGTCTTCCTTGTGATTGGGCGAGGCCACGGTCGGAGTGAAGGAGTAGGCGGCGCCCGCGGGCGCGAGAAGAGCGGCGGCGGCGAAGACGGCGAGGGGTAGGCGGCGCATATCCTCAGTGTAGGCGCGGCCCCGGAGCCTGTCAAGGCGAAGGGACGAGTTTTACCGAGCTTTTATCGGCCCGAAACAGGCCTGTGACGCGCCTCTCAGGCCTGGGCGCGCACGGCGGCATCGACCGCCCGCACGAGCTCCCCGGGGGTGCGGTAGCGCTTGTCGGGATCCGGGGCCAGCGCCTTCGCCAGCACCGCGTCGAGGCCCGGCGGCAGGGCCGGATTCCTCTGGCTCGGCGGGATGTGCTTGCCGTTGAGCTTGTTGAGGAGCATGGCCGCCCCGCCCCCGGTGAAGGGCAGCTGGCCGGTGAGCGTCTCGTAGAGGCAGACCCCGAGCGCGAACACGTCGGACTCCTTGCGGACCGTCCCCTGCTCCTGCTCGGGCGCCATGTACGGCGGCGTGCCCGCGACGCTGTTGGTCTGCGACATCTTGGTGAGCGCGTCCTTGGCCTGGCGCGCCACGCCGAAATCCATGACCTTCACGCGGCCGTCGTCGGTGATCATGATGTTCGAAGGCTTGAGGTCGCGGTGCACGATCTCGGCCTCGTGCGCGTGCTCCACCGCCGACGCGGCGGCGGCCAGCACGCCGCGCGCGGCCTCCGGCGACATCGGACCGTCGGCCTTGAGCGTGTCGGAGAGCGTGCGGCCGGAGACGAACTCGAAGACGAGGTAGACTTCGTCGCCCTCCTCCACGATGGCGTAGATGTCGACGATGTTCGGATGCCGCAGGCGGGCCACGAGCCGGGCCTCGTTGACGAACCGGCGGCGCTCCTGCGGATCGGCGCGGATCTCGTCGCGCATCTTCTTGACCGCGACCCGGCGCTCCAGCGAGCGGTCGAGCGCCTCGTAGACCACGCCCATGCCGCCCAGGCCGATCTCCTTGACGAGCTGGTACTGCAGCCAGAACGCCCCGCCCGGCGAGGCCGGCAGCTGCGGGGCGGCCTCCGAACCCTGGGCGTCCGAGGAGGCCAGCACCCGGCGGATCGTCATGTTCACCTTCTCGCGCCAGCCGGCGGAGACCACGTGCAGGATGGCCAGCGCGATGAGGATGCCGCCCATCGCCGAGAGCAGGGCCAGGCGCGCGAAGCGGCGTCCGCGCGGGGCCGGCGGCGGCGCGGCGGCCGCGGCCGCCGACGGGGCGTCGTCGAAGAGGAACTGCATGTCCTCGTTCGTCGGCACCTGCAGGGCGCGCTCGTAGAGATTGCGGAAGCGCGGATCGAGCTCGGCCGAGCGCTTCAGCGCGTCGAGCGTGCCCGCGCGATCCTTGAGGCCGGCCAGCACCATCGCCTTCGTGCGGTAGGCGCTGGGGTTGTCGGGCTGGGCGGCGACGCCGTCCTCGGCGTCGCGGAGCGCCTCCTGGAGCAGGCCCTGCTTGGCGAACGCCCACGAGCGCGTCTGCAGCAGGGCCGAATTGCCGGGCGCCAGGGCGAGCGCGGCGCTCGCGTCGACGACGGCGTCGCTGTAGCGGCTGAGGCGGTTCGAGGCCATCGCGCGGTAGTTGAGAGCCTGCGCGTTGGCCAGATTGAGCTGGACGGCCTGGGTGGCCAGGCGGTGGGCGGTCTCGTAGTCCCTCTGATGCAAGGCCGAGGCCGCGTCCTTCGTGATCATGTTCGAACGCGCGACCGCGCTGGGGCCCGCGGCGGCGGCTTGGGCGCGCGCCTCCGCCACGTACTGCTCCGCGGACTTGGAGGGCCCGCGCCACGCGCCGGGGGCGGGCGCCGCCGCGGCCGCCGCAGGCGCGCCGAGATCGGGGATGGCGCCGGCGTCGAAGCCGGCGCCGCCGCCGCCCAACACCGAGGGCAGATTGACCGTCGGAGCGCGATTCTTGGACGCGTGGTACAACGTCAAGGCGTTGATATCCTTGGGATCGGCGCTGAGCACGATCTTGGCGGCCTGTTGGGCGAGGGCGAAGTCCCGCAGTTCGTACGCGGAAACCCCGTAGCCGAAATAGATCTCCGGACGCGTATCCCCCCGCTCGAGCGCCTGGCCGTAGTCGTTGAACGAGGCCCGGTAATCCTCGCGCGCGAACGCGCGGCGGCCCGTCTCCTCGTAGGTCCACGTCGCCCCGGGGTCTCTCCGCTGAATCTCGCGCAGATAGCGTTCGTCGAAACCGGGCTTGGGGACGGGAACGGGCTGGCCCGGCACGGGAGTCGGCCGGGCCGAGGGGTCCACCACGGGCGAGGTGGTGCCGCCGGGCTGGCGTCCATACTGCTTGAGCACGAACTCGGTGAAGGCCTTCTGGAATTTGGGGTCCGGAACCAGACTGCTGGTCAGATTCAGGAGGTCCTCCGGATTCTCCAGGAGGGCCGGATTCTCCGTGATCCTTTGCCCGACCTTGCGCACTTCGCGCCCGTACTTGGTGATGATCTCCGCCTGGGGATCGGCGAGCGCGGAACCGTCCTCGTTCGCCTCGGCCTGGGGAGCGCCTTCGCCCTCCTTGGCGGCCGCCGAAACCGCCAGAGCCAACGTGAGAGACAGGATAGTGGCGAATCTCATCTCGTGGGCAGTGTAGCCCTGCCCCCTTGAAATGTCAAGGAGACCCTGTTATACTGCCGGCGATCGGAGGAAGAGACATATGAGGATTCTTCTCGCCGCCGCCTGCGCCGTCCTGTTGTCCGCCCCCGCGCTCGCGCTGCAGCCCGCGACGACCCAGTTCCTGAGCGAACTCAAGCCCGCGATCCCCGCCGACCAGGTGTCCGCCGTGGCGGCCGACGTGGTGAACGGCAAAAGTCTCGACACCTTGGCCGCCAAACGCGATGAAACCGGCGTGCGCTCGTTCGTGGCCACGCGCAACTTCATCCGCGCCTTCCGCAAGGACTCGAACGCCGATTTCCCCGCGGACGACCTCTACAACATCGGCTACCTGACCGCCGCGGAGAAGCTCTTCATCGCGACCAAGCTCGCGGAGGCGTTCCCGCCCGCCAAGACGAAACGGGCTTAAGCCGTCAGCAGGCGCGCCGCCAGGCGCGCCGCCTCGCACGCGGCCGCGGAGTCCACGAGACCCGCGGCCGCCGCTTCGTAGGCGGTGCCATGAGCGGGAGAGGTCCGCACGAACGGAAGACCCGAGGTCCAGTTGACCCCGGCCAGGCCGCCCAACGCCTTGAGGGGGATCAGGGCCTGGTCGTGATATAGACAGACGAGCCCGTCCAGTTCGCCCTCCGCGTGCAGCCGCCAGGCCGAATCCGCCGGCAGCGGGCCGGCCAGACCGAGACGGCGCGCGAGCGGCTCCAGCAGGCGGACCTCCTCGGTCCCGATCAAGCCCCCCTCTCCCCCGTGCGGATTGAGTCCGCACAGAGCCAGGCGCGGCGTCCGCAGGCCGAGACGGCGCAGAGACGCGCGCAGATCCGCGGCGCAGGCGGCGATCGCGCGCTCGTCGAGCGCGCCCGGCACGTCCTTGAGCGGGATGTGCCGCGTGGCGATCGCGCACCACAGCCCGCGCGAGGGCACGCCCAAGACCATCTGGGCTCCCGGCGCTCCGGCGAAATCGGCCAGGCGCTCGGTGTGATCGCGCCAGGGGTAGCCCGCCTCCGCCCAGCCGGATTTGGAGATCGGGGCGGTCACGACGCCGTCCGCCCAGCCCCGCGCCACGGCCGCCAGAGCCGCCTCGAAGGACGCCGCCGAGAGCCGCCCGCCGTCCGCGGTAGGACGCCCGGGCCGAGGGACCGCCAGGCCGAGGCGGGTGTCGAGCAGAGGCCCGTCGGAGGAACGCCGGCCGGCCGCGCGCCAGACGGCCTCATCCCCGACGAAGAGCGGCTCGACCCCGCGGGGCAGGCAGCCCGCGCGCACGGACGCCAACGCCGCGCGCGGGCCCACCCCGGCGGGGTCGCCGCAGGTGAGGGCGAGGACCTTAGGGGACGTTCGCCGCGGAGAGGTTGCGCTCAATGGCCGCCTTGTCGCGCAGGTCCTTCACGAAGGCCTCGATGCGCTTCTGGAAGGAGACCCCGCCCAGGAAGTTCGCCAGCTCGTCCTTGAACTTCTCGTATTCGGGCTTCTCCGCCGCCCGCTTCTCGGTGACGCGGATGACGTTGTAGCCGGACTCGGTGAAGATCGGCGCGCTCGTGTCCCCGACCCCGAGGCTGAAAGCCGCCTTTTCCAGTTCCGGCGGGGCCACCCCGCGCAGGACGTAGCCGAGATCGCCGCCGCGGGCGGCGCTCTCGGGATCCTCGGATTCCTCCTTGGCGACCTTGGCGAAATCCTCGCCTTCGTCCAGACGCTTCTTGATGCCCTCGGCGGTCTTGCGGGCGCGGTTCTTCTCGTTCTCGCTCGCGCCCGGCGACAGCCGGATCAGGACGCGCTGGACGCGCACGCGCTCGGAGCTGAGCGCCTTGACCTGGCCCGCGACCTCGCGCAGGGCCATGCCGTCTTCTTCGTCCATACCCTTGGGCACGTCGGTGCTCTTGCTCGCGATGTAGGCTTCGATCTTGGCGAAGTAGGCCTTGGCCTCCTCCTCGCTCGGCGGAACCATCTTGGACTTCACGGCCTCGTCGATGACCTTGCGCGCCATGATCTGGCGCGAGAGGCGCTCGCGGAATCGGCCCCAGTCCAGGCCCTCGGCCTTGAGCGTGCGCTGGAAGGCGGCCTCGGCGTCGGCGTCCGACGCGGGCTGCCCGTTCTCGTCCTTCTTGAAGCGGGCCTTGATCTCGTCGACCGCGTTGTCGATCTCGCGCTCGCGGACCTTGATCTTGAGCTTCGCGCCTTCCTGGATCAGCAGCTCGCGGTCGATGAGTTGCTCGAGCGTGCTCTCGCGCAGCTTCCGCACGTTCGCCGGGTCGGCCATGGACGCGGGATTGGCCTTGCTCCAGTAGTCGATCGCGGTCGCGGCCTCCTTCTGGAACTCGGAGAGCAGAACGGGCTGTCCGTTGACCACGGCGACCGTGTCCTCCAGCAGCTTCGCGCCGGCGGGAACGGCGCCGGCCGCCAAGACGAGAAGCAGGAGGAGCTTACCTGAACTGTTCATCGACGACCTCCACGGGGAACTTGCTCTGGACCGACTGCAGATAGGCGTCGAGCTTCTGCTTCTCGAGCAGGCGCGCGATGCGGGTGCGCGCCTCCTCGATCGTCAGGCGGCGCTCGGCGTCCTTGCGCATGACGTGATAGCCGAACTTGCTCTTGAGCGGGCCGCCGATCTCGCCGACGCGCATGCGGAAGACGACCTCCTCGAGCTCGGGGATCACCTCGCCGTACAGCGACGACTGCAGGCGGCCGCCGTCGCCGGCGGTCGCCGCGTCGAGGGAGCGCTCCTTGGCCACCTTGGCGAAGTTCGCGCCGGCGCGCAGGCTCTTGGCGACGTCGGCGGCGGCCTCGGGCGTGGCGAGCAGGACGTGGCGCATCTCGACCTCGACCGGATGATTGGCCAGGTATTCGCGCACGTCGCTCTCGTCGATCTTGAGCGCGCCGCGGCGGCGCAGGTCGTCGATCCACATCGAGGTCAGCAGGTAGTCGCCGCCCTCGCGCACCCGCTCCTCCTCCTCTTTGCGCAGCTTCTCGAGCTGCGCCCGGAACTCCCCGGAGCGCGGCACGTCGCTCTGCTGGGCGGCGGCCAGGACGAGCTTCTCGCGGATCAGGACGTCGAGGAACTGGCGCCGGCCGCTCGGGGAGAGGACGTAGTCCTGGTAGCCCTGCGAGACCTCGCCGAGCTTGCGCTGGAACTCGCTCTGGGTGATCTTGAGCTTCCCGACCCGGGCGATGACGGGGTCCTTCTCGCCGCCGCAGGCGGCGAGAAGGAAGGGCGCTATTAAAAGAAGATGGGCCCGGTTCACGGGCCCATCTTATCATTTACGGCCCGCCGCCTGCCGGGCCGGCGAACCCGGACGGCCGCGTCAGCGGCCGTAATCGCGCCGGTGTTTCTGGAGCCAGGCCTCGGCGCGCGCCTCATCCTCGGCCAACGGCGGGTTCTCCTTCTTGAGCCGGATCAGGGCGCCCATGTGTCCGGCGACGTTGGCGCGCATCGCGCCCTGCTCCAGAAGCCGCTGGGTGGGCGTCGGATCCTTGTAAGACATGGCCGCGACGGACAGCCACGCGTGCAGCGGGGGCACGGTCCGTTCATCGCGCAGAGGGCCGCGCGCGATGCCGCGCGCGAGCGCCGCGTCGCCGGCGCTGATCAAAGCGGGCAAGGCGTCGGACTCCGCGGCGAGCGTCTTCACCGCCCAATCCAGGTCCTCTCCCTGCGGCGGGTCGATCTCCGGCCGATACGGCCGGATGTAGTTGATCAGCCCGACGACGTTGCGCGCCGTGTGGTCCAGGTCGTCAGCCAGATGCTCGTCGCTCAAGCCGCCGGCCCCACCCGCATGGCGCATATACAACGCCGGCCTGAATCCGGCGAGCGTCCGCGTGCCGCCGCCGCCCTCGGCGGCTTCCGCGGCGGGCTGGGGCGCGCGCGCCGGCGGCGCGGACGGAGCCGCGGACGGCGGAGCCGGCCTCGCGTTCTTGAAGCGCTCCTTCAGCGCACTGCTGGAGCGGAGGATGTCCTCCTCCTTTTCGGTTTGGGCCGCGGCCGGCGCCGCCAGCGCGGCGAGCACGACGAGGCAGGCGAGGGTCTTCATGAGGGGAACCTCCGGGACTACGGCAGTATGACCCCGCGACCCCCTGCTGTCAAGAGATGACGAAAACTACGCGGCGAGGAAGGCCCGGACCGCCTCGATCGCCGTCTCCCCCCCGAGCGTCAGGCGCACGGCGTCGCCCTCGGAGGAGGGCACGAAGGAGACCCTCTTGCCGTAGGCGGCCAGCCAGCGCGCGGGGTCCTCGGGCTTGGGCGGGGCGTCCGCCCGCCAGCGCAGCTCGACGGCGCCGTCCTTCTCCACGATCTCCGCCACCCGCTTGCGCCGCGCCTCGGCGCGCAAGGTCAGCAGATCGAAGAGGTTCTTCACCGGCAGGGGTGCGGGCCCCGACAGCCGCTCGAGCTCCTCTTGGATGGCGCGCGCCTCCTCCGGGGTCGCGCGCAGGGCGCGCTTGTAGATCTTCAGGCGTTCGATCTCGCCGGGCAGGTAGTCCTGGGGGATGTAAGCCGGCAGCTTGAGGTCCACCTCGACGGCCCGGTCGTCCTCCTCGACCCGCTTGCCGCGCAGGCGGGCGACCTCGCTCTCGAGCAGCTGGGAATAGTAATCGGCGCCGACCGCGTTCATGAAGCCGTGCTGCTTGGCGCCGAGCAGGTCGCCGGCGCCCCGGATCTCGAGGTCGCGCAGCGCGAGCTTGATGCCCGCCCCGAGCGCGCCGAACTCCTTCAGCGCGTCCAGCCGTTTCGCCGTCTCCTCGGGCATGTCCTTGATCTCTTTGTAGGACGGATGGAACAGGTAGCAGTAGGCTCGGCTCTTCTCGCGGCCGATGCGCCCGCGCAGCTGATACAGCTGGGCCAGGCCGAAGTTCTGCGCGTCCTCGACGAGCATGGTGTTCACGCTCGGGATGTCGAGGCCGGACTCGATGATCGTGGAGGCGACGAGCACGTCGGATTTGCGCTGGGCGAGGTCCCACATCGCCTTCTCGATCTCCGGCCCCTTCATCTGGCCGTGCACCATCGACACGCGCGCGCCGCCCGACAGCCGCCGCACCTGCTCGAGCGTGTCGCTCATGCTGCGCACCCGGTTGTGCACGTAGTAGACCTGGCCGCCGCGCGCCAACTCGTCGGCGATCGCGGTCGAGATCACGCGCTCGTCCCACGGCCCGACGCGCGTCACGATCGGCTGGCGGCCCGACGGCGCGCTCTGGATCAGGGAAATCTGCCGCAGGCCGGTCATCGACTGATGGAGCGAACGCGGGATGGGCGTCGCGGACAGCGCCAGCACGTCGACCGTGGCGCGGATCTTCTTGAGCTTTTCCTTGTCGCCGACGCCGAAGCGGTGCTCTTCATCGATGACAATCAGGCCTATGTCGTGAAAATGGACGTCCTTCTGCAGAAGCCTGGCCGTGCCGATCACCACATCGATCGTCCCCTTCGCCAAACCGTCCAGGATCTTCTTTTGTTCTCCCTTCGTCTGGAATCGCGTCATCAGGGCCAACCGAACCGGGTACCCCGCCATTCGTCGGGAAAATGTCCTGAAGTGCTGATCCGCCAAAACCGTCGTCGGCGCCAAAACCGCGCACTGCTTCAAACCCATCGCGCACTTGAAGGCGGCGCGCATGGCCACCTCGGTCTTGCCGAAGCCCACATCGCCCACGACGAGCCGGTCCATGGGACGCGGCTCCATCATGTCGTCCAAGGCCTCTTTGATGGCCCTGGCCTGATCCTCGGTGGGCTCGTACGGGAACCCGTCGGCGAACTCCCGTTCCATTTCGTTCTCGGAAGGGAAGGCGTGACCCGGCTTCGCGGCGCGCGCGGCCTGGAGCTTGAGCAGTTCCTCCGCGAGATCGCGCACGCCCTCGGCGACCTGCTTCTTGATCTCCTCCCAGGTGCGCGTGTCGAGAGACGACAGGCGCGGGCGCTTGCCCTCGGCGCCGGCGTACTTCTGGACGCGGTCGAACTCGGTGAGCGGCACGAACAGGCGATCCGAACCCCTGTACTCGAGCTTCACGCAGTCCTGAGGGCCGTGCCCGGGCACGCGCACCGGCTCGAGGCCGAGGTAGCGCGCCACGCCGTGGTCCTGGTGCACGACGAAGTCGCCCTGCTTGAGCTCGCGCCAGCGCGCGCGCTCCGCGCCCTTCGCCGCGAAGCGCTTCCAGCGCCCCACGCCCCGCCAGTCGCGCTCGAAGATCTGAGACGTCGCGTACACGCTCAGTTCGGACCGCGGGTGGCGGAAGCCCTCGCGCAGGGGGCCGATCAGGAACTGCACCGGCACGCCGGGCAGTTCCTCGGCCAGGATCTCCTGCAGGCGCGCGTCCTCGCCGTGGTTCAGGCTGAACAGCACGATCTTCTGGCCCCGCTCGGCGTCCTTTTTCATCTCCGCCCAGGCGTTCTTGGCGTCGCCGCCGTACGGTCCGGCCTGACGGGCGCCGAAGTCGATCTCCCCGGGTTCGGCGGCCGGGTGACGCTTGAGGCCGAGGCAGCGGACGCCGTCCGGGACGGCGGCCTCGACGTTCTCCGCGACCAGCCACAGGGCGTCTTCCTTCAACCAGTCGGCCACGGTCCCGGCCGGAGCCTCCTCGCCCTCGGCCCTGTCCGCGGGCGTGGCGACGGCCTCCGCCTGGACCGCCGAAGGCTCTTGCGATATGGGGTCAAAGGGACGGATCGAGGCGATCCGGTCCTCGTCGTAGAGCACGCGGTAGGCCACGGCCGGCTCGAGCGCGTGAAAGTCGAGCACGGCGCCGCGCACGGCGAACTCTCCGGGACTTTCGACGAACTCCACTCTCTGATAACCGGCCTTGAGCAGCCGCTCGATCGCGTCGTCCCGTCGCCCCGAGTCGCCGGCGCGCAGGCGTACCGTGCGCCCCGCGAATTCGTTCCCGGCGGGGGCCGGAGCCGAAAGCCCCTCGGGTGTGGCCAGCACCAGACGCGCGCCGGTCCGCAGCAGCTCGAGCGAGGCCAGGCGCTCGCGCGCGTCGTCGCCGAAGCAGGCGACGGTCTCCGCGGCCCCGCCGAACAACGGCGCCAGAGCCTTCACCGCGTCGGCGGCGTCCTCGACGGCGTCGGAGTCGGGCAGGACCAGAACCAGGACGCCGCGGGGAATGTCGATTCCCGAGGGAGCGCCTCCCGTGAGAAGCCGGCGAGCGAGGAAGGCGCGCGCCCCGGAGCCGGGCGCGCCGACGAGCCGGCTCATGCGCTCGTCGCTTGAGCGACGAGGTCGGCGACGAAGGCGTCGCGGTTCATGGGATCCTGGCAGTGGCCGGCGACGCGCTTGCCCTTCTTCTCGCCCTCCCGCGCGTAGAACCCCTCCATCACGACTCCGCCCGACTGCAGGCGCGCGTACGCGCCCACGGGCGAGCCGCAGCCGCCGCCGACGCCGGCCAGGAAGGCGCGCTCGAACTCGACGCAGACGCGGGTCGCCCAATGGTCGAGCGGCTCGAGGAAGCGGGCGATCTCCTTGCGGTCGGAGCGGATCTCCAGCGCGAGCGCGCCCTGCGCGGGCGACGGGAGCATCACGCCCGGGTCGATGGTCTGGCCCGCCGCGTCGGCCCGGCCCAGCCGCCGCAGGCCGGCGGCCGCGCAGATCATCGCGTCGAACTCGCCGTCGGCCAGCTTCTTGAGGCGCGTGTCGAGGTTCCCCCGGAGGGGAACGAGGACCGCGCCGGGAACCGCCGCGGACACCATCAACGAACGCCGCAGGGACGAGGTGGCCACGCGCGAACCGGAAGACAACTCCTTCCAACTTTTCCCCACGACGCAGTCGCGCGGGTCCTCGCGCTCGGGATAGGCGGCGACGCTCAGGCCGGCGAGCAGGGCCGCGGGCAGATCCTTCGCGCTGTGCGCGGCGAAGTCGATGCGCCCGTCCAGCAGGGCCTCCTCGAGCTCCTTCACCCACAATCCCTTGGCGCCCTGCGGGAGCAGTTTGGCCTTCTCGGGCGGCGGGGCGCCGAACAGGTCGCCGCTCGTCTTGATGACGACGGTCTCCACGGTCAGGCCCGGGTTGAGCTTCTCCAGGGCGCGGGCGGCTTGGCCGGACTGCGCGAGCGCCAGAGCGGAGCCGCGCGTTCCCATCTTGAGGATCACGAGGCGATTCTACTATTTGGGTATTTGAGTGTCAGGCTTTGCGTTGGCTTCGAGCGCGGCCACGCGCCGCTCGAGCTCGGCGATGCGCTCGAGGACGGTCGGGCCCGTCGCAGGAGATCCGTTCACGGGCGAAACCGCGGGCGGCGTCGCCCCGGCAGGCGCCGCGCCGCCGGTGAACAACTGCCGCCACCGGGCTTCTTTTTGACCCGGCCCTTTCGGGAGCTTCGCGACGACCGGCTCCGGACGCGCGGCCAGCTCCTGAAGAAGCGTCTCCACCTCGGCGGGGCTCGCGAACTTGGCCATGCGCTCCGAGCGCGTCTTGAGCTCGCCCGCCGTCTGCGGCCCGCGCAGGAACAGCAGGCCGAGCACGGCGATATGGGCGTCCTTCGCGCCGCTGATCAGCATCTCGGCGTGGTGCATGAACTTGGGCACGCGCGCCCCCGGCTCGTGCAGGCGGCCGGCCAGCGTCTTCTCGATCAGCGAGTGGAGCCCCTGGGCGACGACGGACTCCTCCAGAGCCATGACCGGCTCCCGGCTCGACTTCTGATTGCAGGCCGCGACGAGCGCGTTGAGCGTGAGCGGGTACAGCTCCGGCGTCGTCATCGACTTTTCGATGAGGCAGCCCAGCACGCGCGCCTCGATCTCGTTGAGTTCGGTGGTCATGGCGTCCATTCTAGTAAGATACCCGCGTGAATTCCTTCGACGACTTGATGCTCTCCGAACCGGTGGCCCGCGCCGTGCGCGAGCTCGGCTTCAAGACGCCGACGCCGATCCAGGCGCAGGCGCTCCCCGTCCTCCTCGGAGCCGCGACCGACTTCATCGGCCAGGCCGCCACCGGAACCGGCAAGACCGCCGCGTTCGGCCTTCCCCTCGTCGAGCGCGCCGATCCAGCGCACAAGGAAGTCCAAGGCCTCGTCTTGTGCCCGACGCGCGAGCTCGCCCTGCAGGTCTCGGGCCAGCTCAAGCTGTTCGGCAAGAATAAGGGCGTGAAGACTCTGCCCATCTACGGCGGCGCGCCCTACGACGTCCAGTTCGACGGCCTCAAACGCCACCCCTCCATCGTGGCGGGCACCCCCGGCCGCATCCTCGAGCTGATCGGCCGCGGCGCGCTGAACGTGGGCGGCGTGAAGACCGTCGTGCTCGACGAGTCCGACGAGATGATCTCCATGGGCTTCAAAGAAGACTTGGAGAAGATCCTCCAGGCCACGCCCCGCGCGACCGCGAACATCTGGCTGTTCTCGGCCACGATGAGCAAGGAAATCCGCCGCATCGCGGATCAATACCTGCGCCAGCCCAAGCAGGCCCAGGTCAACCGCACCGAGGTCCTCTCCTCCACGGTCTCCCAGGTCTGGTATCTGGCGCGCGAGGCCGACAAGCCGCGCCTGGTCTGCGACCTCATCGAGGCCGCCGACGAGTTCTACGGGATCATCTTCTGCCAGACGAAGGCCCTCGTCATGGACTTGAACGAGCTCCTCGCCTCGCGCGGCTACCGCGTCGACTGCCTGCACGGCGACAAGACGCAGATCGACCGCGAGCGCACGATGCGCGCCTTCCGAGAGAAGAAGCTCTCCGTCCTGGTGTGCACCGACGTCGCTTCGCGCGGCCTCGACGTGAAGGACGTGACCCACGTGATCAACTACTCGCTCCCGCGCGAGTCCGAGGTGTACGTCCACCGCATCGGCCGCACGGCCCGCTCGGGCCAGGCCGGCACGGCCATCTCGCTCGTGACCCCGGGCAACCGGCGCCAGATGGAGGTCATCGAAAAGCTCACGAAGTCCAAGATGACCGAGGGCCGCCTGCCGACGCGGGCCGAGATCGGCGCGAAGAAGGTCTCCAAGCTCCTCAAGAAGTTCCTCGCGCAGACGCACCATCCGCGCGCGATGGAGCTGCTCGGCGACGACTGGCAGGCCGCCACCGAGGAGATGGACCTGCGCGAGATCCTCGGCCGCTTCATCGTCATGACCGCGCCCGAGGTCTTCGAGGACCCGAAGCCGATCCCGTCGCTCATGCCTTCGCCTTCGCGCCCCGCGCATCCGGGCGGCGAGAAGCACAAGAAGCAGAACGACTACTGGAAGAAGCGCAAGGAAGCGTACAAGGCCCGCAAGCAAAGCGGGCGCTAGGCCCGGTCTTCCTTCAGCATCCCGTACAGGCCGGTGTCGGAGACCTCGCCTTTCGCGAAGTGATTCCGGCGCTGATGGCCTTCGTGACGGAACCCGGCCTTCACCAGGACCCGCGCCGACGCGACGTTGCGCGGGTCGAGCTGCGCCTCGAGCCGCCTCAGCTTGAGCTCGTCGAAGCAGAAGCCGACGAAGGCCTTCAGCGCCTCGGAGACGAGCCCCTTGCCCCAGTGCTCCTTGGCCAGCATGTAGCCGACCTCGCCGCTCTTGATGCCGTCCTTGAAGTTGAAGACGAGCATGATGCCGATCGCCTTCTTCGTGGCCTTGTCCTCGATCGTGAGCTGGAGGCCGTCGCCGCGCCGGCGGCAGCCCTTCATGCGCCCGAGCCAGGCCTCGCCGTCGGCGAGATTCTTCCAGGGGCCGTGCGGCGTGAAACGGATGACGTCTTCGTCGCCGTGAACGTCCATGAAATGCGCGAGGTCCTTCTTGTGGAGGTCGCGCATGACGAGGCGCTTGGTCTTGATGACGGGCTTCTTGGGGAGCTTCATGCCTTCGGTCGCGACGCGCAGCGGCCGGCGACGGCGCCGGCGACCCAGGCGCAGACGATGAGGATCGAGAACAGGTGGGAGTCGTTCTTGTCGCGGAAGCGCGTGATGAGCAGGCCGAGCGGGGCGGCGCCGCAGAGGACGAAGGTGAGGAGCTGGTTGGCCGCGCCGGGAGCGCCGCGCGTCAACGCCCAGGTCAGGACGAAGTAGGGAACGGCCATCAGGGCCTGAGCGGGCCACGGCGTTCCGATCCAAAGGAGGCCGAAGGCGAGGAACGAAAGTCCGAAGCCGCCGCTGAGGGCGAGCATCGAGCGGCCGGGGCCGGGCACGTCGGAATCGCTCATGCGGCGAAGTATGACGCCGTTTCCGCCGATTTTCCAGGCCTTCGATCCGGCCGGCTGCTCCGAACGCGCGGAGGTCTGACCCCGATTTTTATAGGATACCTTCGATGGCCGCTCCCTCTTTCATGAAGTGGGTCGAGATCGACCTCAAGGCCGTCCGCGGCAACGCGGAATGGATCAAATCCCAGCTCCCGAAGGGCGCCGGCTTCGTCGCCGCCGTGAAGGCCGACGCGTACGGCCACGGGCTGATCGAGATCTCGAAGACCGTGCTCAAGGCCGGCGCGGAGCGGCTCGGCGTGCGCGACCTGTGCGAGGCGCAAGGCCTGCGCAAGGCCGGCATCAAGGCCCCGATCCAGATGCTCGTGCCGTTCCTGCCCGAGGAGAGCAGGCTCGCGGCGCAGCTCAAGGTCATTCCCGTCATCGACTCGCTCGAGCAGGCCCAGGCCCTCAACAAGGCCGGCAAGTTCAAGGTCCAGATCGACCTCGACTACGGTCTCGGCCGCTGGGGCGTGAACCCGAAGGAGCTGCCCGCGCTCATCGAGGGCGTCTCCAAGCTCAAGAATCTGACGCTCGACGGCCTCGCCGCCCATCTCGCCTACATGCCCGGCAAGAACGCCGTCGAGGCCGAAGAAAAACTCGGCCACTTCGCGAAGCTCGCGGCCCCCTATCAGCGCCGCTTCACGGGCCTGCGCCTGCGCGCCGCGAACTCGACCGTGTTCATGGATTTCCCGCACCGCCGCTTCGACCAGCCCTGCATCGGCAACCTGCTCTACGGCATCAACCGCTCGAAGATCAAGCCGTCGGCGCTGAAGATGCCGTGGAAGTTCTACGCCCGCGTGCTGTCGGTGAAGGAAGCCGCGAAGGGCTCCAGCCTCGGCTACGCGAGCGAGTACCTCGTCCCGAAGAAGATGCTCGTGGCGAACCTGCCGGTCGGCTACGCCGACGGGCTCACGATGGCTCCCACCGAGCGCCTCATCGGCCTCGGCGCCAACCAGAGTTTTTGGGGCAAGAAGGACGGCGTGAACCTCCCCTTCGTCGGCCGCGTCGGGATTACTCATACGCTCGTCGACGCCACCGGCCTTCCCAAGATCAAGCCCGGCGACGCCGTCGAGCTGCCCATCCGCCGCACCGCCTGCCGCGCGCCGCGCTTCTACGTGTGAGCGTCGTCCGCGACGAGGCCCTCGAGGCTTTCCTCCTCGCGCTGCCGAAGGTCGAGAACCATCTGCATCTCGACGGGGCCCTGTCCCCCGCAACGGTCCGGGTCCTCGCCGAACGCGTGGAGGGCTCGCCCCTGAAGGGGTTGTCCCTCGAGGAGATCCGCCGCAAGGTCGTGGTGAGCAAGCCGCGCGAGGCGCTGGCCGAGGTGCTGGCCGCCTTCGACGCGTTCTATCCTCTTTTAAAGTCCGCGCCCGCCGTCGAGTTGGCCGCTTATGAGGCCGCGCGCGAGGCGTCCCGCCAAAACGTCCTCCATCACGAGCTCCGCTTCGCCCCGATCCTGCAGGAGACGGCGGGCTTCCCCCCCCGCGCGGCGCTCGAGGCCGCCTTGCGCGGGGCCCGGCGCGGCGAGAAGGACTTCGGCGTCGGCTTCGGGCTCGTGATCTGCCTGCTCCGTCCGTTTTCCAAAGTGTCGGAGAGCAGGAACGAGGAGCTGGCCCGGCTGGCGATCGAGTTCGCGGGGCAAGGCGTGGTCGGGCTCGACGTGGCCGACGTGGGAGCCGGGGACGAGGCGCTGTCGTCCTACGCGCGCTGGCTCGGCGCCGGGCGCGCGGCCGGGCTCGGGCTCACGGCGCACGCTGGAGAGGCCCCGCGCGGGCGCGAGCTCGACGAGGCGCTCGAGATCGGCGTCCAGCGCATCGGCCACGGCGTCCAGCTGCGCGGGCGCTGGGACCTGGTGAAGGAGATCAAGAGCCGCGGCGTCGTGCTCGAGGCGAACCTGACCTCGAACGTGCTCACCGGCGCGGTCTCGTCCTACGAGGATCACCCTATCCGCGCCTGGTTCGACGCCGAGGTGAAGGTCACGGTCTCCACCGACGACCCCGGCGTGTTCGGCATCGACCTCGTGCACGAGTATCGGATCCTGGCGAAGCGCCACGGCTTCTCGCCGCGCGAGCTGGTCCAGGTGGCGAGGAACGGCGTCGACTCGCTCTTCCTGGGCGCGGAGCGCAAGAAGGCGCTGCTCGCGGAGTTCGACCGGCGCGCGGCGCGGGCGCTCGCGCCGCTCTAGCTACTCCTCTTCGCCTTCGGCCGGGGCCGGGAAGGCCTCGAGCTCGCTGTCGGTGGGCAGCGGAGGCGGGGCCTCGCCGGGGACGAAGATCGGCGCAGTCGAGGTGCCGTAGCCGCCGTCGGGCAAGGCCGTCGGCGCGAAAGCCGCGGTGGAGAGTTCGATGACCGCGGCGGCCTTGCGGTTCGGATCGCAGTACTCGCTCGGCTCCGTGCCCTGCGCGAACGCCTCCAGGAGCTTGTTGCCCTTGGGGCACGCCGGCTGGTAGAGCAGGCCCTGCTCCTTGTCGATCGCGGTGAAGGCGATGCCCGAGGGCGCCGGGAAGTCGCGCTTCGGATAGTCCTTGAGGATCTCCTCCATGATCGCCGTCCACCACGGAACGACGGTCGAACCGCCGGTCCAGTCCTTGCGGCCGAGCGAGCTGAAGTTATCGTAGCCCATCCAGGCGCCCGCGACGATATCCGGCGTCATGCCGATGAACCAAAGGTCGCGATTGTCGTTGGAGGTGCCCGTCTTCCCGGCAAGAGGGCGGCCCAAACGGCGGGCGTGGGAACCGGTGCCGGCCTGCACGACGCCCTTCATGAGGTTGACGACGAGGTAGGCGAGCTGCGGCGTCATCGCCTCCCTGTCGGAGGGGACGTGGCCCTCGAGGACCTTGCCGGTGGCGTCCTCGGCGCGCTCGACCGTGTAGGGCGTGACCGAGATGCCGCCGTTGGCGAAGGTGCCGAAGGCCGACGTGATCTCGAGCGGAGTCACGTCCGAGGCGCCGAGGCCGAGCGCGGGCACCGGCTCGAGCTCGGAGCGGATGCCGGAGCGCTTGGCCAACTCGACGACGAGGGGCGGACCGACCTGGTTGATCAGGTTGATGGAGGAGATGTTGCGCGAGTTGGCGAGCGCCTTGCGCAAAGTCACGCGGCCCATGAACTTGCCGTCGTAGTTGCCGGGGACCCAGATCTTGAAGTCCGGCGAGGCGGCGAAGGGCTGGGTCGCGAGATTGATCGAGTACTGGTCCGTGGCGCCCTCCAGCAGGCGCCAGTCTCTTCCGTCGAAGTAGTAGGCGAGCGGCGTGTCGTCCACCATCGAGGCCGCCGTCATGCCCGAGCCGAGCGCCGCCGCCCAGACGAAGGGCTTGAAGGTGGAGCCGGGTTGGCGCTTGGCCTGCGTGACGCGGTTGAAGTGGGAGTCGCGGCCGCCGATCATCGCGCGGACGGCGCCGGTCTTGATGTCGATGACGACGAAGGCGCCCTGGATCTTGGCCAGCGGGGCGGTCGAGAAGTCGACGGGCAGGGGCTCGCCCGCGGCCGCCAGCTTCTCGTATTCCTTGATCTTCTTTTCGTGCTCCGCCTGCGCCTTCACATCGAATTCGGAGAGCGACTTCTCCATGACCTCTTCGGCCTTCTTCTGCATCTCGAGGTCGAGCGTCGTGTAGATCTTCAGGCCGCCGCGCCAGACGGCGGCGGTGCCGTACTTCTGCTCGAGCTTGCGGCGCACGTGCTCGACGAAGTACGGGGCCTGCGAGTCGAAGGCGATCGGCTTGGTCAGCGGGATGGGCTGGGCGTTGGCGGCCTCGGCCTCGGCCTTGGTGATCAGCTTCTCGTCGAGCATGCGCGCGAGGACCACCGAGCGGCGCTTGCGCGCGTTCTCGGGCTTGAAGAAGGGAGAGTTGGCCCGGGGCGCGCGGATGAGCCCGGCCAGGAGCGCGCAGTCGGCCAAGGTCATCTCGGAGACTTCCTTGCCGAAGTAGTTGCGCGCGGCGGCCTGGGCGCCGTAGGCGCCTTCGCCGAAATAGACCTGATTCAAGTACAGCTGCAGGATTTCGGGCTTCGAAAAGTTGCGCTCGATCTGGAGCGCGAGGAGCACCTCGCGAACCTTGCGCGAGAGCTTGCGCTCGGGCTTGAGGAAGATCTGCTTGGCGAGCTGCTGGGTGATGGTCGAGGCGCCCTGCACGACGCGACGCGCCAGGAGGTTGCGGATGGTCGAGCGGATGATGCCCTTGGGCGATATGCCCCAGTGCTTGAAGAAGGCGTCGTCCTCGACCGCGATCACGGCGTTCTGAAGATCGACGGGGATCTTCGACAGCGGCAGGAGCGCGCGCTTCTCGATCGAGAGCTCGGCGACCACCGTCCCTTTCGCGTCGTGGACGCGCGTGGTCAGGGACGGGGTGTAGTCCTCGAGCGTGTGGATCGGCGGGATGCCCTCGAGGAGCTTGCGCAAGCCGACGGCGGAGGCCCCGAGGAGCAGAAAGACGGCGGCGGACAGGGCGTAGAACCGGGAACGGGGCATGACCCGGGAATTCTACTATTTCGTACACTAAGCCCATGCGCATCGGCTTCCACGGCGGCGTCGGCGAGGTCACCGGCTCCCGCCACCTGCTGGAAGCCGAGGGCGCGAAGGTCCTCCTCGATTGCGGGCTCTTCCAGGGACACCGGAAGGAGGCGATCGCCAAGAACCGCGACGTTCCCTTCGACCCGAAGGAGATCGACGCCGTCCTGCTCTCGCACGCCCACGTCGACCACTGCGGCGCCCTGCCCCTGCTCGTCAAACGCGGCTTCACGGGCCGCATCCACTGCACCGAGGCGACGCGCGAGATCACGGGGATCATGCTGCTCGATTCGGCCCGCCTCCAGGAGGCCGACGCCGACTTCTTCAACAAGATCCACCAGCGCGAGGGCTCCGCGGAAAGGATCGAGCCCCTCTACACCGAGGCCGACGCCAAGGCCGCGATCTCCCTGCTCACCCCCCACCCCTACGAGACCTGGGTGCCGCTGAAGGGGACGCTCCGCTTCCGCTTCCACAACGCCGGCCACGTGCTCGGCTCGGCGATGATCCGCGTGGAGGCCGGCGCGGGCAAGGACGTGCGTCGCGTCTTGTTCACCGGCGATCTCGGGCGGCGCAAGTCGATCCTCATGGAGCCTCCGGCCGTCTCCAATCCCGTCGACTACCTGCTCATCGAGAGCACCTACGGCGACCGGCTGCACGATCCCGTCGACCGGGTCGAGGGCCTGATGAAGACGGTCGTCGAGCGCGCGATCGCGGAGAAAGGCCGGATCCTGATCCCCAGCTTCGCGCTCGAGCGGACCCAGGAACTCGTCTTCGTGCTCGAGAAGATGATGCGCCGCCGGCAGATCCCCAAGCTGCCGATCGTCGTCGACAGCCCGATGGCGGTCAGCATCACCGAAATCTTCGACCGCCACGTCTGCGGCTTCTCGTTCTCGCCCGAGTTCCGGGATTACGTCGCGCGGGAAGGCAGCCCCTTCGACTTCGAAAGCGTGCGCTACAGCCGCACGGTCGCGGACAGCCAGGCGCTCAACTCCATGGACGAACCCATGATCATCCTGTCCGCGTCCGGCATGTGCGAGGGCGGGCGCATCCTGCATCATCTGCGACACGGCATCGGAAAGGACACCACGACGATCCTGCTCGTCGGCTACCAGGCGCGGGGCACCCTCGGCCGGCGTCTCCAGGAGGGCGCCAAGAAGGTGAAGATCTTCGGCCTCCAGCACGAGGTCTGGGCGCGCGTGGAGACCCTGCACACCTTTTCCGCCCACGCCGACCGCGACGACCTGCTCTGGTTCATGAAGTCGCACGCGCCCCGGCCCCGGACCATCTTCCTCGTCCACGGCGATCCCGAGGAGCGCCTCGCGCTCAAGGAGCGCCTGCGCGCCGAGGGGCTCGAGCGCGTCGAGACCCCCGAGTACGGCGACGTCCACGAATTGACCTGACGGACTTGCGGCTCCGGCTCGCCGGGCCTATACTGTGGGGACCATGAGACATTTACTCCTCCTCCTGCCCTGCCTCGCCCTGTCCGCCCTCCCCGTCCGCGCCGAGGACGACGAGCCCGAGGAAGAGCACGCGGCCATCGAAGCTCCCGAGCCGGAGCCCGCTCCGGCGAAGCGCGCCCCCGCCCCGTACCGGGCGCCGCGCCGCTCGGCCCCGGCGGTGCACGCGCCCGCCTCCGCGCCGGCCGCGGGCGCGGACGCCTCCGGCACCAGCCAGGGCGGCGCCGGCATCAGCCGCGGCGAGGGCTCGCCCCGCTCCAACCGCGTGATCCAGCGCGATACGCGCGCCGGCAGCGGCGCCGCGGCGGCCGAGACCGGCGAATCCGGGCCCGCCGGGAACGGCGACGCCGCGCCCGCGGGCGACGGCGGCTTCGAGGTCATCGACATCGGCCGCCTTCCCACGATCGGCCAGATCCGCAACACCGGCAGCGGCGCGGACCGCCCGGTGATCTCGCTCGGCGGCGGCAAGAAGTGGGCCATCCGCATGCGGCACAAGGGCCCGGAGAAGGGCGCGTTTCCCATGCTCATCGGCGGGACCAACGGCGACCTGACCGGCGGCGGCAAGTACGCCTATAAAGCCGCTATCTCCAAGAGCCCGGGCGTCGTGTCCGGCTCGGGAGCTCTGTGCGTCGGCGAGATGGTCAACTCCGCCTACACGACGTGCCAGCAGCCCTGCAGCATGAAGTGGGAGCTGCGCTTCGGCACGCCGAAAAACCAGCGCCTGTGGAAGGAACTCTGCGAGCTGGAGAACGATCAGATCTACTACCTCAACATCGCCCCGGCCGGCGGCGGCTGCAAGGGCGGGCAGGCCGAGAGCTTCGGCTGCCCCATCGTGATGGAGGTGGCCAACGGCGGCCGCCGGGAGCTGAACCCGGGCGGCCTGCCCTGACGCGCCGCTTCGTCCCGGCTTTGATACGATAGCCGGGTGACCTACGACCTGATCGTGGTCGGCGGCGGCGTGACCGGCGCGGGCGCGGCCCGCGACGCCGCCCTGCGCGGCCTCAAGGTCGCGCTCGCCGAACGCGGCGCTCCCGGCCAAGGCACCACGTCGGCCTCGACCCATCTGATCCACGGGGGCGTGCGTTATCTGCTCTACGACCGCCTGACCACGCATTCGTCGTGCTGGGACTCCGGCCACATCGTGCGCACCGCCGGCGACCTGCTCGCGCGCCTGCCCATCGTCTGGCCGGTGTACGAAGGGCACAGCCGCGGGCTCGAGACGGTCGAGACCCTGTTCGAGCAGTACGACCTCTTCCAGCCCATGAAGTACGGCAAGCCGCACATGCGCCTGAGCGCCGAAGCCGCGCTCAAGGTCGTGCCCGGCCTCGCGCCCGAAGGATTGAAGGGCGCGCTCGTCTTCGACGAATGGTGGGTCGACGCCGAAGCGCTCGCCCGCCGCACGCTCGAGTCGGCGAAAGCCGCCGGCGCCGAGGTCCTGCTCGACTCCCCCGTCACCGCCGTGCTCAAGGACGGCGCCCGCGTGTCCGGAGTCGTCGCCGGCGGCCGGACGCTGCGCGGCAAGGTCGTCTTGAACGCGGCGGGCCCCTGGATCGACAAGGTCTCCTCCCTGGCCGGAGCGCGCATGCCCCTGCGCCTGATGAAAGGCACGCATCTGATCTACAAGGACAAGGCGCTGACCTCCGTCGGCCTGCTCCTGGAAGCCGAGGACCGCTCGCGCTACGTGTTCGTGGTGCCGTCCCCGTTGGGGACCTGGGTGGGGCCGACGGATCTGCCGGGGCCGGACGACCCGGATCAGACGAGGACGACGGAGGATGAAATCGGCTATTTGAGCCGCTCCGTGAGACGATATTTCAGATCATGGCCGGTCAAACATGACGCCACGATCGTGGGCTCCCGTCCCATCCTGGGACAGCCCGGATCCGAGAAGCAGCTCTCGCGCGACTTCGAGGTGTTCGATCACGAGACGCGAGACGGCCTCCCCGGCCTGCTGACGATCGGCGGCGGCAAGATGTCGGACTACCGCGTGATGGCGGAGACCGCCGTGGACCTCGCCTGCCGCAAGCTCGGCGTGAAGGCGGAGTGCCGCACGCACCTGAACACGCTCGACGGCAAGCCGGTGACCGGCATTCCGGACTGGCCCCATCCCGATCCCGGGTTGAAGAGGTTCCTGCGCACGAAGCCCCTGCTGCGCGAGCTGCACGCGCTGTCCTACCTGGGCGCCGGGATGGCCGTCCATCTGGCCCGGCTGGGCGGCGGCCTGCTGCCGGTCTGCGACGAGAAGGACTTCGAGCGCCGCTACCGCTAGGAAAAGGCGCGCGCCTCGCGACGGCGTCGCAGCGCGTCCCGGACCGCGCCGGGAAGAAGAACCGCCCCCACGAGCGCCATGTTGTGCAGCGCATGGACCAAGGCCGCCGCCGCGAGGCCCTGGGTCGCGTAGAGGTAGGCGTAGATCAGGCCGCCGACGAAGCGCGGCAGCCAATAGCCGTAACGGTGCGCGGACGCGAACCACGCCGAACTGGCCAGCGCCGCGACGAGCAGCGCGACCGGAGCGGTCAGCGGAGTCAGCCACGACAGCAGGTTGGCCAAGCCGCCGAAGACGACGACGCGAAAAAGGACTTCCTCCAGCAGCGCCGCCAGCGGCAGGCCCGCGAGCAGTCTCGGAGTGAAGACGGGCCCGCCGGGAGCGGGCTTGCGCCCGAATCCGCTCAGGAGCACGCCGATCAGGAGGCCGGCCGCGACGGTGAGCACGGTCCAATCGAACGCCGGCTGGAACGAGGACGGCAAGCGGGTGAGCAGGTCGGTGAGGTCCGGGAGCGCCCCGGGCAGTTCGGGCGCATGAAGGCGGCCGAACGCGGAGAACGCGCCGTACAGCAATCCGGCGAAGGCCGCGTACCAGACCGCGCCCGGAGCGGCCTTCTCGAAGGGAGTCGCCTCGATGGACGCCGCGGCTCCGCCGAGGGTCTTCTCCGCCGGCCCGGAATAGGGGGCCAGGGACGCGCCCGGCCTCGGGGCGCCCGCCTCCCCGCGCGCGTCCACCGCGCCGGAGGCGGACTCGGGCGGCGCGCGTCCGTCGCCCAGGCGTCGCGCGATCTCGCGCCCGTCCGCTCCGGCCCGCTTCGCGAGGATCCGGTGCGAGGCGAGCTTGGCGTTCTGGGCCCGGGCCGCGGCCTCCGGGCCGAAGACGGCGTAAGCCGACAGGCTCTCCGCGAACGCGCGGTACTGCTCCTCGCCGACGATCCCGCGCTCGAAGCGCCGGGTCTCGTGGGCGAGCGCGTCGTCGACGCGCTCCGCCGCCCCCGGGGCGGCACGGACGTACGCCCTGGACAGCGCCGCGGCGAGCACGGCGGGCTCCACCGCCTCGGGCCGGCGCATGAGCTCGCCGACGAGCGCCCGCGGCATCTCCGCCGACAGCTCGCTCATGACCAGCCCCACTCCCTCCGAGCGCAGCGGCAGGCTCGGCAAGAGGCCCAAGCCCGGATGGCTCGCGGTCAACTCGCGCCCGGCGGGCGTCGCGAGGAAGCCGGCCACGCGCACGCCCAGGATCTGGACGGCCGTTCCCTCCGCGGAGACGCCGCGCAGCTGG
Source organism: uncultured Elusimicrobia bacterium (assembly GCA_964623465.1). GTDB lineage: Bacteria > Elusimicrobiota > Elusimicrobia > UBA1565 > UBA9628 > GWA2-66-18. The sequence continues at coordinate 27,810 of CAZURZ010000022.1, forward strand.
GCGCCCGCGGCGGGAGCGAGCAGAAGGAGCAGGGCGAGGGGTCCCGTACCCATGGGGGGAGTATAGCCCCGGATCCCCCCCTCCGCCAGAGGACGGTCAGTAGACGCCGCGCTCCTGATACCAGGGCACGCCGCGCAGGGACGGCTTGAGGCAGTCCACGAAGATCACGATCTGCCGGTCGTTGAAGACGTAGCCCCAGCGTCCGGTGCCGCGGATGCGCGAGCCGTCGACCTGGCCGTCGCGCAGGACGTCGGCCGAGTAGGTCTCCACCTGGTTGGACTCCCGCCCGCAGACGGGCAGATCGAGCGAGGGGATCTCGCCGAGATACTTCGGCACGAGGCGCTCCAGCTTCGCGGGGATCTTCTTCTCGGTCTTGGTGTAGTCGGCCATGCGGGCCTCGAGCTGCGCCAGGGAGGACCGCACGCGATCCTCCTTCACGCGCGCCTCGTTGGCCGAGGTCTCCTTGTCGAACTCCTGAGAAGCCTCGTCGCGCCCTCCGAACATTCCGGCGCACGAAGAAAAAATCATGGCCGACACTATGATGGCGTATCTCATGGCTCACCTCGCGTGATGGTCCCGCCTCCGAGAACGTAATCACCGGAATAAAAAACCGCGGCCTGTCCGGGAGCAGGCGCTTTTTGCGGCTCATCGAAAGTAATCGTCCAAGCCGGGCCGCCGTGGTTCTCCACCGAGGCGGCCGCGGGCGCATGCCGATGTCGGATCCTGACTTCGGCCCGGAAGGCCCGCCCCATTCGTTCGCCGTCGCCGTTCAAATTGATTCGTCCGACATGGATGGTCTTCGAGTAAGTTCCGGGAGCATCGCCGACGATGAGAGCGTTTTCCTCCGGCTCCAGGCGCACGACGTACGCCGTCGCCGCCCGGCCGGCCAAACCCGCGCGCTGCCCGACGGTATAACCCGCCAGACCCTTGTGAGTTCCGAGCTCGCGCCCGGAGAGGTCGCGAATGGGCCCAGGCCGAAGGCCGGGGGCTTGCGCGTCGGCGTGCGCCGCCACGAACCCCCGCACGTCCCGGTTCGGCACGAAGCACGTCTCCATGCTCTCCGGCTTGTCCGCGGTCTTCAAACCGAGCTCCCGCGCCTTCGCGCGGACCTCGTCCTTGGACAGCCCGCCCACGGGGAAGTCGGCCTTGCGCAGCGCGTCCGCCGTCAGCGAATACAAGAAGTAGCTCTGGTCCTTCTTCGGATCCAGCGACTTCATCAGCCTTCCGTCCTGGACGCGGGCGTAATGCCCCGTCGCGACCTTATCGCAGCCCCAGGCCTGAGCGAGCGCCAGCAGATGCCCGAACTTGAGCGAGCGGTTGCATTCCACGCACGGATTGGGCGTCGTGCCGCCCAGATACGCGTCCAGATACGGCCGGATCACCTTGTCGGCGAACACCTCGGCCATATCCGAGACGTAATGCTTGATCCCGAGCCGCTCGGCCACGCGCCTGGCGTCGTCCACGTCCGCGGGCGAGCCGCAGCAGCCGAAGCCGGTCTCCGCGCGCGCCAAGAGCTTCATGGTGACGCCGACGGCCTCGTCGCCGCGTTCGTGGACCATGGCGGCCGCAACCGAGGAATCGACGCCGCCGGACATCGCGACGAGGACGCGGCTCACGCGGCCACCCTCGCGGCCGAGCGCAGCTTCTCCACCGCGGCGGGCAGGACGGCCAGGAACTTGTCGGCGTCGGCGTCCGTGCTGCCCCAGCCCGTGGAGACGCGCAGGGAGCCCGTCGCGGTCGCGGCCGGCACCCCCATCGCGGTCAGGACGTGCGAGGGGGTCGAGGCGCCCGACGAGCAGGCCGGGCCGCTCGAGACGCAGACACCCTCCAGGTCGAGAGCCACGACGAGGTGGTGCCCGTCGAGGCCGTCGAAGCTGAAATGGGAGGTGTTGGGAAGACGCGCGTCCGGGCGCCCGTTGAGGCGTACGCCCTTGATCCGCAAGACTCCCGCCTCGATCTTGCCGCGCAGCGCCAGCGCGTGCGCGCGCGCCTCGGACAACTCGCGGACGGCCAGTTCGCATGCCAGGCCGAAGCCGACGATGGAGGCGACGTTCTCCGTGCCGCCGCGCCGGTTCTTCTCCTGGTGCCCGGTGACGAGCGGAGAGAGCCGGACGCCGCGGCGCACGTACAGGGCGCCGACGCCCTTGGGCGCGTTGACCTTGTGGCCGGAGACCGCGATCAGGTCGGCGCCCAGAGACTTCGCGTCGATGCGCTCCTTGCCCAAGGACTGGACCGCGTCGCAGTGCGCGAGCGCCCCCGCGGCGCGCGCGGCGGCGAAGAGCTCGGCGCAGGGCTGGAGGACGCCGGTCTCGTTGTTCGCGTGCATGACGCTGACGACCGATGTCGCCGGGTCGATCAGGGCCTTCGCCGCCGGAGCGTCGACCGCCCCGTCGCCGCCGCAGCCGGCCTCGGCGACCTCGAGCCCGCGGCGGCGCAGCTGAGCGGCCAGGACGCGGATCGCGTCGTGCTCGATCTTGGTGGTCACGATCTTGCGTCGCGCGCCCTTGGTCTCGTCGTGCGCCTGCCAGGCTCCGCCGGCGATCGCGAGGGCGTCGGATTCGGAGCCGCACGAGGTGAAGACGATCTCGGAGGGGTCGGCCGCGCCCAGGGCGGCGGCGACCCGCTCGCGCGCGAGCTCGACGGCCGCGCGGGCCCTCTGGCCGAGCGAGTACGTCGAGTTCGGATTGCCGTAACCGTCGCGCAGCCAGGGCAGCATGGCGTCGACGACCTCGGAGCGCACCGGAGTCGTGGCGTTGTGGTCGAGGTAGACGGTCACTGGCCGAAGCCGAAGCCCTTGAAGAGGTCGTCCGAGCCGCCCGCCGGCTCATCCGCGGGCTTGGGCTTCTCGACGGGCTTGGGCGGCTCCGCTCCGGGAAGGGGCGCGGCCTTGGCGGCGCCCTTGGACGTCACGGGCGACACGACGGTCTTGCGCACGCCTTCGGAGAAGATGATGCGGCCGTTCTTGCGGTCGTAGTACAGGCGGAACTGGCTCTGCTTGGTCTGCGGCTCGTAGGCCTTGCCGAGGTTGTCGCGCTCCTGCTCCCAGCCGGGGTTGTAGAGCATGCGGCCGCGGATGTCGACCTTCTTCGAGAGGATCGGCAGGGAGAAGCGGATGCGGTAGAAGCCGTTGGTGTCGGAGACGCCGGGGTCGAACGAGGACGTGGCGAAGCCGGACGGGCGCGCCTCGCCTTCCTCGAGCGTGTTCTCGCCGCTGGCGACGGCTCGCACCACGACGCCCTGGACCGGGTTGTCCTGGTAGTCGGTGATGACGCCCTGGATGTAGCCGTCGAGGAACTGCGTCTTCTTCGGCACGGAGAACAGGAGGAGCTCCGAGGTGCCGGTGAGCTTCTCGGTGATGGAGAGGTCGACGATGCGGCCCTCGGCGAAGTCCTCGACCACGACGTTCTTGTTCGAGGGCCCGCATGCGGCGAAGATCGCCAGCAGGACCAACGGAGCGAAGCGGCGCATGCCGTATTCTATCATTCGGCGCCCCCCGCCGCCGGCGGCGCCGCCGACGGGGAATCGGGATTCTCGGGCGGCGCGGACGGCGCCGCGGGAACCGCGGCGGCCGGCGGCGCGGCCTGGGCTTCCTCTCCGGCCGCGGCCTTCTTGATCGGGTTGCTCTTCACGAAGATGACCACGCGGCGGTTCTTGGCGCGGCCCTCGGGCGTCGCGTTGTCGGCGATCGGGCGGTTGCCGCCGTAGCCGACGGCGCCGATGTTCTCGGCCGGCATGTTGTACTTCTCGATGAGCAGCCGGGCCACGCTGGTCGCGCGCGCGGTGGAGAGCTCCCAGTTCGAATCGAAATAATCGTTGTGAATCGCCTGCCCGTCGGTATGCCCCTCCACCAGGACTTCGTGCTCCTTCGCGAGCTTGGACAGCGCCGGGGTGAGCAGCGCGAGCTTGGCGTCGATCTCGGGCGTCGGCTCGGCCGCGCCGGAGCCGAAGAACGAGGCTCCGCCCTGCTCCTCGATCGAGATCTTGAGCCCGTCCTTGTCGATCTTGACCTCGCCCTTCACCTGGCCCTTGTCCATCATGTCCTTGACCTGCTGGGCCGCGTTCTGGACGTTCTTGTTGAGGGCCGCGGAGAGCGCGTAGAGAATGACGAAGAAGCAGACCAGCTCGGTCATCAAGTCGGCGTAGCACACGACCCAGGCGGGCGCGGGATGGCCGACGCGGGCGACCTTGGGGTCGCTTTCGTCGATGAAGCCTTTCGGCGCTCTCATCGGCATGGCGGGGTTCCTTTAGGCGGCCGGGGCGGCGGGCGCGCCGGGGGCTCCCGGGGCCGGGGGCCCCTTCACGATCAGCCGCTTGGACGGCGGCAGGTACGCCTTGAGATTGGCCTCGACGACGGAGGGCGTCGCGCCGCTCTGCAGGAGCAGGACGCCTCGGATGATGATCTCCTTGATGAGCAATTCTTCTTCGG
>CAZURZ010000023.1:0-31111 GCA_964623465.1 uncultured Elusimicrobia bacterium
TTGACGAAGGCGCCGCCGGAGAGGCCCGACGCCGCGGCTCCCGTCGAGAGGGCGGCCGCGGTGATGCCGACCGAGACGCCGCCGGCCGGCGCGGGCGCGGGCAGGGCGATGGTGCCGGAGATCACGGCCTTGGGCAGGAAGGCGGGCAGGTCGACGCGGGCGCCGTCGGGCCCGACGTAGACCGCCGCGCTCGAGCGCGAGTAGCCGTTGAGGTCGGCCAGCACGGTGTAGCTGCCGACCGGCACGTTGAAGCCGAGGATGGTGCGGGTGACGAACTGCTGCGTGGCCGGGTCCCACTGGCCGCCGTCGTCGAAGGTGGTCGTCCCCCCCTTCAGGCGCATCGGGCCGTAGAACGTGGAGAGGGCGATCGCGGTGGACGGGCGGACCTGCAGGTTGCCCCACTGGTCGGCGGCCGCGGCCCCGACCGACGCGTCGAGCGAGGGCACCACGGTCAGGCGCGGCGCGCGCGCGATGTAGAAGTCGAGCCCCGCCGCGGCGTTGGAGGACACGTCGATGCCGAGCGTGCGCGAGACGAAGGCCGTCACCGCGCCGGAGGCGTTGAGCGTCATGTCCGCGGCGCCGTCCACGTAGTCCGCGCGCGTGACCTGGACGCGGTAGTTGCCCGCGCCCAGGCCGGGCAGGGCGTAGGAGCCGTCCGAGGCGGTCGCGGCGGTGAAGTAGCCGGAGGGGCCGTAGACGCGCAGCTGGACCGAGCCCAGCGGCGAGCTGGGCACCGTGCCGGGGTCGAAGGCGCGCCCGCTGAACTGGGGCAGGGCGACGGTGACGCGGATGTTGTCGTCCTTGACGCCGCCGCCCGCGAGCTGGACGCGGCCGTAGTAGAGGCCGTTGGGCGCGCGCGCGCCGCCCGAGATCCACGGGCTGAAGCGGCCGTCCCAGGCGACCTCGCCGGGGTTGGGCTGGCCGTAGCCCCAGCGCTCCCACACCGCGCTCGGGCGCTCGCCGGCCTTGAAGGGGAGCGAGGAGATCAGCACGTGCCAGGACTGCTGGGGGTCGCCGAGCGTGAAGTTGATGAAGACCTGGTTCGGCAGGCCGCCGGAGCCCAGCCCGATCGTCGCGCTGGAGAGGGCGGCGCCGCCAGAAGCCGTCGACACCGACACGGAGGAGAGGGCGTTGGCCGGGACGGCGTTGACGCCGAAGTAGTAGGTCGCGCCCGCGCCGATCGTGGAGTGGACCTCGAGGTACTTGAAGCCCGTCGACGCCGAGACGACGTAGAAGGGCCGCGAGGACTGCCCGACGGCGAAGTCGAGGGTGACGGCCGAGGCCGTGGAGAGGGCCGTGCTGGTGGTCAGGCCGACGGCGGGGTCGGTGACGAAGGAGGAGCCGTTGAAGAAGCGCCCGGCCAGCTCGATCGTCTTCGGGGCCGTGACGGGCACGCGGTTGCCGCAGTTGTCGTAGGCGACCACGCGGCGGACCTCCGAAAGCTCGTCCTGCTTGACCGCGAAGTAGGGCTCGTCGAAGCCGGCGAAGGCGGGCGGGCCGGCGACGACGCCGAGAGACGGCGAGCCGGAGAAGAGCGGCTGGGCGGTGATCGTGCTGGTCTTGATCTGGACCGCGGAGACGGTGAAGGTCGCCGCGCCGATCTGGCAGGGCACGTAGAAGTTGGTGAACTGGAAGCGCACGGTCTGGCCCGGGGCCAGCCCCGCCAAGCTGTTCATGGTGACGTGGGCCGACGGGCCGGAGTAGGTCACGGTCGAGAGGGCGGTGCCCGTGCTCGTGGCGGTCACGCTCGAGCCCAGGACGGAGTTGAACGGGAACGGGAAGCCCGGCGGCACGGTGAAGCCGACCTGGCCGGGCGTGCCGCCCGAGGTGCCGGCCAGGCCGTTGGGGCCGGCGGTGTAGACGATCGTGAGGCTCGCCTGGCCGCCGGAGGTCAGCGAGGACTGGTCCAGGACCGCCGTGCCCTCGCCGGCGAAGACGCCGCCGGCGGTCTGGCCGGGGTCGCGGATCGTCGCGTTCACGCCGACGACGGTCTGGGCGACCGGGACGTAGACGCTCTCCGCGCCCTGCGCGAACGGCTCGTAGACGCCGCGCGGCTCGTCGGCGCCCAGCGCGAAGTCGCCGTTGACGTCGATGTAGGCGCGCACGTAGTAGGGCTGTCCGCCCGGCACGGCCACGTCGTAGGAGCCCGCGCCCGTCGGGACCACGCGGCTGGCGACGGGCCGCCCGGAGAACTGCGCGCTCGACCAGAACTCGAGCACGAGCGAGCCCGGGCGCGAGCCGAGGTAGGAGACCACGCCGGTCACGTAGCCGCTGCTGGCCGCCGACGCGCTCGAGGGCACGACGGCGATCTCCAGGCCCGAGGCGGACTGCCCCGAGGCCAGGTAGATCGGCGTGGGCGTGCCCGCGGTCCCGAATACGCCGCTGTCCTCGCCGGGATCGGGAACGACGTTGCCGTTCGTGTCGACGAAGGCGCCGAGGTAGTAGGTCGTTCCCGTGATGAGGTCGTCGAAGGAGAAGGCCCGCGTGGAGGCCAGCACGCGGCGGCCGACCGTCGTCGCGGTGGAGAACGCCGTGGAGTCGAAGAGGGCCACGAGGAAGGAGCCGCCCTGCGAGCCGGCGTAATTGACGCTGCCCGAAATCGAGCCCAGGGAGCCGACCGTGCCGGAGAGGTCGAGGCGGAACTGCCCGAAGGAGCCCGAGGCGTAGGCGCCCGCGTCGATCGTGTACACGCCGTCCTCGGGCAGGACGAAGTTGACGATCTGCGCGTCCCCGTCGCCGGCGCCGTCGTCGTCGTACTCCAGCCAGCTCCCGTCCGGGCCGTAGAGATCGAGGTAGGAGTCGTAGAAGCCGACGGCCTTCATGCGGATCGTCACGGGCTGCCCGCGCGAGCCGCGGAAGGTGTAGAGACGGCGCGGCGCGCCCGGGCGGTCGGGCGACGTGCAGTCCGCCGCCGTGAAGGAGTGCACGACCTGGACGCCGAACGCGATCTGCCTGCGGTCGCAGAGCTGCACGGCGTCGGACAGGTCCTGGCTGCCGGTCTCCGCCGAGAACTCGATCCCGTAGAGCGTGGAAAACCCGATCGGCTCTCCCTCGTCCGGCGTCAAGTTGCCGTTGGGATCGGCGAACGCGCGCACGTCGTAGAAGCCGTCGGGGATGTTGTTGAACAGGAAGGGCCGCGAGGCGCCGAACGCCGCGGTCGCGAAGCGGATCGGCACGTCGGAGCCGAAGGGAACGAGGCTCACGCGGATCGTGCCCGACGTGACCAGGGAGCCGGCGTAGGCCGCGGCGCCGGCGATGTAGTTCACCGCGTTGGCCGTGGTGATCGCGACAGGCGCGCCCGCGGCGCTCGCGGCGCCGCTCGCGTTGGCGTTGAGGCGGACGACGCCCCAGTCCAGGTTCTGCCCGTTGTTGAGCGCGCCCGCCACGAACACCGTCGACGAGTTGTAGACGTCGAGGCTGAACGCGGTGTCCTCGAGCGTGCCGTCCTGGCCGTCGAAGAAGCGCTGCGAGGTCAGGTTCAGGGAGGCGTCGTAGCGCAGCAGCATGTAATCGCCCGCTCCCGTCGTGCTTTCCCAGACCTCATACACGCCGCCGGTGTCCGGGTCGCTGCGCACGTTGCCCATGCCGCCGTTGAAGTGCACCAGGATCGGCCCGTACGAGGCCGAAGGCCCCGGCACGATCGCCGCGCCGGACACGTCGAACTTGTGGGTGCGCGCGGTGTTGCCGTCCTGCGTGAACGCGAGGTAGAGCGCGCCCGCGTCGCTGACCGCCATGCTGACGCCGCTGCCCCGCGACTGGGCGCCCAACGAGGTGACGTCGCGGGAGGCGATCAGGTTCAGGGACGCGTCGAACTTGATCAGGAAGTGGAGGCCGCGGTCGTCGTCGCCCTGCTGGTTGACGATCCCGTAGACGATGAAGATCGAGCCGTTCGGGCTGACCGCCGCGCCCTGCACCCGCGCGTAGCAGTTGGCGCAGCCCGCGGGCCCGTTGAAGTAGCCGGTCGCCGTGGTCAGGAGCGTGGCGGGATCGATCTTGACCGCGCGGACTTCGTTGAAGGCCGGAGTAAAGCGCGAGCCGGCGTACAGGTAGCCGCCCGCGTAGGACAGCGCGTCGAAGCCTTGATACCCCGGGAACTCGGCGTAGTTCTGCGCGACGAAATCCTGATCGTAGACCGTGATCGAACCCGTCGAGAAATTGTTGCCGGGCTCCTCCTGGCGGCCGGGCACGTACACGAACCCGGACGGATCGATCGCCACCTGGCTGACCTGGGGATCGTCCCCGGCGGAAACCGTCGCCGAGGCCAGCATGACGCCCGTCGAGCTGAAGCGCACCGCGTGGACCTCGATGCCGCCGTTCTGCGCGGTCACGCCCACGACGATCGGCTGGGGGCCGTTGGCGGGCGTCGAGTCGATCTGCACGGTCGCGGCGAGGTCCGTCGCGCCGCCGTCGAAGCGCACGCCCGCCGGCGCGGCGAACGAACCGGTGAAGCGGTTGACGCTGCCCCCCTGCCCGGGGTCGGAGATCGAGCCGCCGAACGCGTAGCGGTCCGGCTGGGCGGCGGTCAGCTCCACGGCTTGTCCGGCGTTGAGCGTGCCGTGCGCGTGGACGGCCGGGTTGTACTTGCCGGAATCCGTCGGATCGCGGAAGGCGTCCATCCAGTAGGTGCCGAAGGGCAGGTTCGGGCGGTCGAACTGGAACTCGCCGGAACCCGGCGCGGGGTTGCCGGACGCCGGCACGCGCAGCGTGTAGAGCGGAGTGCCCAGGCGCTCCTCGTTGTTGAAGAAGCGCACGAACATCGGGCCGCTCTGCGTGCCGAGATAGACCATCTCGCCGCGGATGCGGCCCGCGGCCTGCGTCGCCCCGAAGGCCCCGGGATCGAAGATCTCGAGGTCGGCGCCGTAGTACGGGAACGCGCCGGAGCCGCTGCTCAGCATGACCGACGGCCGCGAGCCGAACGGCTCGCCGATGTCGCCGCGCCCGTTGCCGTTCAGATCGACGAACGCGCTGACGTAGTACGGCGCGGCGGCCAGGAAGTCGCCGCGGAAGGAGTAGGTGCTGACTCCCGCGGAGCGCGCGATCGCGGCGTAGCGCGACTTGAAGTCGAACATGTCCGCGCGCGAGAACTGGACGATCAGGTTCGCGGCGGCCGCGGCGGAGCCGGCGTAGCGGACCACGCCCAGGATGGAGGCGTTGGGCGGGTCGTTGATCGTCATCTGGACGGTCGTCAGGCCGGTCCCGGCCACGAAGATCTCCGGCGGGTCGTCGATGTCGGGCGTGCCCGGGAAGCCGAGCAGCGCCCCGGCGCCGGAGGACTCGCCGAGCTCCTCGTCGGGGTTGTTGTTGAGGTTGGTGTCGATGAAGCCGGCCATGTAGTACGTCGCGTCGCCGGCCAGGCCGTGGCGGGCGAAGGGTCCCGACGCGGGCAGGACGATCAGATAGTCGACGGTGTGGAACTGCGGGTCGCGCGAGAGGCCGAGCATGATCGGGCCGGTGGAGGCGCCCGCGTAGGCGACCGTGCCGACCACGACCGCGCCGCCCGCCGCGCCCGTTCCCGCGTCGCGCACGATGAGGCTGATCGTCGAGGTCTGGTTGAAGTAGACCGTCACCGGGAAGGAGGAGACGGCGGGCTCGAGCGCGTCCTGGCGGCCGTTGCCGTTGAAGTCCGCGAGCGCGCGCACGACGTAATCCGTGGCCGAGGGGATGAAGGGCAGGTCGTACACCGCGTTCGCGGCGACGGTCGTGAAGGCGACGACCTCCTTGATCGAGCTGCAGCCCGGGCAGCCGGGCACGCCCACCTCGACGCGCAAGGGGCCGGTGCCCGAGCCCTCGTAGAGCGCCGCCCCGCGCACCACGCCGACGGCGGGGTCGGCGATGGTCAGGGCGAACGGCGCGCCGACGGCGAAGCCGCCGTAGATGAAGATCGGCAGGGAGGAGCTCGCGGCCACTCCGTACTGGCCGGAGGGCTCGCCGATGTCGCGCACGCCGTTGCCGTTGGCGTCGCGGAAGGAGCGCAGGTAGTACTGCCCGTCGGGCAGGCCCGCGAAGGAGAACGCGCCGGGCGCCGCGGCGGTGCTCGTCAGGATGGGAAGAGACTCGAGGTTCGGCGAGTTGAACAGCTGGGTGTGGACCACGCCGGGACGCGCGCCGGCGTAGGAGACCGTGCCCGAGACCACGCCCGCGAAACCGCCCTCGAGGCGCACGTTCATCACGAACGAGCCGCTCCCCCCGACCAGGAAGCTCGTGGGTTCGACGAAATAGACCCCGGGCTGGCTCAGCGTGACGGTGAGGTTCGCCCCGCCGGCGCGGTTGTCGCGCCCGACCACCGAGCCGTCGGGGCCGATCACGATGATCTCGGTGGCGAAGGAGGTCGCCGTCGACATGGCGAGGTTGAGCTGGCTGCCCACGCCGTAGGAGCCCGCGGCGCCGCCGCCGACGCGGAAGGCGAACAGATGCGTGGTGAAGCCGGGGCCCTTGTCCACCGCCGGGCAGCCGCCCGCGGCGAGGCTCCCGTTCACGGACGGCGGCGTCAGGGGCGAGCGGTTGCAGATGGCGGGATTGACGCCGACGACGGAGTTGCCGTTGAGGATGGTGATCGGGAAGGGGCGGCTGATGCCGCCGAAGGTCCCGGCGGGCTCGGACTCGGAGTCCTCCACGCCGTTGTTGTTGAGGTCGCGGAAGACGCGGACGTAATAGGCGCCGTCGGGCAGGCCCGTGAAGGTGAACGTCTCCACCGATGCCTCCGCGACGCTGACGGCCGAGGACGCCGGCGAGGTGGTCAGGCGCACGCGGTACGCGCCGTCGCCGCTGGCGGTGTAGCTGCTGAAATTGCGCACCGAGCCGGAGATGGAGCCGCCCGCGGAGGCGAAGGCCAGGACCGCTCCGGAGGGCGAGGAGACGTTCACGCCCAAGTCGACCGAGCGCACGCGGTAGAGATTGGCCTGGCCGGGCAGCGCGGCCGTGTCGACGAACACGGTGACCGAGGAGGACAAGGCGACCGGCGTCAGGAACTGGAACGGCGCCGCCGCGGACGTCGCGCGCTCGACGTGGTAGCCGGCGAGGTCGAGCAGGGGGCCGCCGTTGGCGCTCTTGGTCGGCGCCGCCCACGACAAGGACACCTGCTGGCTGCCGCCCACCGCCACCAGGCCGGCGGGCGCGCCCGGCGGCACGGTGTCGACCGAGATCGTGAAGCTCGCGTTCACGGACGAGGCCGTCACGACGAACGGGCCGGCCGAGCCGCGGTCCGCGTGCGCCTGAAGGACGCCGTTCCCGGCCTGGTCGACGAAGGCGCGCACGAAGTAGGTCCCGGCCGCGACCGGCAGATGGAACGGCTGCGCGGGCCCGCCGGACAGCGCGGCCGAGGACACCCGCGGGAAGAAGGTGAGCGAGCTCGTCGACGCCTCGACCACGAGGCCGGCGCCGCCCTGCGTCTGGAGGCCGGGATAGCCCACGAAACCCGACAGGGCGGGTCCGGCGAGCGGGAGGGTCACCGTGGAGGACGTCGGGCCGAACACGCTCGGGACGCCGTTGCCGTTGATCGCGCGCACGGTCCAGAAGTAGGTCGACGCCGGGGCCAACGCGGAGAAATACGACGTCGCCGAGCCCAGGTACACGCGCGTTCCCGGGACGGCCCCGAAGCTCGAGCGGCGGAGATCGAACACGGTGCCGGGAGCGTTCGCGCTCGCCCACGACACCAGCCCGCCGGTCGAAGAGACCGCGGAGAAGACGGGCGCGCCCGGCGCGGTCGCCGGCGAGTAGACCGCGCCGGAGAGCGCGGTGGCCGTCGAGGTGCCGTTGCCGTTGGAAGCCGTGATGGCGCGTATCTGGGACGACGTGTTGTCGGTCAGGACGTCGAAGTAGTTGCTGGCCCCGGCCCCGAGCGACAGGATCACGGTTCCGTTGGCGCGGCGCAGCTGATAGCCGGTGGCGCCCGGCACCAGCGGCCAGGCGAAGGCGATCGTGCTGACCGCGGCGGGCGTCGCGGTGAACGGGGCGGGAGCGGCGGGAGACGACAGCGACACAAGCGAGATGTTCAGGTGCGCGAGGCCGCCCGCCGGGACCGCGATGTTGGCCGGCGAGGTGAACTGCTCCTCGCCGCCGGAAGGCTGGCCGTCGAGATTCTTGTCGAGGAACGCGAAGAGCGAGTAGCCGGTGGCGGGGCGCAGCAGGCCGAGGTTGAAGGGCACGCCCCCGGGCGGCGGATTGGAGCCGAACGGGAACGCCCGGCGGCTCTCGATCGCGTAGCCCGCCGCCGCCGAGGCGCGTCCCGCCTCGACGACGAGCTGGCCCGTGGCGCCGCCCGGCAAGGACGCCGAGCCCTCGATGCCGCCGGTGTCGACGAGCGGGAAGTTGACCGTCGCGCTGCTGATCCCGGTGAGATAGACCGGCGTCAGGAAGCCGCCCAGCGAGAACAAGCCCGCGCCGGGAGCGCCGTAATAGCCGAGCGGCTCGGGACCGTCCGGGCGCCCGTTGTTGTTGCCGTCGCGGTAGCCGACCACGTAATAGGTCGCGGGCGCCGGCAGGGAGTTGATCGCGTACGCGCCGGTGCTCGCCCCGTCGTAGCCGCCGAAGAAGTTCACGTTGCCGGTGAAGTCCGTCGTCGTCGAGGCCCCGATGCGGAAGTCGCCGTAGGGCAGGGCGCCCGTGTAGAAGATCGCGCCGCTGATCGCGGCCGTGGCCTGGAACATCACCGCGTCGAGATAGCCCGTCGCGCCGGCCGCGACCGAGACCTGCTGTCCGCTGCGGCCGAAGTCGCTCGACGAGCCGTGCGTGACCTCGATGCCGTAGGAACCGGGGTTCAGCCCCGCGATCGCGTAAACGTAAGAGGTCGCCGCGGCCACGCCGAAGCTCGTCGACAGCATCGGCGTCGTCCCGTTGAGGCGGGCGGTGACGGTCAAGGTTCCGGCCACGGGCGTCGAATAGAACACCTGGCCCGACAGGGCGCCGACGCTCGAGCCGGTCGCCGTGAAGCCGGCGAGGACCGAGCCTGAATTGTCCGAATACGCGCCGACGTAGTCGTTCATCGCCAGACGCAGCTGCCCGGACGCGCCGGCGGTGAAGGGCGCCGTCGACGAGCCGATGCGCCGCCAGGGACCGCCGTAGGCGCCGCTGGCGACGCGGCCGATCAGCTCGCCGAGGTTGGCCGCCGGCAGGATGGTGTTGAGGCCGGTGGTCCCCGGATAGCCGGCGGGCCCGACGAGCGGATCGGCCGGCGACACGCGCCATTGGCCGGTCGAAACCACCGATACGTACGCCTCTGGAAACAGGAAGTTCGACAACTGGACGCCGCCCTGGAGATCGGCGGTCACCGCCTCGCTGGCGCGCACGACGGCCAACGCCTGGAGCGCGCCGGTCTGGGTCGGGAAGGGCGGGGTCACGGTGAAGGTTCCCGCGGAGAGGAAGTAACCGGTCGCCGCGTCGATCATGACGCCGGCGGAGGACACCCAGGCGACGTAGGGGTCGTTGAGCTCGACGGTCAGGAAGAAGTCCCGCGTCGAACCGGCCGGCATTGCGACCGGGGTGGCGAGCAGGACGGTGTAGGTCGACGGTCCGAACATCGTCAGCGGCTCGACGGCGACCTTCGCGTCGAGCTTCGCGTCGAACGCCAAGTCGCCGTCGTCCTGCCAAATCGCCCACTGGCCGCCGGACACCGGCTGAGGCCCTCCCTGGAATCGCACGCGCATGCCGGCGAAGTGCGCCGGGCTGCCCGAGGTCGTCATGCGCGAGCGGATGAGCGGGCTGTGGCCGGCGGCGCCGACGAAGCCCACATGCGCCGCCGCGGTGGCGAGCGTCACCGAGCCGCCGGGAGCGGGATTGCCGCCCGTGATGGTCAGGTTGATCGTCGTCGTGCTCAGCGCCGCGACGTTCACCGGGTTGACCGTGCTCGACGCCTCGAAGGTGTCCCAGAAGCCGTTCTGGTTGGAGTCGACGAAGGCGAACACCGCGCTCGAGTGCAGGACGCCGGCGAAGCTGGCCGGGGTCTGGAAGAGGTACGAGCCGCCGTTCGCGTAGCCGCGGGCCTGGCGGGTGCTGGCGAGGAGATTGGGCATCTCCTGCCACGTCTCGACGATGATCGGGCCGTGCTGGAAGGAGTCGTTGACGACCGAGCCCTGCACGGCGCCCCACGGCTTCATCTGGATGTTGACGCCGGTCGGGGCGCCCCCCGCGGGGACGAACAGGGGCTCCGAGCGGAACGAGCCCGAGTGCCCGAAACCGCCGCGCTCGGAGTGCGCGCCGACCGTCCCGCCGTCGTCGACGTAGGCGAAGAGGAAGTACGTGCTCGGCGCGCGCAGGCTGACGATGCTGTAGGCGCCGGAGCCCGGCAGGGTCACCGCGGTGCCGCCGCCGCCGCCGATCCCGGTGAAGTCCGTGCCCCTGGGCGAGGTGGAGGCGATCACGCGGAAGTTGCCGGAGGAGCCGCCCGCCGAGGTGATGTTGCCGCTGATGCTGCCCGGCGCGCCGCCGCCGTCGGGGAACCACTTCACGGAGCCGCTGGGATCGTTCGTGCGCGGCGTGCCGAAGCTGTTGCCGGACGGCGACATGGCGTTGAAGAAGGAGACGTTCGAGCCCGGAGCCAGGGACGCGTCCACGCCGTTGGAACGCGCCGGGGGCACCGAGCTCCAGTTGTTGAACGTCCAGTTCACGGGGACGGGACCCGCGCCGAGCTTGACCAGGGCGTTGGTCGAGGTGGTCGGGAAGTTGTTGAGATTGACGTTGTCGAAGGCGAGGATGGTCGCCGTGCTCAACTCCAGGAAGTCGAGGCCGTTGAGGTTCATGCTGCCCGTCGCCTGGACCGTGGCCTGATGGACGCGGAAATAATACGGGACCGACGGATTGGCGGCGTAGATGTTGGCGATGAACGGGTTGACGAGCCGCGCGGCGTCGCGGAACTCGGCGCCGACGCCGAGGTACAGGCCGCCGCCGTTCATCACGAAGGTCGCGGAGTCGCGGGCGACCAGCTTGCCCTTCACGTGCAGCTCGACGTACTGGCTCCCGGACGTGGACAAGCCGAGGTGGAAGGCGCCGCCCTGGATGACGGCTTCACCCTGGGTCGAGAGCCGGTTGAAGGCCTGGTAGGGCGGCGTGGTGAGCCGGATCGCGCGCGTGAAGGCGGTGGAGACGTAGAGGTCGAACAACGACACGTTGTTGAGGTTCCAGTCGCAGTCGTGACTCGAGGCGTAGAACACCGCGCGCTCGCCGTCGTAGGGGCGCCCGCCGGCCCAGTTGGCGTCGATGTCCGACGCGGTCTCGAAGCCCAAGGTGCCGCCGATCCAGCGCTTAGGCGTGGTCGAAGGCAGGATTTCGAAGGCCGCGCGGATGAGCCCCGAGTTGTCGGTCCAGTCGTCGTCTTCGGCCGCGACGTACAGGGAGCCCGCGCTCGTCGCGGTCACGGTCGACGTCTGCCCCATGAGGAACCAAGGGCCGCCGCCGATGCGGCCGACCAGGGCGCCTTTCGTGAAGCTCCCGAGGTTGCCCGGGCCGCCCGAGCCGTTCGCGCCGACGGACGCGGGCACGCTCCACTGGTCTCCGGGAACGACCGAGGTCTGGACGCGTTGGCCGGCGCGCAGGAACAAGCCGGTGTCCAGGCCGCCGCTGCGGATCGAGCCGCCCACGGGATACGGATAGTTCGCCGCGCCGTTGACGGGATTGGCGAACACGCCCAGGCGCGTGATGGTCGGACTCGAGATCACCGGGAAGGGCAGCATGCCGTCGAAACCGGAGGCGCTGATGTCGGCGGGCTGCCGGAAGCCGAAGGCCAGCTTGCGCGCGGGCGGGACGTTCGTCAGGTTGACCGTCACCCAGTGGCGCCGCGTCGTGCCCGCCCCGACCGTCCCGCCGGTCGCGTTGACGGACGCGTACGCGGGCAACGACAAGGTCGCGGGATTGAAGCCGGACACTCCGAGCTGGGTGTCGACGCCCGGATTGAAGACGCCGTCGAGGTCGAAATCCTGCCAGACCTTCGCGGTGAGGCTCTGGACGGGCACGTCGCCGAACAGGCTCACGACGAAGACGCCGAGGCTCGCGGGGCCGCCGCTCGGGCTGATGTCCAGGATCAGCACCGGCACGTTCGTCGCGCTGCCGTCCACGGAGTAGGGCGCGGTAGAGGCGGTCGCGACCGTGGTGGTGACGACCGCGCCGGCCGCCGACGGCAGCAAAGCCGACGCCAGCCCTAAGGCGGCGAACAGCGCGGACGAACACGCGGCGTGGCGGCGTTTGGTCACGGGCTCGGCGTTCCGTGATGCGGCCGGATCAAGGTCGAGTATAACACCCTATATAGGTAAGCGCCAGGTGACAACCGTCACACGGCGCGTCTCCTCATCGCTTCAATATTCGTAGGAAACTCCGATCAAATAGTTCATAGTGCGGAAGGTGTACGAGTAGTTCTTCTCGTACTTGTGGTTCGACGACGCCCACATGATGTTGGTGCGGAAGGTCATGGTCAGCTTGGGCGCGAGCGGGTAGCCGTAGCCCAGGCCCAAAGTCCAGCGGTCGTGGCGCTGCTTGGTCCCGGAGTACACGCCGTCGGCGTCCTGGACCTGGCGGCCCAGGTAGGCCTGGCGGTTCCAGCGCAGCGTCGCCGACGCCCAGGCGGGCGCGCGGCGGTCCCCCCAGGACAGCGTGGCCCCGGGACCGGCTCCCATGGTCCAATAGCTGTAGGAGTCGCGGATGTAGCGGGCGAACTTGGCGTCGAACGTGTTCTGATTCGAGCCGTTGTAGGAGCCGCTCAGCGCGAAGCTCAGGTCGAGGCGCCCGTCGGGGCCGGCCCAGCGCGCCGCGACCGGCATGGTCACGGTGCCGCCCAGCGAGTGCGCGTGGTCGCGCCGTCCGGTCCGCGCGAACTGGCCGCTGGATTCGACGATGCGCTGGTCGGCGAAGCTCTTGTACAGCGCCGACCAGGCGCCCTGCAGGACGACCGAGGGGTCGTCCTGCGGCCACGGGCGGGAGCCCGAGGCCGTGAGCTGGATGTTGTTGGTGTCGAGCACGCGCCGGGGCGCGAGCTCGCGGCCGAGCGGGTCGCCGAAGGGGTCCGCGCCGGAGCGCGACTCCAGCGACTCGTAGTTCGGGAAGCGCACGCGGAACACGTCGAGGCCGGCGCGGAAGGCGAAGGGCTCCTTGTAGACGTTCTCGAACTCGACGCCCGCCGAGATCTTCTCGTAGTCGAAGAGGCCCTTGCCCCAGCGCTCGTCGCGGGTCTCGTTGAGGAACTGGCGCTTGTACCCCGCCGAGGGGCGCACGCGCCACGTCGAGTCCTTGAGCTTGCGGATCCCGGTCACCGAGACCGCGTGGTCCATCTGCTGCTGGAACAAGGTGCCCGAGCCCACGCCGTCGTCGATGCCCTTGGTGCCGCGGTAGGCGCCGGAGTACATCGGCAGGACGCTCCACTGGTCCGAGATCTTGCCCAGGCCCGCCGCCGTCAGGGAGACGTTGCCGCCGAGGTTCCCCTTCTGCCGCTCGAAGAAGTACTGGCCGCCGGCGAACGACGCGTTGAGGATGGGGGTCCACTCGACGGCCCGGGCGCAGGGCGCGAGGAGGAGCAGGACCGCGAGAAGGGCTTGGCGCACTACGGGATCACGGGATGAGGCCGGAGCGGATGAAGATCTTGGGCTCGACGACGAGGTCGATCTTGCGGCCCTGGAACTCGGAGGCGGTCACGATGGTCTGGAAGTTCCAGCCGAGCAACGCGGTCTTGAAGGCGGCGCCGCCGAAGCCGGTGGCGAAGTCGGACGTGCGCGCGATCTTGCCCTCGTCGCTGATCACGTAGCTGTCGTACTTCTCCCAGATGTCGCCGGCCCCGTTGGACGCGAAGACGACGTCGTGGTAGATGCCCTCTGAGATCTCGCTGTAGGTGCAGTTCGGCGGAGCGCAGGCCGGGGAGTTCTGCACGGTGGTCACGTTCGTGAATACCGGGGCGCCCGCCTGGCCGTCCTCCATGTTCTGGATGTTCGTGCCGGCCCAGCTCTGATGGCTGACCCCGTTGAAGCGCAGGTTGTAGTTGTCGAAGAGCGTCGTGAAGTACGGACGCCCGGCGGCGACCCGGATGAAGCTCGCGGTCGCCGGATCGTAGGCCGCGCTCACGTCGTCGACGGCGCCGACCGCGTTGTTGTTGATGTCGACCATGTGGCCGCCGCTCGCGGTCTCGAGCATGGTGTCGATCGTGTTCGAGCGGCCGGTGCGGTACGAGGTCATGAAGTAGGGGCAGGCGGCGTCGAGGCAGCCCGGGAGCATGCGCAGCGCCGTCGACATGTCCGAGGGCAGGGCCTGGTTGAAGGTGCCGTGGTAGAAGAAGTAGTCGAAGCGGTCGGCGCGCTCGTTGAGGACGACGAGCTTGAACTGGTCGGCGGCGGGGCGCACGATGTACTCCTCGACGCGCACGCCCTGGCCGTTCACGTCGATGAGGGCCTTGCCCTCCTGGTACTCGGCGTACTTGGCCTCCTCGGCCGCGGCCGCCTGGACCTCCTCCTTGCTCATGCGCAGGTCGACTTCCCGCTTGGCCGTCTGTTTCGCGTCGCTCTCCTGCGGCGTGCTCTCCTCGCGGAAGGAGGCGTCGGTCACGCGTCCGAGGCCGTCGCGCGTGACCTCGACGCTCTGGGTGTCCTTGATCAGGACTTCGTTGCCGCTCTTGTCGGCCACGGCGAGCAGGCCGCCGAACATCTGCACGCGCGTGTCGCCGGTGCCGTCGACGTCGACGCCGAACTCGGTGCCGCGCACCGAGCAGACGGCGGTCGGCGTGCGCACCTGGAAGCGGCGGTTGAGGCTCTTCGAGATCCAGGCTTTGAGCGCTCCCAGCTTGAGCTCCATGCCGCTGGCCTGCGGCGTCGCCTCCTTGAGCGTGAAGGCCGAGCCGGGCTCCAGGCGCACCCGGGAGCCGTCGTCGAAGGAGACCGTCGCGCGCGCGTCGGTGGCCGTCTTGAGCTGGTCGCCCTGATGGAGCATCTGGCCGCTGGAGACCTGGGCCCACGTGTAGGAGCCCGACTTCAGGAAGAGGACCTTGCCCTCGGTGGCCGAGATGGAGGTGGCCGATGCCGTCGGGGGGAGCAGACCGGCGGACAGGAGCATCGCGGCGGCCGCCGCGCACGCTCCAGCCCGCGAATTCCTCAGCTCGGACGCTCGGAATTCCGCGCTCATGGGTCTCGGGCCAGTATAGCGGTCGCCCCCCCCTGTGTCAACGTTCTTTCGGTCACAGGTCTCATTCCCGTAACATGCTAGAATTCCTTCAGAACATGGGACAAAACCTGGTCCGTCTCTTCGTCGATCCCTTCCTCGGCGCCTACGACCGCTTCTCGGGCGCGATCCCGACCTTGGCCGCCGCCCTGCTCCTCCTGGTCTCCGGCATGTTCCTGGCCCGGGCGGTGCGGACCTTGATCGAGCTGGCGCTCGGCCGCGTCTCGCTCGACTCCCACACCAGCCGGGTGGGCATCAACGAGATCCTGGCCCGGCTCGGGCTGGGCAAATCCCCGACCTTCGTCCTCGCCTGGGTCGCCCACTGGTTCGTCCTCTTCCTCTTCATCGTCTCGGCGGCGAACGCGGTGAACATGACCGTCGTCTCCGAGCTCCTGGAGCGCTTCGTCCAGGTGCTGCCCTCCATGGTCGCCGCCGTGCTCATCCTCTTCGGCGGCCTGCTCTTCGGCCGCCTCGTGGCCCACATCCTCCACAACGCGGCGGTCGCCAACTCGATCCGCGGCGGGGCGGTCGTCGCCGCCGCCGCCCAGACGATCGCGATCGGAGCGGCCGGCATCGTCGCCCTCGAGCAGCTCGGCGTGCGCCCCCAGATCCTCATCCCCACCGTCCAGATCCTGATCGGCTCGATGGGCCTGGCCCTGGCGATCGCGCTCGGCCTCGGCGCCAAGGATCTCGCCGGCGAATACCTGCGCGAACTCCTGCGCCCCCACAAGTAATGGCCCGGCTTCTCGTCGTCGACGACGAGCCGGCCCTCGTCCTGCTCATGAGCACGGTGCTCGAGAAGGCCGGGCACACGGTGGAGTCGGCGGAGAACGGGAAGGTGGCCCTCGCCAAGCTCGGCGTGAGCCCGGACGATCCGGCCGCGCCGCTGCCCGACCTGGTCCTGCTCGACGTGATGATGCCGGTTCTCGACGGCGTCGGGGTCGCCGAGGCCCTGAAGGGCCACCCGCGGGCGGGCAAGCTGCCGATCCTGATCGTCACCGCGAAAGGCGACCTGCGCCCCCTCTTCGAGGCGATGCCGCAGGTGGCGGGCTTCTTCCAGAAGCCCTTCACCCCCGCCGGCTTGCGCGAGGCCGTCGCCCGCGCGGTCGCCCGCCCCGCCTAGCGCGGCGCCGGGACGGGCTCGGTCTTCCGGGGCCGCCGCTGGACCCGGGTCAGCTTGATCGGCGCAACCCCGGTCACCGCGGTCTCGGTGCGCGCCTGAGAAGCCGGCTCCAGCGCCGGCCGGGGCGGCAGCGCCACGGCCCGGATGTCCGCCGGCTGCGGCGGCGCGGCCGGCGAGGCCGGCGGGCGGCGCAGCCACAGCTCGCGCGCGATGAACGCGGCCAAGACCGCCGCCGCCGCGAACACGGCGGCCTCCACGTAGGGATGGCGGTGGGACCGGCGGCTCATCCTAGTCGAGGTAGTCCCTCAGGCCCTTCGAGCGCGAGGGATGGCGCAGCTTGCGGATGGCCTTCGCCTCGATCTGGCGGACGCGCTCGCGGGTGACCTTGAAGATGCGGCCCACCTCCTCGAGCGTGCGCGGATAGCCCGAGTCGATGCCGAAGCGGAGCTTGATGATCTTGGCCTCGCGGTCGGTGAGCGAGCTCAGGACCTTGTCGATCTCGGTCTTGCGCAGGAACGAGGACGCGGTGTTCGACGGCGCGGCCGTCGTCTTGTCCTCGATGAAGTCCTCGAGATAGCTGTCCTCGTCCTCGCCGATCGGGGTGGCGAGCGACACCGGCTCCTGCATGATCTTCAGGACGTTCTTCACCTTGTCCATGGAGATGTGCAGCGAGCGCGTGTACTCCTCGATGGTGGGCTCCCTCCCGAACTCCTGACGGTAGCGCCGCGTGACCTTGGTGAGCTTGGAGATCAGCTCCTTCATGTGCACGGGGATGCGGATCGTGCGAGCCTGGTCGGCGATGGCGCGGTTGATCGACTGGCGGATCCACCACGTCGCGTACGTCGAGAACTTGAAGCCGCGCTTATATTCGAACTTTTCAACCGCCTTCATCAAGCCGAGGCCGCCTTCCTGGATCAGGTCGCTGAGCTCGAGGTTCGAGTTCACGTGCTTCTTGGCGATCGACACGACGAGGCGCAGGTTCGCCTTGATGAGCTTGAGCTTGTCCTCGAGGATGGTGTCCTCGAGGCGGATGATCTTGTCGTTGAGCTCGAGGAAGCGGTCGATCGGGATCGGCAGGGTGTTCTGGATGCGGTCGATCCGGTCGACGACCACCTCCATGTTCTCCATCGCCGCCTCGACGGCCGTCGGGGCGTAGCCGGTCTTGGCGCGGAACGCCTCGGCGCGCATCTTCCCCTTCTTGAGGGCCGCGAAGTAGGACTTCAGCTCGTCGTAGCTGCAGCCGTAGCGGCGCTGGTAGCGCTCCATCTCGTCGCGGCACTCCTCGATCTTGCCCGCCAGGTTCTTGATCTTGTTCGTGAGGCGCTTGATCTTGTCCTGGTTCAGGTTGAGGTTCAGGATGCGCGCGATGACCAGCTTGTTGATCTGCTCGATCTTCTTCTGCAGCTTGATGCGGCGCTGGGGCTTGGGGTTCGCCGGCAGCAGCTTCTTGCGCAGGGCCTGCATCTGCTTCTCGGCCTTGGTGATGAACTGCGCCACGGACTTCATCTTGCGGCGCATGCCGGAGAGCTCCGCGTTCGTCTTGCGGCCGCGGGGCATGAGCTCCTTGGGCGTCATCTCCTGGGCCTCGATCAGGGTTTCCCAAGAGCGGATCTCGCGCATCGTGACGGGCGACTCGAGGACGAGCATGCGCAGCTCCTTCTCGCGCTCGCGCACGTTGCGGGCGAGGGTGACCTCTTCCTCGCGGTTGAGCAGGGGCACGCGGCCCATTTCCGAGAGGTACATGCGGATGGAGTTCGAGATGTCGGAGCTGCCGCCCCAGTCCTCGGAGAAGCGCTCGCGGCCGCGCTCGGGCGCGGCGGCGGCGACGGGCTTCTTGCGGTCGACGACCTCGATGCCGAGGTCCTCGAGCGCGGTCATCAGCTCGTCCATCTCCTCCGACTTCATGTTCGCCGCCGAGACCGTGCGGCTGATCTCCTCCAGGGTCAGGTAGCCGTGCTCCTTCCCGAGGCTGATCAAGTTCTTCATCGCCTGACTGGTCTGCATCGCCATGTTCTCTATGACTCCTTGCTTCTTAAATCCGTTCTATCTTTTTCCGGCCTTCAACGCCGCCACGAGGCGGTGGTACTCGTCCTTCAAACCGGGCTCACGGCCGGAGATCACGAGCGGCTCGATCTCCTTGAGGCGGCGCATGGTGCGGCGCTTGCCGAGCAGGGTCCGGAGCGTCTCGGCGGGGTCGTCGTAGCCGAGTTCGTCTCCGAGCAGGCGGCTCGCCGCCGCGCGCTCCGCCGGCTGCAGCGCGTCGAGCAGGCGCGGGCCCCACTTGCCGTCGAGCGAGACGGCCTTGAGCGCGCCGACGATCTCGCGCGCCGAGGCCGACTCGAGGTCGCCGGGCTCGAGCTCCGCGGCCGAGCCGGGCGTCTTGAACAGCACGCCGAGCAGCTGGAGATCGGGGGCCGGGATGACGGCCGCCTTGACCGGCGCGGACGGCGCGGGCGCAGCGGGAGCCGGCGCGGCCGAGCGGCGGACGTTGTTCTGCGGGAGGCTCTTTCCGCCCTGGCGGCGCAGCGCGTCCTCGCTGAGCCCCAAGCGCGACGCGAGGCGGCGCACCCACTCGTCCTTGAGCACCTCGTCGGGGCAGCGCGCGATGGTCGAGAGCACGTCCCTGGCGATCGCGGACTTGGCCTCCGGCGTCAGCTCGCCGGCGCGGCGGATCAGCAGGTCGGTCTTGAACGCCGGCAGGTCGGCGGCGCCGTCCAACGCGGCCTTGAAGGCCTCGACTCCCTTCGCGTGAAGGAACTCGTCGGGGTCCTTGCCCTCGGGCACGGACGCGACGCGCGTGCCGAGGCCGGACTCGAGCGCCACCTCGGCGCCGCGCACGGCGGCGTTCTGGCCCGCGTTGTCGGCGTCGAAGACGATGCCGACGGCGTCGACGTAGCGCTTGATGAGCAAAGCGTGGTCGGGCGTCAGCGCGGTGCCGAGCGGCGCGCACGCGTTCTTGAGGCCGTGCTGGTGCGCCGCGATCACGTCCATGTAGCCTTCCATCAGGTAGGCTTTGCGCGCCTTGCGCGTGTCGGCCAGGCCCTCGTGCAGGCCGTACAGCACGCGGCTCTTGTTGAACACCGGCGTCTCCGCCGTGTTGAGATACTTGGGCTCGCCGTCGCCGAGCGTGCGGCCGCCGAAGCCGACGAAGGCGCCTTTGACGTCGCGGATGGGGAACATGAGGCGATCGAAGAAATAATCACGAACGGAGCCGTCGGGCCGCTTGGCGGCGAGGCCCGCCTTCATGAGGACATCTTGAGAGAACCCTTTCTTGAGCGCGGCCTGGACGAGCGTGCCGTTTCGGGGAGCGTAGCCGATGAGGAAGCCGGCGACCGACGACTTGCTGAGCCGGCGCTTCGCCACGTACTGGCGCGCGGCCTCCGCGTCAGGATGTTTATTCAGCAAGTCATGATAATGGCTTGCCGCGAACTCGTTGGCCTCGCGGATCTTGATCCGCTCCTTGTCCGCGGGCCCGAGCTCTTTGTCGGCCTCGATCTTCACGCCGACGCGGGACGCGAGCTTCTCGGCGGCCTCCATGAACGAGAGGCTCTCCGACTTCATCACGAACGAGAACGCGTCGCCGCCCTCGCCGCAGCCGAAGCAGTGGAAGGTCTGGCGCTCGGGGCTGACGATGAACGAGGGACTGCGCTCCTGGTGGAACGGGCAGCGCGCCTTCATGTTGCGGCCCGCGCGCGTCAGCTGGACGGACTCCCCCACCAGCTCGACGATGTCGAGCCGCGACCGGATGAGTTCCAACGTCTCCGGAGGAATCAGGGCCAGGGGATGCACCTCGTAGTTTTGAAAAGAGCCGGACCGGCGCCGCGCCGAACGACGCGGCGCCGGTCCGAAACGGACGTTCTTACGGCGTGCGGCGGCGCTTGGAGCGGCGCAGCTTGCGGCGCGCCTCGGCGGCCTTGAGCTTCCGCTTGACGGCGGGCGACATGTAGCGCTCGCGGCGCTTCACTTCCTTGAGCACGCCGTTGCGCTCGCACTCCCGCTTGAACCGGCGCAGAGCCTCTTCGAGACCCTCGCCTTCGCGAAGTTTGACGAAAACCATTTATGAATTCACCACCTTTCCACGCATGGAACGCAAGATAAAATCAGCCCGGCGGCCACTGCATCGGACGACCGCCGAGCAAGTGGTAATGCAGATGATCGACCGACTGCCCCGCCCCGCGGCCGTTGTTGGTCACGAGTCGGAACGACGAAAGCTTGACGGATTCGGCGACCTTGGCCGCCGTCCGCTGGAGATGGCCCAAAAGGGCGGAATCTCCGTCGGAGGACGCGCTCAGGGCGTCGAGGTGCTTCTTGGGCACCACCAACAGGTGCGTCGGGGCCTGGGGCGTGATGTCCTTGAAGACCAGCGCCTGCTCGTCTTCATGGACGATCGCGGCGGGTATCTCGCGGCGGACGATCCGGCAGAACAGGCACTCGGGCAACGCTGAAGTATATCCTTATAGGACCCCCCCGGACAAGGGCCCTCCGCCCCCCGCCGGGCTTAGGCCTATCGGGAAGCGGCGCGCCCGCGGAACAGCCGGACGACCTCGTCATGCCCTTTCATTTCAGCCAGGTCCCGGGCGGTGCGGCCGTCCTGATCGCGGATGGCCGCGGACGCCCCGGCCTGGAGGAGGTAGGCCGCCATTTCATCCTGCCCCTTGAAGCAGGCCCACATCAGCGACGTCCAACCGATGTCGTCGCGGGCGTCCACGCGCGCCCCGGCTTCGAGCATGGCCGCCACTCCGCGCGTGCGGCCCCAGCGAGCCGCCGCCATCAGCGCGGTCTGCCCCTTGCGGCCGCGCGCCTCGATGTTCGCGCCGCGCGCGACGAGCAGGCGCACCGCCTCGGGCCGCTCGCGCACCGCCGCCCACATCAAGGGCGTCCAGCCGTCGCTCGGATTGCGCGCCTCGACGTCGGCGCCGCGGTCGAGCAGCTCCTTGATCTGCTCGGTCGACCCGTTGCGGGCCGCCCGCAGCAACAGCTCCTCGCGGCTGAACACCGGCTCGCGCTCGAGGCAGGCCGCCGCGAAGACGAGAGGCAGGAGCAGGACGGCGGCGCGCGTTCCCATGCAGCCAGTATGGCCTGAGGAGAGCCCCGTCGCTATCGCAAAAAGGTTACAGTCTGCCGGCGCCGAGGACGTCGCGAGCCTCGGCGGAGAGGCGCTCGGCCGTCGGCCAGTGGGCGGCCAGAAAGCCGATAAACAGGCCGAAGGGCGCCAGGTTCACCCAGTAGGCGGGATAGGCCTTGAGCGTCCCGTTGGCCGCGGCCAGATAGGCCGCGGTCAGGCCGAGAAGGCCGGCGCCCTCTCTGGCGGCCAGACGCGCGATGAAGGCGGCCTGCACGTTCCCGCCGCGCAGCAGCGAGCGCCAGAGGACCTCGGAGAAGACGATGCCGGCCAAGGTCATGCCCATCGCGACCGTGGTCATCAGGTTGATGAAGCGCACCCGCTCCGGGGCCGGCGCCTCGCCCGCGTAGTTGAAGTGGGTCCAGGCCACGAGCCCGGCCATCAAGGTCAGGCCGCCGGCCATCGCCAGAGAGATCATCCGCAGGGTCTGCGCGACGGGCTCGGGCACGGCTTGCTCGCCGTTCATATCCCCCCCAGCTCGTACTGCACGGCGGCGAGCGCGGCCGCGGCCGCCGCCTCCGCGCGCAGGACGCGCGGGCCCAGGCCGAACACGGCCGCGCCCTCGGCGCGCGCGAGCTCGACTTCCTCGTCGGAGAAGCCCCCCACGGGGCCGAAGAAGATCGAGACCGATCCCCCCGTCGACTTCATGGCGCGCAGGGACGGCGCGATCGACTCCGCGGCGCCCGAGCCCTTCATGCCCTCGTAGGCGAGCAGGATCAGGCCCTTGCCCTTGAGAGAGCGCACCGCGTCGCGGAACTGAACCGGGTCCTTCACCGGCGGCAGGTCGGCGCGCCCGCACTGCTTGGCGGCGGCCATGACCAGGCGGCTCCAGCGTTCGGCCTTGGTCTTCGCGCGCTCGACCTCGTGCAGCAGGACGACGGTGCGCGGCGTCAGCAGGGGCGTGATCGACGAGACGCCGAGCTGGACGCACTTGTCGAGCGCGTCGTCCCAATGGCTGGCCTTGAGCAGGCCGAGGTACAGATCCAGCCGGATCTTCACCGCCGCCGCGTCGGCCTTCACCGTGCGGATCACCTTGCCGGTGACCGACCCGTCGGCGTTCACCGCGTCGATGACGCCGACGAAGCGCCCGCCCTTCCCGTCGAAGAGATCGAGCTCGGCGCCGGCGCCCAGGCGCATGACCTTGGCGACGTGGAAGGCCTCGGGGCCCTTGAGCGAGAACCCGCCGTGGGCGACGTCCTCGGGCGCGACAAGGAACTGGGGCATGCCCCTATATTAGCAACAGAACTGCGCGGTGTCAGGCTTTGCCTGCGCTCCGGGGAAGTGTAATATGGAAGGCGTTCCCGACACCGACTGGAATGCGTCCCGTGAGAACCCCATGAAAATGACAGCGATACTGGCCCTGATGTTGACGGCGCGCCCCGCGGCCGCGCAGGAAGTGTGGAAATGGCAGGCGACGGCCCGCGTCGAGGGCTCCGGCGGCCGCTCGGTCACGGAGTCCGGCCGCGATCTCGGCTCGCTCGGCGTCTGGTCGACGGAGCAGTCCCTGCGGCGCCGGATCCGCGCGAGCGACGCGGTCTTCATCATGGCCGGGGCGTCGTACGAGAGGATCGCCCTCTCGCGTCCCGCGGGCGCGCCTCTGCCCGACTACCTCCAGGCGGCGGCGGCGCGCCTGGGCGTGGAGTGGCTGATCGATCAGAAGTCGTGGGTCTTCGTCGACGCCGCGCCGGGACTCTACGGCGACGAGCGCGCGTCCGGCCGCGCGGCCAACGTGCCGGTCGCGGCTCAGTACAACCGCCTGCTCGCCCCCGGGCTGCGCGTCCTGGGCGGGCTCTCGATCGATCCCTTCCGCAAGGCCAAGGTCCTTCCGTTCGGCGGCGCGGCCTGGCGCCTGAACTCCCGTTGGAATCTGCGGCTGCTGCTGCCCGAACCCCGCGTGGAGTACCGCGCCCATTGGGACGAGAGCCAGACCGTGGACCTCTTCGCCGGCTTTTCGCTCGCGGGCGGCCAGTACCGCGTCGCGGAAGATCTGGGCGCCCGCCGCGGCCGCGCCGAGATCAACGGTCAGACGCTGTCCTACGCGGCCACGCGCGTGCTCGGCGGCGCGCGCTGGATGCGCGGCGACTTCGAGGCGGAGCTGGCCGCGGGCTGGGCCCCGGCGCGGACCTTCCGCTACGAGCCCTCGGGCGTCGAGCTCAAGAGCAACGGGGCTCCCTTCGCCGGCCTGTCCTTGGCGGCGAGATTCTAGGAGGCATCATGGACAAGAAGACGAGCTTGGCGGCCGCGGCGTTGGCGGCCCTGTCGTTGACCGCCGGCTGCGCCGGAAAGAGCGGCCCCGCCGCCTCGACCGCGGCCAAAGGCGAGTGCCACGGGGTGAATGCCTGCAAGGGCCAGGGCGAATGCGGCGGCACCGGCCACGCCTGCGCGGGCAAGAACGCCTGCAAGGGCAAGGGCTGGATCGGACTGGCCAAGGCGGACTGCGAGAGCCGCGGCGGCACGTTCAAGAACTGAGCCTCAGCCGCCGAAGCGGCGGCGCAGCCGCGTCGAGAAGACGCGGCCGGGCGCGGGCACGACGAAGCGCTCGAGCCGTCCTCCGGACGAGGACAGGATGCCGCGCGTCGCGTAGCCCTCGTCGAGGACGTTCTGCGCCGCCGCCGAGAGCGTCCAGTCGCCGGCGCTCCACGACGCCTCGAGGTCGAGCGCGCACCAGCCCGGCAGCGGGCGCTCGAGGTTCGCTTCGTCGCCGAAGAAACGGGCCGGCCCGGCGCAGCGCCCGCCGGCTCCGGCCCGCAAGCCCTTCGGCAGCGGCGCGGAGAAGCCGGCGGCCAGCCGCTGGCGCGGCACCATCGGGATCGCCGAGCCCCTCGTCACGGACTGCGTCGCCGGAAACGGCGCTTTGTCGAGCCGGAAGTCCGACTCGAACGTCGCCTCCACGTACGACCAGTCGAGCCAGGCGTCGGCCGGGCCGATTCGCGGCCGCAGCGAGACCTCCACGCCCTGGCGCCGCGTGCGGTCGATGTTCCTGTTCTTGCCGAAGCCCGCGGTCGGGTCGAACACCGCGTAGATCTCGTCGTCCGTCCGCGCGCGGAACACGGTCACGTCGGCCTCGCCCCACGCCGGGTGGCGCCACGACGCGCCTGCCTCCCAGGAGCGCGTCTTCACCGGCCGCAGGTCCGGATTCGACGTGAACGGCCCGAGGGCCGAGAGCTCGCCCGCCGTCGGCGCGCGGAACGCCTCCGCGTACGACGCCCGCAGCGACGCGCCGCCGCCGACGGCCCAGTTCAGGCCGGCGCGCGGGCTCGACCGGGCATAGGAGCGCATCCCGTCGTTGGCCGGCTTGACCCGGTTCTTGTAGTCGAGCGTCGTGCGGTCCCAGCGCGCGCCCGCCGTCAGCACGGGCCCGCCTTCCCACAGGTCGGCGCTGCCCGTCGCCCACGCGCCGAGCTTGGTGTCGCGGATGCCGCTCGCGTTCGCGAACGGCGTCCCGCTGAAGTCTCCGGCCGACGAGGACTCCGCCTCGGCGCGCGAGCCCTCGACTCCCGCGTCCAGGCGCAGCGCGCGCCCGGCCGCGGTTCCCGCGAGCGTCGCCTGTCCCGCGCCGCCCGCCGAGCGCATGGCCGCGCGGCTGCGCGACGTCGACGTGCGCCCGCGGTTGAGCGGCGTGTTCTCCAGGCGCTCCCGCAGAAAGCCGAGGCCCGACACCGAGACGCCGTCGGTCACGGTCCGGCGCGCGTTCAACGCGACCGACTGCAGCAGCGAGTCCGTCTTCACGAGGCTGACGCGCCGGCGCGGATCGGCCTCGAACTCGCCTTGCGTCAGGGAACCGCCCTGATCGAGCCGGTCGTCGGCGAACGCGTACGACAGCCGCACGTCGCTCTCTTCGGAGCGCCGCCCGGCGCTCGCCGCGACGGAGGTCTGGCGCGACGGGGCGCCGCGGCGGTAGCCGTCCTCTCGCGCGTGCGCGCCGAGGACCGACCAGTCGTAGGCCCCGGTCTTGCCGCGCGCCGCGGCGTCGGCGTCGGCGCGGCCGTACGAGCCGGTCCCCGCCGAGATCGAGCCCTCGGGCTTGGCCGTCCCCCTCTTGGTGAAGACGGCGACGACTCCGGCGAGCGCGTCCTTGCCGTAGATCGTGTTCGGACCCGGCATGACCTCGACGCGCTCGACCGCCTCGATCGGGATCAACTGCCAGTTCACCTGGCCCAGGTCGGCCTCGTTGACGCGGATGCCGTCGACGACGACCACGGTGGCCGGACCGGGCGAGGCGTTGAAGCCGCGCAGATCGAGCGTCGGCTGGAACGGGTTTCCGGTCTGGTCGTACAGAACGACTCCCGGCAGGCGCCCGAGGGCCTCGGCGAGCGTGCGCGCTCCGAAGCGGCGCAGCTCCTCCCCCTCGAGGACGCGGACGGTCCCGGGGAAGCGGCGTTCGTCGACGGGCGCGTCGGGCAGCCGCGCGGCGGCGCGGATGCTCCGGAACAGGGCGTCGCCGGAGAGATCGGCGGCGCGAGCGGCGGGGACGCACGACAGGACGGCGAGGAGTGCGGCGAGACGTGACGGGACCATGGCTGGGTCCTCCTTACTCGAGGTTTACCCAGGCAGGTCTCCTGGCTCACGGATCTCAGCCCCGATCTGCCGCGTCTTCCCATCCCGTTCGAGGGACAGTGACGCCGGCGGGCTCCCCGTTTACAGTGGCGGTACCGCGCCGGATTCTCACCGGCTTCCGAATGCGTGCGCTGGGGCGCTGCGAGGCGAGTCTAGCACATGCGGCCGGGCGGCCGCTAAGACCCGAAGATCTTGCCGAACACGCCGCCGCCGCCCTTCTCCTGCTCCTCGAAGGACTTGCGCAGCTCTTCGAGCAGCTGCTTCTGCTTGGCGGTGAGGTCCCTGGGGACCTCGACCTTCACGTGCACCAGCAGGTCGCCGCGGCCGCGGCCGTGGAGCTTCGGCATGCCCTTCTCGCGCACGCGCAACGTCGCGCCGGGCTGGGTGCCGTGGGCGATCTTGACGGTGACGGGCTCGCCGTCGATGGTGGGCACGGTCGTGGTGCCGCCGAGGGCGGCCGTCGCGACGTCCACGGTGGCGTGCAGCGAGAGATCGTCCTCGTGGCGTTCGAAGCGCGGATCGGATTTCACCCGGATCTCGAGGAAGAGATCGCCGTTCTGCCCCCCGCGCGGCCCGGCCTCGCCCTCGCCGCCGATGCGCAAGGTCGCGCCGTTGTAGATGCCCGGCGGGATCTTGATCTTGAGTTCCGCGTCCTTGCGCACGCGGCCCTGGCCGCGGCAGTCCTTGCACGGGTTCTCGATGACCTGGCCCTCGCCGCGGCACTGCGGGCACGGCTGAGCCATCGCGAAGAAACCCTGGGAGACCTGCACGCGCCCGGAGCCGCGACACTGGCCGCAGCGCTTCACGCCGGAGCCGGATTTGGCGCCCGAGCCGCGGCACGTGTCGCAGGACTCGACGCGCTGGAAATTCAGCGGGAGATGCTTGCCGTGGAAGGCGTCCTCGAGGGTGATCGTGGTCTCGTAGCGGATGTCGTTGCCGCGCGAGGCGCGCCGGCCGCCGCCCTGCTGGCCGCCGAAGAGGTTCTCGAAGAGGTCGCCGAACACCTCGTTGACGTCGACGCCCTGGCCGAAGCCCTCGAAACCCTGGCCGCCGCCGAAACCGCCGGCGGCGCCCTGATTGACGCCGGCCTCGCCGTAGCGGTCGTACATCGAGCGCTTCTTCGAATCCGACAGCGCCTCGTACGCGGCGTTGATCTTGCGGAACTGCGCCTCGGCTTCCTTGTTGCCGGGGTTGCGGTCCGGGTGATGCTTCATGGCGAGCTTGCGGTACGCGGACTTGATCTCCGCGTCGGTGGCGTTGCGCGCCACGCCCAGCAGCCCGTAATAATCCTCAGCCATGATCTCTCACCCGGACCGTCCCGGTTGCCTTATTTAGAGTCCTTTTCGTCCACGACCTCGGCATCGACGACGCCGTCCTTTCGGCCGCCTGCGGCGGCCTCAGGACCCTGAGATCCCTGAGCGCCGGCCTTCGCCGACTCGGCCTTGTAAACCTCTTCGGCCAGCTTGTGGGAGGCCTTCATCAAGGCTTCCTTCGCCTTGTTGATCGCGTCCACGTCGTCGCCCTTCAGCGCTTCCTTGAGATCGGAGACGCCTCGGTCGATGTTCTGGCGGTCCTCGGCGGACACCTTGTCGCCGTGGTCCTTGAGCGCCTTCTCCGCCGAGAACAGGAGCGTGTCGGCCTCGTTCTTGGCCGCGACCTTCTCCTTGAACTTCTTGTCCTCGTCGGCGAACTGCTCGGCCTGCTTCACGAACTTCTCGATCTCCGCCTTGTCGAGCTTGTTCGAGGCCGAGATGGTGATGTGCTGGGCCTTCTTGGTGCCGAGGTCCTCGGCCTTCACGGACAGGATGCCGTTGGCGTCGATCGAGAACGTCACCTTGATCTGCGGCGTTCCCCGGGGAGCCGGAGGAATTCCGTCCAAGTCGAACTTGCCGAGCGGCACGTTGTCCGACGCCTTCGGGCGCTCGCCCTGCAGGACGTGGACGGTGACGGCCGGCTGGTTGTCGGCCGCGGTCGAGAACGTCTGCGACTTCTCGACGGGCACGGTGGTGTTGCGCTCGATGAGCGGGGTCATCACGCCGCCCAAGGTCTCGATGCCGAGCGTCAGCGGGGTCACGTCGAGCAGGAGGACGTCCTTGACCTCGCCGGTGAGGACGGCGGCCTGCACGGCGGCGCCCTGCGCCACGCACTCCATCGGGTCGATGCCGCGCTCGAGCTTCTTGCCCACGTAGTCCTCGACGAACTTCTGAACGATGGGCATGCGCGTCGGACCGCCGACCAGGATGATCTTGGTGATGTCGGAGGCCTTGAGCTTCGCGTCGCCCAGCGCCTGCTCGATGGACTGCTTGCAGCGCTTCACGATGGGCTCGACGATCGACTCCAGCTTGGCGCGCGAGAGCTTCAGCGCCAGGTGCTTGGGCGCGTTGTCGATCGCGGTCAGGTACGGGAGGTTGATGTCGGTCTCGAAGGTCGTGGACAGCTCGATCTTCGCCTTCTCGACGGCCTCGCGCACGCGCTGGACGGCCATGGGGTCCTTGCGCACGTCCGCGCCGGTCTCCTTCTTGAACTCCGAGACGACGAAGTCGAGCAGCGCGTTGTCCATGTCGGTGCCGCCGAGCTGGGTGTCGCCGGAGGTCGAGACGACCTCGAACACGCCGCCGCCGAAGTCCATGACCGTGACGTCGAGCGTGCCGCCGCCCAGGTCGAAGACCATGATCTTCTCGTCCTTGCCCTTCTTGTCGATGCCGTAGGCCAGGCAGGCCGCGGTCGGCTCGTTGACGATGCGCACGACCTCGAGGCCCGCGATGGTGCCCGCGTCCTTGGTGGCCTGGCGCTGGTTGTCGTTGAAGTAGGCGGGTACGGTGATGACCGCCTTCTCCACCTTGTCGCCGAGGAACGCCTCGGCGTCGCGCTTCACCTTCTGCAGGAGGAACGCGGAGAGCTGCTGCGGCGTGTACTCCTTGCCGTCGGCGGCCTTGAACTTGAAGTCCGTGCCCATCTTGCGCTTGAAGGCCATGAAGGTGGACGTGGGGTTGGCCACCGCCTGGCGGCGCGCCGGCTCGCCGACGAGCAGCTGGCCGTCCTTGGCGAACGCGACGTAGGACGGGAACGCCTTGCCGCCGACCGAGGTGCCCTCGGCGGACGGGATGATGGTGGACTTGCCGCCCTCCATGACCGACGCGGCCGTGTTGGACGTGCCCAGGTCGATTCCGATGATCTTGCTCATACTCTATTCCTCCAAATTACTGCGTCTTGTCCGTCGTCTCCTGCTTCTTCTGCTGCAGGCGCACCTTCGCGGTGCGCAAAACCTTCTCGCCGTGGAGGAAGCCCACCTGCAGGACGTCCGCCACGGCTCCTTCCTCGAACCCCTCGCGATCGACGAAGCCGAAGGCCTCGTGATAGTGGGGATCGAACGGCTTGCCGAGGGGATCGACGAGAGCGACCCCCTCTTCCTTGAACAGCTTCTCGTACTCCTTGAAGATCGCGTCCATGCCCTTGGCGAGCGGCGTGTCGGCGTGGCCGGACAGAACCTCGGCGTGCGCGTGGCGGGCCAGGTCGTACAGCGGCAGCAGCTTGGCCAGCACTCCTGCGGCGCCGAGGCGGATCCACTCCGGCTTCTCGCGATCGGTGCGCTTGCGGAAATTCTCGAACTCGGCCTTCAAGCGGACCAGCTGGCCGTAATAGTCGGGCTGCTCGGGCTTCGCGGCCTCGGGCTGCGGCGCGGGCGCCTCGGTCTTCACGTCGGCCTCCTCGCTCACTTGGCGTCCTCCTCGTCCCACTCCGCCAGGCGCGTCTCGACGAGGCGGCCGATGTAGTCGACCAGGCCCATCATGCGCGAGTACTCCATGCGCTTGGAGCCGAGGATGCCGAGCACCCCGACGACGCGCTCGTTGTGGCGATAGACGTGGGTGACGAGGCTCGCCGACTTGAGCTCCGGAAGCCCCGCCTCCTCGCCGATGCGCACGCGCACGCGCGCGGGCAGCTTGTCGTTCTTGGCTTCCTTGATCTCGCGCTCGAGCACGCCGGCCAGGCGCTCCTTCTCGCCGATGACGCGCATCAGCGCCTGCACCTCGCGCAGGTCGCCGAACTGCTCGGCCTGGGAGAGGATGTTGTCGGCGCCCTCGACGTAGAGGCTCTCGGGGGCGGAGACATGGCCGACCTCGCGCAGGAGCTCCCCGGCGAGGCCCGCCATCTCCTGGAACTCGCGCTCCATGTGGCCGAGGCGGCCGGAGACGAGCGCGGAGACGCGGTCGAGAGCGACGCCGTGGATCTCCGCGTTGAGGAAGTTGTTGAGGAGCGTGACCTGGCGCGCCGTCGGCACGAAGCCGAGCTGCAGGTGCCAGTGGCGGACCATGCCGGAGTCGGTGACCAGGACGCCCAGCACGTTGCGGCCGCCGAGCGGGATCAGGTCGAGGCGCTTGACGGTCTGCTTCTTGGCCTGGGGCGAGAGCACGATGCCGGCGCTGTGCGACACGCGCGAGAGCAGGCGCGAGGTCTCGGTGAGCAGGCCGTCGAGCTCGCTCATGCGCTTCTGGTACTGCTCCTCGATGCGGCCCTTCTCCTCGGAGGCCAGGCGCTGCACGTCGGAAAGGTAGTCCACGAAGAACCGATAGCCGCGGTCGGTGGGCGCGCGCCCGGCGGACGTGTGCGGCTGGGCGAGGAAGCCCTCGTCCTCGAGGTCCTGCAGGATCGAGCGGATGGTGGCGCTGGAGAGGTCGAGGCCGGCCTCCTCCGCGATCAGGCCCGAAGACACCGGCTTCGAGGTCTTGATGTAATAGTGGACGATCCACTGCAGGAGGTGGCGCTTGCGCTGCTCGACGACCTCGGGCTTGAGCTGTCTCATGAAGGGTCTCGCTGATAGTTGGCAATCACATCAGCCGACTGCCAGATTATAGCACGCCCGCCCCAAAGCTGTCAATCCCATCGAATGATTGCTGATTATGAGCGGGGCTCCGGGAAAAGAAGAGGCCCCGGCTCTTGCGAGCCGGGGCCGTTCCCGCCAGGCCGGAATTACTTCTTGCCCGCGCCGTTGAGCTGGGCGACCTTCGCGCCCTGGATCACCTCGTCGATGATGCCGTACTTCATGGCCTCCTCGGCGGACATGTAGTTGTTGCGCTCCATGTCGCGGTTGATCTTCTCGAAGGACTGGCCGGTGTGCTTGGCCATGATCTCCTCGAGGGTCTTGCGGGTGTGCGCCATCTCCTTGGCCTCGACCAGGATGTCGGTCGCCT
>CAZURZ010000024.1:0-30857 GCA_964623465.1 uncultured Elusimicrobia bacterium
TGGGCGATGACCGGCTGGCGTCTCGGCTACGGAGTGGGCCCCAAGTGGCTGATCGACGCGATGGCCAAGCTCAGCACCAACGACCATTCCTGCGTCTCCTCGTTCTCCCAGATCGCCGCGATCGAAGCCCTGCAGGGCCCGCAGACCTCGGTGACCGCGATGGTCAAGGAGTTCAAGAAGCGGCGCGACGTCATCGTGAAGGGGCTCAACGCCCTGCCCGGCGTGACGTGCAAAATCCCGAACGCCGCCTTCTACGTGTTTCCGAACGTCAAGGGCACGGGGCTCAAGTCCAAGGAGCTGGCCGACGCGCTTCTCAACGAAGCCGGCGTCGCCTGCCTGCCGGGCACGTCCTTCGGCGCGCTCGGCGAGGGGTACCTGCGCTTCTCCTACGCCAACTCCGTCGAGAACATCGAAAGGGCCCTGAGCGCGATGAAATCGGCCCTGCCCAGGCTCGCCGCCGCCGGAGCGCGGTGAGCGCGGATACCCGCTCGCTGGTCCGCCTCGGCGCCTACGTCAAGCCGCACCGCGCCCGCCTGGCCCAGGCGACCTGCGTCATGGTGGTCGTCGCCGCGATCAACGGCGCGCTGGTGAAGGTCCTCGGCCCCGTCACCAACAGCCTGTTCGTGAACGCCGATCCGGAGCAGCTCAAGCGCGTCGCGCTGCTGATCCCGGCCGTGTTCTTCCTGAAGCTCATCTTCCAGTACACGCAGTCCTACCTGATGAGCTGGTTCGGCCAGAAGATCACGCAGAAGATCCGCGAGGATCTCTTCGTCCACCTGCACGCCCTCTCGATGGATTTTTTCTGGAAATCCAAGGGCGGCGAGATCCTCGCCAAGCTCACCAACGACATGTCCAACCTGCAGTCCGCGCTGCACTTCGTGCCGCTGTACGCGATCCGCGACACGCTGACCATCGTCGCGGTGCTCGCCGTCATGATCGCGACCAACGCGAAGTTCGCCGCGGTCGCCCTGATCGCGGTGCCGATGGCCGCCGCCGTGCTCGGCGTGCTGGGACGCAAGCTGCGCTCCGCCGGGCGGCGCGGCAACGAGGTGATGGGGGAGATCTACCACCGCTTTCAAGAGAGCCTGCAGGGCATGCTCGTCGTGAAGTCCTTCAACTACGAGAAGGGGGCGATCGCCAAGTTCCGGGTCGAGAACGACGAGTTCTTCCACCAGATGATGCGCTACTTCCGGGCGACCGCGCTGTCGGGGCCCCTGATGGAGTTCCTCGGCTCCCTGCTCATGGCCGCGATCGTCTGGCTCGGCGGCCGCGCCATCGGCGCCGGAGAGATGACGCCGGCGCAGTTCGCCGTCTTCCTCGGCTCCTTCTTCATGGCCTACGGGCCGATCAAGAACCTCGCGCAGATGAACTCGACGCTCCAGCTCGGCCTCGCGGCCGCCGAGCGCATCTTCTCCGTTCTCGACGAAGTTCCCAGCGTGCGCGAACCCGAGCGCCCCAAACCCTTTCCGGCCCTGACCCGCGGGATCGCGTTCGAGAACGTGTCCTTCATGTACCCGGGCCGGGAGACCTGGGCGCTGCGCAACGTCTCGCTCGAGATCGCTCCCGGACAGGTAGTCGCGCTCGCCGGCCCGTCCGGGTCCGGAAAGACCACCTTCGTGCACCTGCTCCTGCGCCTCTTCGATCCGAGCGAGGGCCGCATCACGATCGACGGCGTCGACTTGCGCGAGATGTCCTCCCACGAGCTGCGCGCGCGGTTGGGACTGGTCTCCCAGGAGACGATCCTCTTCAACGACACCGTGCTGGGCAACGTAGCGGTGGGCCGCGAGGGGGCCTCCCGCGCCGACGTCCAGAAGGCCCTCGAGGTCGCCGACGCCGCGGACTTCGTGAAATCCCTCGCGGAGGGCCTCGACACGCCGCTCGGCGACCGCGGCGCGCGCCTCTCCGGCGGGCAGCGCCAGCGCCTGGCCATCGCGCGCGCCGTGCTCAAGGACCCGAAGCTCCTGATCCTCGACGAGGCGACGAGCAACCTCGACGCCGCCTCCGAGCGCGCGGTGCAGGCCGCGATGGAGCGCCTCTACCCGGGCCGCACCGTCGTCATGATCGCGCACCGCCTCTCCACCGTCAAGAACGCCGGCCGCATCGTCGTCCTGCGGCAGGGGAAGATCGAGGAGAGCGGGACGCACGCCGAGCTGCTCGCCAAGAACGGCGTGTACGCGACCCTGACGCGCTACCAGCAGCTCGAAACCCCCGAGGCCTGATGCGCGCCGTCCTCTTCGACATGGACGGGGTCATCGTGGACTCCGAGGCCCAGTGGAAGGAGCTCGAGGCGGCGTGGTTCCGCGAACTCGCCCCGGGATGGACCGCCGCGCACGACGAGCGCGCCGTCGGCCTGGGAGTTGAGGACCTGCACCGGTTCTTCGTCAAGGAATTCGGCGTCGACATCGACAAGCGCGAGTTCCTCGCGCACTGCGACGTCACGGCGAAGAAGGTCTACGAGCAGCGCGTCGAGTGCTCGGAGGGCTTTCTCGACCTCGCCCGCGAGCTGCGCCACAAGGGCATCAAGACCGCCATCTGCTCGTCCTCGCCTGCCCACTGGATCCGCATGGTCGTCGACCGCTTCGCGCTCTCGCCCCTGCTCGATACCGTCGTCTCGGCCGACGACGTCGGCGGCAGGACCAAGCCGCTTCCCGACATCTATCTGGAGGCGGCCGCGCGCCTGGAGATTCCCACCGTCGAGTGCCTGGCCATCGAAGACAGCGCGCTCGGGGCGCTCGCCGCCAAGCGCGCGGGCATGAAGGTCGCCGCCTTCCGCAACGGCTCGAACGACGGACAGGACCTGTCGATAGCCGACTTCGAACTCGGGGGCTTCAAAGGCCTCGGCGCCGAGAAGCTCGCCGCCCGCCTGCGCCGCTAGATCCGGCGTCCGCGCCCTCGGATCCAGTCGCGGGCCTCGGACAAAGCCACGGCCACGAGGGCGAAGGGAGGGGCGGCCAAGGCGGCGACGGCCACGAACCAGGAGAGCCCGATCCCCATCAGGTAGGGCCAGTCGGCTCCGTTCTCGTCGCGGATCGTCCGCATGGGGTTGTGCTCCCACGCGGCGGCCATCATCCAGACGGCGGCCGCCGCGCCGAGCAGCGATGCGACGCCCAACGCGCCCGCCAAGGGCCGCCGCCAGCGTCTGAGGATGTCGGAGAGCGAGATCATCGTAAAATCGAGGCGCCGGCGGGCCCAGCCCGCCGGCGCCTCATCATACCTTAAGCGGCCGTCAGTCGAACTTGACCTTGGTCGGACCGGTCTCGCTCACGCTGTTCAGGAGGGCCGCGTTGCGCGGACCGCGCGGGAAGTCCGGGACGCGCGGCTCACGCTCGGTGTGGCAGGCGTACGGGAACCCGCGGCGCTCGTTGCAGCGCGTTCCCGTGCGGGACGCGAAGGAGCCCAGCTCGGTCCCGTTGACCGCGCTGAACTTCACCGTCCAATTCTCGTCGCACGGATCGTACGACACGTCGACGAGACAGGAGCGCATGCCCTGATCCTCGCGCGTCGTGTAGCCCTGGCGCGGGCCGGTCACCGCGTACGCGCGGGCGCTCGTCATGTCGACGGGCTGGCCGATCTGGGAGCCGCGCAGCGTGAAGTTGCCGGACTCGTAGCCCTTCTCGACGGCGGCCTCGAACTCGACGTCCGCGCGGCCCGGCTGGCGGACCTTGATCGCGATCGTGCCGTCGGAGGAGCCCTTCTTGAAGGTGACCTCGGCGGAACCGGCGACGAGCTGCGCGGAACCCGCGCGGCCGACGACGGGGATAGGCGCTCCGGTCAGGGTGATCTGGCCTTTGCGGGTCTCCTTGAAGTCGCACGCGGCGACCGTGAGGAGTGCGGCGATGAGCGGCAGTACTCGGCGGTTGTTCATGCGTTTTATTCTAGCACGCGCCGGAAAAAGCGGCGACGGAATTTAGGCCGGATGGGCCGCTATTTTTGGGCCCTTTGGGGAAGGGCCTACAGCGCGATCTCGCGGCTGAGGCGCTGGGTCGCCTGCACGAACGCGGTCCACTCGGCGCGGCGCTTCTCGCGCGCGGCCTCGTCGGACTTCGGAGCGAAGGTCTTCTCCACCGCCGCGTCCGCGAGTTCCTCCGCGGCCGGAACGCCGGCCGCCTTCGCGGCGAGGATGGCGGCGCCCAAAGCGGTCGCCTCCACCTCCTTGCGGCGCTCGAGCGTCGCGCCGAGCGCGTCGGCCTGGAAGGCCATCATCGCGTCCGCGCGCGAGAGCCCGCCCGCGACGCGCGCGCGCGTCACCGGCGAGCCGGCGGCCGCCATCACGGCGGCGGCGTCGGCCAGCAGGAGGCACAGGCCCTCGGCGGTCGCGCGCACGAGGTCGTGATTCGTCGTCTGCGAGTCGAGGCCGAAGAAGGCGGTCTTGGTCTTGTAATCCCAGCGCGGCGCGCCGAGGCCGCCGATCGCGGGCAGCATCAGCACGCGGCGCTTCGACTTCTTGAAGGCCGCGTCGATCGCCTTGGCGTCCTTCATCAGGCCGAGGTTGTCGCGCAGCCACTCGAACGAGGTGCCCGCGGCGTGGACCGTGCCCTCGAGGTAGTAGCCGCGCACGCCGCCCACGGTCGCCGCCGCGGAGGCGAGCAGTCCGGGCGCGCGCTCCGGCGTCTGGCCGGTGTGGCGGAGCAGGAACGCGCCGGTGCCGTAGTTGGCCACCGCGCGGCCCTCGCTCGACGCGCCCAGGCCGATCGCCGCCGACTGCTGGTCGCCCACCGTCGCGAGCAGGGGGATCTTGCGTCCCTTGCGCTCGATCACGCCCCACTCGCCGGCGGACGGGCGGATGGAGGGGAGGACGGCGGCATCCAGGCCGAACAGGGCGAGCAGGCCCGGGTCCCACTCGGCGCGGTCGAGGTTCATCAGCAAAGTGCGCTGCGCGCAGGTCGGATCGGCGGCGACGACGGCGCCCTTGGTCAGGCGCGCGGCCAGGAAGGTCGAGACCGGGGCGCACAGCAGGCGCCCGGCGTCGGCCAGCGCGCGCACCTTGGGGTCGCGGTCGAGGAACCAGCGGATCTTGGGCGCGGAATAATAAGGAGTGGCGTACAGGCCGGAGAGGCCGTGGACCTCGCCCTGGCGCTCCTGCAGCGCCGCCACGAACTCGGCCGCGCGTCCGTCCATCCACGACGGCGCGGGCGCGGCGGGCTTGAAGGTCTCGCGGTCGCAGAAGACGATCGTCGAGCGCTGGACGGCGAGGCCGGCGCCCAGGACGCGGTCCTTGGGCCCGAGCTTCGCCAGGACGGCGTCGAGCGAGGCCTCGAGCGTGCGCGCCAATTCCAGAGCGTCGTGCTCCGCCCAGCCCGCCTTCGGCCGCCTCGTCCTGACCGGGCGCTGGGCCAGCGCGACGACCTTGCCGCGCAAGTCGAAGAGCACGGCGCGCGAGGAGGACGAGCCCTGGTCCAGCGCCAGCAGGAGATCTCGCGCCATCAGAGGTCCTTGAGCTTCAGCTCGCTCGTCTCGACGCGCTCGCCGAGCTCGGTCAGGCGGGCGCGCGTATCGGCGTCGAGCGTCTTGTCCTCGACGAGCTTGTTGACGAGCGGGGCGGAGGGGGCGAGGATCTTCTCGTAGAGGCCCGCCTTCTTGATGATCTCGAGGACCTTCTTCTTGTCGAGAAAGTCCCAGCGCACCCCGGCCGTCAGCGCCGCCTCGTACTTCTCGCCGAAGGCGCGCACGTAGTTCTTCGCCTTGAGCGCCGCGGAGAGCTCCTTCGCCGCGGCCTCGGCCTCGGCCTTGGCCTTTTCGGCCTTGGCGAGGGCGTCGCCGTACTTGTCGACGAGCGCGGCGAGCTCGGGGGAGCCGGAGGCCGTCGCCGGCGTCTCGGGGCGCCCCGCGTACTGGTCCTTGAAGATCGGGCAGATCGGCTTGTAGTCGCACCACTTGCACACCGAGTCCAGCGGCTTCGGGTCGAACTTCTCCTTCGTGATCGACTCGGCGGTGGTCACGATGGTCGACTTGAGATCGTCGACGAGGGCGGCGGCGCGGCGCGTCGTCTTGTGCTCCTTGAGCGTGGGCAGGTGGTAGAAGACGAGCTCGGCCACCTCGGCGTCGAGGCCCTTCTCGCAGGCCAGCTGGTACATCGTGAGCTGGGCGTCCACGTCGATGCGGCCCGTCTTCAGCTGCTTGCCCGTTTTATAATCGAGGATCAGCAGGCGGCCGTCGTCGAGCTTGTCCACGCGGTCCACCTTGCCGGTGACGGGCACGCCGTCCACCTCGAAGGTGAAGCCGTACTCGACGAAGTACGGGAGCTTGAAGGACTTCGCGTGCTTGTCGTGGAAGCGGGTCAGGATCTGGCGGCCGTCCTCGAAGTACTCAGCCTCCTGGCGGTCGTCCTTGTAGCCGCCCTTCACCCAGACCTCGCGGTAGTGCTTGAGCAGGTCTTCCAAGCTCGGCGCCTTGGGCTCCTTCACGCCGTAGAAGTACTCGAGCGCGAGGTGGACGCTCTGGCCGAATGAGAAGAAGTGGCGCGGCTTCTCGGGGATCTTGTCGACGTACTTGAACTTGTACTTCTGAGGGCACTCGTTGTAGAGCGAGATCGAGGAGTGCGAGAGGGGGCGGGGGAGCTTCATCGTCGGCGGGGCGGCGTCAGTCTATTTTACCAAAGCGCAGGAGCTCGGTGTTCGGGTTCTCGTAGCCCGGGCCGCCGACCGTGGTCTTCACGCGGCCCACGCCGGGGCACCAGTAGTCGTACTTCCACGAGTTCCGGCCGCCCTCGCGCTCGCGCACCTTCACGCAGCCCGTGAAGGTGCCCGCCTTGACCGTCACCGTCGCCGAGGAGTCGGAGACCAGGAACTCGACCGTCTTCCGGCCGCGCTTCACCGACCAGCTCTGCGCCTCGTTGTAGGGATAGCGCAGGACCGGCTCGCGTCCGTCCTTGTCGATCCTCCACACCGCCCAATCGGCCTTCTCGTAGCGCTCGCTCTTCACGAGGATCCGGTTGTTGCCGGCGAAGATGCCCGTCGTGACCACGCCCGAGGAGGCCGCGATCTCGGACTCCTGGCGCATGGCGCGGCCGCCGGACTCGCTGTCCACGTACACCCAGGTGCGGCCGGGCTCGGAGGGGGCGTAGTCCGGGCAGAGCAGGAGCGAGTTGCGCGCGCGCGTCAGGCACTCCGCCGCGCGGGGGAAGTCGCGCGCGGCCGCCTCATAGTGGCGGCGCGCCTCCTCGCAGCGGCCGAACACGCGCCGGTATACGTCGCCGGCGCGCAGGCGCACCTCGCAGGCGCGCGGGTCCTTCGGGCGCGAGGCCAGGAACGCCTCGTAGTGCTTCACCGCCTCCACCGGGCGGCGCGAGTCCTCGCGCCAGGTGCCGGCGAGATAGTGGTAGGTGTCGCAGCCCGCGAGCGCCGCCGCCGCGGCGAGGACGAGGAGCCTCATGCCCCCGATATTGCCATTTTCAGGCGCCGCGCGACGCGCGGAACCGCGATCATGAGGGCGCTGACGACGGCCACGGTCGCCCACTTGTTCCCGAGCCAGGAATCGACGGCGAGCGTCGAGGCGGCCACGGTCGCGTAGAACAGCATGTCGC
The DNA here is from genome assembly GCA_964623465.1 of uncultured Elusimicrobia bacterium. Classification (GTDB taxonomy): domain Bacteria; phylum Elusimicrobiota; class Elusimicrobia; order UBA1565; family UBA9628; genus GWA2-66-18. The sequence goes on from CAZURZ010000024.1 coordinate 7,523, forward strand.
CGGCGATCACGAGCGCCCAGCCCGAGACGACGCCGTGGCCCGCGAGCACCGTCATCGCGCGCCCGGACATCGGGTCCACCCCGTAGGTGAAGAGGATGAGGGCCAGGGGCCCGCCCTCGGGGCCGCCGAGGACGAGAGCGGCGCGCTCGAACGAGGCGCGCAGGGACGCCCCGGCCGCGGCCAGGCGCGGGGAACGGGCCGCGGCGCGAGTCAGCCAGCGCAGAAGGGGCTCGAAGTACGCGGCCAGGACGAGATCGGACAGGAAGTACAGGAACGCGGCGTGCGCCCAGTGCAGGCCGAGGTCGCGCGCGAGCAGGACGCCGGGAGAGATGCCCATGCCGAGCGGGATCAGGAACCAGAGGAAGACGCGGGTCACGCGCTACAGTATCCCACTTTCGCGGAAACTGAAGTACGACGACTCGCAGACGATCACGTGGTCGGCGAGCGGGATGCCGAGCAGTTCGCCCGCGCGCTGCAAACGGCGCGTCGCCTCGCGGTCCTCGGCGGAGGGGGACGGATCGCCGGAGGGGTGATTGTGCACGGCGACGACCGCGGCCGCCCCGTGCGCGATGGCGGGGGCGAACACCTCGCGCGGGTGCACGAGCGACGCCGACAAGGTGCCGACCGACACCGTCTCCAATCTCAACAACTGACGGCGCGCGTTCAGGCTCAGCACGACGAAGTGCTCCTTGCGCGCGGCGCGGATCTCCGCGGGCACGAGCCCGGCGGCGGCGCGGGCCCCGTCCACGACCGGGCGCGGGTCGAAGGCGCGGCGGCGGCGCGCGTACTCCTCGAGCGCGCCCTCCCGGCCCCGGCCGGAACCTTCTTTCACGATCGCCTCGGCCCGCCGCGAAGTCACCCCCAGGATTACCGAGACAAGCTCGGCGTCCGTCAGCGCCTCCGGGCCGCGGCGCGCCAACTTCTCGCGGGGCCGCTCTTCCACGAGGGAGTTCACCGCCCGGCCGCCCGCGCCGCGTCGTCCTCGGCGAGCAGGCCCGAGACGCGCCCGCCCTCGACCGAGTACGACTCGAGGCCGTTCGACCACGTCCCGGGCCCGGACGGCACGAAGCCCTCCGGGGCCCACGGCTTGGGCGCCGTCGCGCCCGAGAACAGCTCCGGCCCGGTCGCCGCGGGCAGGACGAGCGCGGTGAGGCGCTCGCGCCGGGCCAGCGAGCCGTCGTCGCGGTAGGTCTCGCGCTTCAGGAGCAGACCGGCGTCGCGGTCCACCCACAACGCGCGGCGCAGGAGCCCGGACGTCTTCAGGCGCAGCGCCACCTTCCAGGTCTTGCGCTTGGCCACGACGCCGCCGGTCGAGACCGAGATCTCGTACAGCGAGCGCAGGCGGGCGAGCCCGGCCTCGGGCGGCTCGCCGGCCAGGCGCGCTTCGATGAAGGCCGGAGTCTTCTTGCGCGGCGCGAAGTAGGCGCGGCGGACCTTGCCCGGGGCGCCCGCGACCTCGACCTTCATGGACTTGGGCTTCTTCCCGGACAGGAACACCTGCACGCGCTCGATCGCGGTCCAGCCCGTCGCCGGCCCGGACAAAGCGCGCAGGATCAGGGCGTCGGCCTCGGGAAGGGGGGTCCGGGGCTTGGCCTGGGCCGGAGCCGCCAGCAGCACCGCCAAAGCGAGATTAATCATGGTCGCCTCCGTCGTCGTCCGCCCACAGCTCGGCCAGCGCCTGCGGCGCGACCGCGGGAGCGGGGGACGTCGCGGCCGTCGTCGGCGCCTCGCGCTCGGGGATCGTCTTGACCAGGACCACCGCGACCGCCGCCGCGGCGAACGCCGCCCCGGCTCCGTAGGCCCACCCGGCGGAGAGCGCCTCGCGCAGGGCCTCCCACGGGGACGGCCCGGCCTTCGCGCGAGCCATGCGCCTCAGGCTCGCCTTCAAGTCCTCCGGCGCGGGCGTGAAGAGGCTCTTCATGGCCTCTTTCGCCAGCTTCTCGTCGTCGTTCATATCGCCTCCTCCAGCCCGGCCAGCCTCTCCCTCAGCGCGGCGCGCGCGCGGACGATCCGCGAGCGCACCGTGTTCAGCGGGCAGCCGAGCGCCTGGGCCGCCTCCTCGTAACCGAGCCCGTCCAAATCGATCATCAGCAGGACCGCCCGCGCGTCCGGGCCCAACCCCTTCAGCGCCTTGCGCACCCGCCGGCTCCGTTCTTCGCGGACCAGGCCGTCCAGAACCGGGATATCCCTCTCGTCCGCCCGGGCGTCGGCCACGGTCAGCCCCTCGGCGTCGAGGGGGGCGTCCAACGACACCCCGTATCGCCGCTCATGGCGCTTCTTTCCGTCCAGATACAGGTGCTTCAAAACCGTCAAAAACCAGCCTTCGAAGGGCTGGGAGGCGTCGTGCGTGCCGATGCGGTCCATGGCCCGGGCGAAGCCCTCCTGGACCAGTTCCTTGGCGTCCTCCTCGTTGCCCGTCAGGCCCAAGGCGAAGGAATAGGCCCGGTCCGCGTGGGTCTCGATCAGAGCCTGCCAGTCCCATGTCATGCACCTATCATACGACTGAAGGGGGCGAAAAGTTCCATGCCGGGGGGTAAGCTTTACCCCGTTTTTACCGTAATAGGCCTGTAACACGGATGGACTACGCTCACGAACATGGACGCGAACACGCCGCAGATCTGGGAGGACATGGTGATCCGCGAGGCCCCCAAGGCCGCCGCGGCGCCTTCTCCCGTTCCGGCCCCCGTCCGCCGCGCCGAGCCCAAGGTCCAGGCCGCTTATCTGGCCCACGAGCTGCGCGCGCCCGTCACCTCCATCCGCCTGGGCCTCGAGATCCTCTCCGAGCAGATCGAGACCAAGCTCCACGCGGACGAGAAGCAGATGCTTTCCTTGGCGATCCGAAACACCATGAGGCTCGAAGGCCTCGTGAACGACATCATGGATTACAGCAAGATCGCGGCCGGCAAGCTCGCGATCGTCAAGGAACCCTGTGACGCCCGGACGCTGGTCGACGACGCGTCCGACTCGCTGCGCGCCATGGCCACGGCCAAGGGCGTGCGCATCCAGAAGGACTACGCGCCGCTGCTGCCCCGCGTCGCGGCCGAGAACCGCCGCGTCGTGCAGGTGCTGATGAACCTGATCTCCAACGCGATCAAGTTCACGCCCGCGCGCGGCCTGGTGACCGTCTCGGTCGCCGAAGGCAAGTACGAGCACGCCGGGACCTTGCTCTTCAAGGTCAAGGACACCGGCTGCGGCATCGCCGCGGAAGACCTGGAGAAGGTCTTCGGCATGTTCGAGCAGGCCGGCGGCGCGGCCCGCCAGGCCGAAGGCACCGGCTTGGGCCTGACCCTGGCGCGCGCCATGGTCGAGCTGCACGGCGGCCGCATCTGGGCCGAGTCCTGGAAGGGCTCCGGCGCCACGTTCTGCTTCACTATCCCGGTCGCGCCGGTCGACATGGTCCGCCCGGTCGAGGTCTACGCCGAGCCCCTGCAGGTCCACGGCCTGCTGGCCGACGTGGCGCGCCGCTTCAACGCGTTCCTCGCGCTCTTCGTCTGAGGTAGAATAGCGGGGACATGCCCCGCGCCCTCCTCTTTCTCCTGCTGCTCTCTCCGCTCTCCGCGCGCGCCCAGGAGGAGTCGCGCCCGCTCTGGCGCCTCGGGTCGCGCGCCACGTTCGGCACGGGCGGCTACGTCGGCCGCGGGCTAAACGTGCAATACGGCGACCTCTGGCGCGTGCGCGGCTCCTACGCCGACTACGACTTCGACGGCTCCACCGGCACCACCCGCACGATCGCCGTACGCGGCTCGTATCAGGGGGAAAGCCTCTCCGTCGGCGCCAACGTCTCCGTCACCCCGCGCAACGACTCCTACGCCAACCGCGCCTTCGGCCTCGACGGCTCCTGGACCTTCCTGCTCGACGACTCCGAGGAGCCCGCCGGCCTCGAGGACGCCGAGCTGGGCCTGTTCTGGACGCAGACGCGCCACTCCCAGATCGTGCCGGCCACGCCCGTCCTTCCCCAGGAGCGCAACGTGGTCATCAACCAGCACGACCTCGGCGTGAGCGCCGCCGTCTCCGCCTGGGATTTCGCGTTGTCGCTCGACGCCTACCGCTCCGTCTACGATCAGGACTTCGGCGGCCTGCCCGCCGCGGTGCGGCGCCGCCCCCGTCTCACGGAGACCGCCGCCCTGGTCAACGGCTTCCCCGAGCGGGGCGGCTCGGCCCGTCTCGAGTACGGCCGCTGGCCGCTGTTCACGCCCTACGTCGCGCATACCGTCGTCCGCTACATGATCCAGCCCCAGCCCAACTCGGGCACCACGACCGGCGGCGCGGCCATGCGCTGGCGGGGACTCGGCCTCGACGCCTTTTACGAACTGGTGCGCCAGAAGGGCTCGGACGACACGAAGTATTTCGGGCTCACGGGCGCCTTCCGCTTCTAGCGGGTGACGAAAGTCGCACCGGCGCGTAACCGTTAGGACATCGCTTTTCCCCGGAAAACGGGTACACTCGACCGATGCCGAACCGAGCCTCGGCCGCGCTCGCCGTCCTGCTCTCCTCCTCCTCCTCGGCGCCCTCGCGCGCGGCGACGGCCGCCGCGGCGGTCCCGCCCGCGGCCCCGCCGGTCAACGCCTACGCCCCGCAGCCGCGCGTCGAGCGCGCCTCCATCATCGGCTACTCCGGCGTCGTCGAAGTCGAGCGCGCCGGCTCCGCGGCCCGCGAGCTGGTCTCGGGCCTCCCCGTGGCCCTCGGCGTGAACGACAAGGTCCGCACCGGCAAGAACGGCCGCGTCTTCCTCCAGTTCCGCGACGGCTCTCAGTCCACGATCGATCGCGACGCCGTCTTCGCCATAGAAGAGGAGAAGCAGGAGAGCGTCACCGTCCACCTCACGCTCGGCAAGATCTGGTGCGCGGTCAGCAAGGCCGCCAACCGCCGCTTCGCGGTGCGCACGCCGGCCGCCATCGCCGCGGTGCGCGGGACCGAGTTCAGCGTCGAGGCCTTCGCCGGACGCCGCACGGCCGTCGAGGTCTTCGGAGGCATGGTCGCGGTGAAAGGCACCCTCGGCGACGAGGCCTTGGTCGGCGCCAGTCAGCGCGTCGAGTCGCGCCTCGGCCGCCTCGAGGCCGTCCAGCGCTTCGAGGCGCGCCCGGACCCGCGCATGCCTCCGGCCAAGGGCGCTGACGGCGCGGCCCTGCCGCCCAAGCCCGGAGAGGGTGACCGCCGGGGACCGCCGCCGCCCGGAAAACCCGACGAGAAGCAGGGCCCCCGCTTCGGCTTCAACCCGGAGCGCCTGAAGGATTTCGTGGCGCACGAGTCCGGCCGCTTCGAGGCCCAGGATCAGCGCGAGTCCTCGGCCGCCACGGAGCGCCGCAACGAGCTCTACCAGGCCGGCAAATCGATCATCGACGCCTACGGCCGGCGCGTGCGCGTCGAGGAATTCGTCACGCGCCCCGCCGCCGACGCCTTCAAGTTCGTCTCCGTGAGCAACCGCGACGGGCGCACCGACGTGGCCACGGTCGAGGTGAAGGCCAACCAGGCCCTGCCCGCCGACCTCAAGCAGGCGGGGAGCCTCTTCGGCTCCGTCGGCGCCACGGCGCCGGCCTTCTACGCCGTCCAGCAGCGCACGATCCTCCGCAACCTGAACACGGGCGAGTCGTTCACGCAGATCGGGGTCGACGGGGCGCCGCGCCAGTTCAATCTCCCCGGACAGACCTTCTTCGATCCCCAGCTCAACGCCTTCGTGACCACGCCCTCGAACTTCTGGCGCACCATGTTCGGCAACAGCTACGAGTTCCAGAACGGCAATCCCGGAGCCGTCGACCGCATCTGGAACGACGCCTCCTTCCGGCCGCTCGACAACGTGACGACCATGGGCACTCCGGTCGCCGGCATGACCGCGCACCTGCAGCCGGTCCGCGTCGACATCCGCAACGACCCCTCGGCCGGCGTCAACCCCAACGGCCTGCTCGGGACGTACTGGACCGATTCCTTCGTCTCCCGCGACCCGACCGACAACAGCGGCACCCAGACCGGCCTCTTCTTCGCCACCTACCGCAACGAGCCGCTGCCGGGCCTGGCCTGGACGATCAAGCGCGTCGACTACCTGGGCTACACCGACACCAACGGCAACGGCATCCTGGACTTCGGCGAGTCCCTGGCCTTCGACGGCCGCTTCGGCCTGACGGTGTACAACGACATCGCCCAGCGCGCCGACGGGACGGCGCTGGCCGGCATGGCCGGCGCCGCGTCGCGGCAGATCCCCGGCGACAACCAGTTCTCCGGCAAGGACGCCGCGGGCAACCCCGTCAACTCCGGCGCGATCCTGACCTACGGCGGCGGCGCGGTGAACCTCACGCCCCTGCTGAACTTCGGCCTGAACAATCCGCGCGAGCGGCTGTTCATCGACGACTTCGTCATCGACGACCTCGGCCGCCTCGTGGCGGGCGGGGGCAATCTCGGACAGAGCGGCGCGATCCTGGGCCAGAACTACGAGCGGCGCGTGCGCGGCACGCGCTACTTCGGCGACATCGACCTGGTGGTCAGCCCGTCCTTCCTCATCCAATCCGGCGCCGCCAACTCCGGCGGCGGCGGCGGCGCGGTGCGCGCGCCCGGGCAGCCCTTCTAGACATGACCCGAGCCCGAGCCAGCGCCGTCCTCCTCTGCGCGCTCCTCTGCGCGCCCGCTCACGCCCTCGAGGTCATCCCGTCGGCCAAGCTGGCCCTGCTGGGCGGCCAGTTCTACTTCCAGGGCCAGAACACCTCTTTCAACGCCAACGCGGACTGGAACTTCGCGCCCGGCCTCAAGCTCTCCGACCGGGATCTGCTCATCCCCATCGTCTCCGGCCAGTACCGCCGCACGCGCGAGGTGCAGGAGCTCATCGGCGGCGGCTTCCTGACCCAGGAGACGCTCGACAACGTCGGCGGCCTGCGCTGGGTCCGCCTGCTGAGCGAAGACTGGAACGTGAAGAGCACGCTCTCGTACAAGAACGAGCTGCTCGTCGAGAGCGCGACCGAGAAGCTCGGCGCCGGCCTCTTCGACTTCCACAAGTTCGCCGCCGCCGTCGAGTTCGAGAAGACCGGACAAGGAACCCTGCGCTCGGTGCGCCAAAGCCTCGGCGCCTACGCCGTGCGCTACTACCACTACCGCACCCTCAGCGCCGGAACCGCCGACCTCGGCGCCGAGATCAACGCCGGCGACCGCGTGCTCGACTTCGACGCCTACGACTACTCCGCGGCGGCCGACCTCGTCCTCGACGAGGCGACGCTCGTCTCGCTCTCCGTGCTCGGCTCGATCCGGCCCTACCGCGATCAGAAGGTCGTCACGGTCGAGGGCACATACCTCCCGCGCAACCGCCTCGACGCCTTCGTCTCCGGCGCCGCCTCCGCGCGCCGCGCCCTGCCCGCGCTGGGCGGCCTGGAGTCGAGCGTGGGCCTCAACCTGGCCTATTCGCGCCTGGAGTCCTCCCAGCACAACTACGACGCGCAGAACACCCGCTTCAACCCGGGCTTCTACGACTACGGAGAGACCTCCGCCGGCCCCTTCGTCGCCCTGCTCTGGCGCAAGACGCTCGGCGCGACCGCGTCCTACGACTACACGCGCCGCGCCTTCGACCATCGTCCCGCGCAGAACGAGTCGGGAGTCTACCAGGGAGAGGCGATCCGGCTGAACACGCACACGGTCTCGCTGAACCTGTCCTACAAGCTCCCCAAGGGCTTCTCGCTGCTGGCGCAGGGCACCTACCGGCGCTCGACGTCGAACATGCTCTACGAGAACTCCTACCGCTACAACTACTGGACCGCGAACTATTACGCGGGCGTGGGCTGGTCGCTCTAGTTCGAGGAGCAGCCGGCGGCGGAGGCCCCGAGCCAGGACAGCACGCGCTCGGCCGATTCACGGGGGGCCGAGCCCAACACGTTGTGGTCGGAGAAGGGCAGGATCGCCTCGCCCGCGTAGCCCGGGCACTCCCGGCGCAGCCAGCGGGTTACCAGCGGCCAGGGCACGAGCGGATCCACGCCGCCGCCGAGATAGCGGACCGGCGCGGTCGTGCGGCGCGCGACGGGACGCGGATCGGAATTCGCGATCAGGCGCAGTCGCCAGGCGGCGGCGCGCCACTCCGGGGCCCCGCGGCGCGCGGCGAAGGCCATGATCTCCGAAGCCTGGCGCGCCTCGCGGCGCGCGAGCGCGTTGCACACCCGGCTGTAGGCGGAATAGACGGGCTTGATCGCGCCCGCGGGCAGGCCGCCCATGATCGCCCTCAGCAGCGCCACGCCCCACGGCCACGGGTGCTTGACGAAGCCGCCGGCCAGGATCACGCCCTCGGCCCGGAAGCCCCGCTCCAGCAGGGCCCAGGCCACCTGCGAGCCGAACGACTGGCCGAGCAGCCAGCCCGACGTCACGCCCTCGCGCCTCAGCGCGTCATGGACGAGCTCCGCGAGCCGCTCCAGAGCGACCGGCTCCTGGGAGTAGGCGAACTCGACGAAGCGCACGCGCTCGCCCAGCTCGCGGCGGAACTGCCCGATCAGGCCCCAGTCGCCGTGCAGGCCGGGGAGATAGATCAACGTCGGACCCGGGCCCTCGTGGACCCGAATCTCGACGCTCATCCCTCGCCGCCGCGCGCAGGCGCCTCGTCCTCGAGGCCGCGCATGAACGCGTCCTCGCTGACCGGCCGGCCGAGGAAGGCCTCGAGCGACTCGCTCTCGGGACGCTCCGAGCCGCGCTCGAGCACCTCGCGACGGTAGCGCATGCCGGTCTCCGGGTTCAGCGGCCCCTCGGCGGCGAAGGCGGAGTAGATGTCCTCGGCGAAGACGAGCGACCACAGGTAGGAGTAGTAGCCGGCGCCGTAGCCGCCCATCAGGTGGCCGAAGCTCGCCGCCGAGTTCGAGTTCGGGTCGGCGGGGATGCCGGTGATCTCGGCGACGACGCGGTTGAACTCCGCCGACGGAGCGGCGGGAACGAGCGCGTGCAGGGCCATGTCCGCCGCCGCCATCGCGATCTGGCCGAGCGTATTGATGCCCTCGTTGAACTTGCGCGCCGCGCTCATCTTGCGGAACAGCTCCTCGGGCAGCTTCGCGCCGGTGTCCCAGCGCCCGGAGATCTCGTCGAGCACGGCGCGCTCCCAGGCGAAGTTCTCGAGCATCTGCGAGGGCGCCTCGACGAAGTCGAGGGCGACCGAGGTGCCGGAGAACGACATGTGGCGGGCCTTCGTGAGCACCTGGTGCATGATGTGGCCGAACTCGTGGAAGAAGGTCTCCACGTCGGCGTGCGGGAGCAACGCGGGCTTGCCCGGCGTGGCCTTGGGGAAGTTCGCCACCATCGCGGCGGCCGTGCGCTCGTAGCCCTGCGGGAGCTCGCGGCCCATGAGCAGGGGGAAGGCGGCGGCGTGGGTGTACTTGCCCTCGCGCGGGTGCAAGTCGAGGTAGAAGTGGCCGATCACGACGCCGTCGGCCGCGTTCGTCACCTCGAAGAGGCGCACGTCGGCGTGCCAGACCTTCGCGTCCTTGACCTCGCGGAACGTCAGGCCGAGCACGCGCTGGTACACGGACAGAACCCCGGGGACGACCCTGTCGACGGGGAAGTACTGGCGGACCTCCTCGGCGTCGTAGGCGTAGCGCTCCTCGCGCAGGATGCGGGAGTAGTAGCCGCGCTCATGGTCCTCGACGCGCGCGGCGGCGGGGTCGTCGCGGCGCTTCACCTCGAGGATCGCGGCGAGCTCCTTGGCGGCGCGCGCGCGGACCTTCTCGGTCAGGCGACCGAGGAAGGCGGCGACGCGCTCGGCGGTCTTGGCCATGCGGTCCTTCGTCGCGAACGCCGGGTAGTCCTTGTGGCCGAGCAGGACGGCCATCTCGCGGCGCAGCTCCAGCCCCTCGCGCAGGATGGGGAGGTTCGCCGGCATCGCGCGGTTGTCGTACTTGTCGTTGAGGGCGCGGCGCAGTTCGCCGTTCTTGGCGTAGCGCATGAACGGGAGGAAAGAGGGGTAATCGAGACCGACCTTGTACTTGCCCTCGGGCGTGCGCTCGAGGCCGCTCTTGTAGTCCGCGGGCAAGCCCTCGAGGCCCGCTTCGTCCACCTCGAGCCAGTCCCGATGGTCGTTGATGTTCTGCTCGAAGCGGGCCGAGAGGTCGGCCAGCTTCTGCGAGATCTCCTTGAGGCGGGCGCGCTTCTCGGGCGTCAGGCCGAAGCCGGAGTCGCGGTAGCCGCGCAAAGACGCTTCCAGGAGCCGCGCGTCGGCGCGGTCGAGCGTCTCGCCCTTGGCGGCGGCGGCCTCGGCGAGCCGGTAGAGGTCCTCGCGCTGGCCGAGCTCGACGAAGCGGCGGTTCATGACCTTCTCGATGGCGCGGGCGGTCCGGCGGGTGCCGGGATCGGGAGAGACGTGGGCGTTGAAGGTCAGCGGGATCGCGGCGCGCACGAAGTCGCCGACGGCGCGCTCCTGGGCGAGGATCACGTTGGCGAAATTCGCCTGGGCGGCGGGCGTCGCGGCGATCTCCTTGAGGGCGCCGTCGAGGGCGGCGGCGGCCGCGCGGTACGAGTCGCGCATCTCCTGCCGGGACATCGCGAAATTGAGAGCGGGGACGGACGGCGCCGCGCCGGGGACCGCGGCGGAGCGGACGACCTGGGCGCGGACGGCCGGGGCCGGAACGACGGCGAGGCTCAGCGCCAGCAGCAAAGAGATCGGTTTCATGGCGCGATCCTATAAAGAGAAGGCCCTCCGGTGATGAGCCGGAGGGCCCACGGCGCGGGCGGCAAAAGGCCCGCTAGAAAACCCGGTGCTTGAGCACCTCGAGGACGGTCGCCACGGAGAGCAGACCAGACGCCGCCGGCTGAGGGATGCGGTTCATCGCCCGGATGGTGGCGCGCCAACGCGAGGCGGCCTCGCGGTACTCGGAGCGGCGCAGGGCGACCGTCTCCTTCCACTGGCGGCGCACGTCGGCGCTCCAGTCGTCGTAGCGGTGCCGGTACTCCGCGCGGGCCAGGACGTAGGCCTCGTGCGCGCTCTGCAGGCGCGCGGAACCGGCCTCGAGGCGGGACTGGACCTTCGCCCACATCTTGTCGGAGGCGTTCGCCTGGGCCAGGCGCAGCGCGACGAGCTCGCGCTCGACCTCAAGGCGGGCGCGCAGGATCAGCGGCTCGGGCGTGCGCTTGAGCTTCCACGCCTGGCCGGTCCAGGCGAGCAGGTTGATGAACCACTTCGTGGAGTCGAACTGCCACCACTTGATGCCGTTGCGGTAGTCGGCCTGGAACTTGTGGTGGAAGTTGTGATAGCCCTCGCCGAAGGTGAGGGGAGCCAGCCACCAGGAGTCGCGCGCGGTGTCCTTGAGCGAATAGGGCTTGGAGCCGTACAGGTGGGCGAGCGAGTTGATGAAGAAGGTCGTGTGGTGGACCATCACCACGCGCAGGAAGCCGCCCCACAGCAGGCCGCCGACCGGCCGGCCCTGGATGAGGCCGATGTAGGTGGGGAGCGCGAAGGTCATGATCACGACCAGCGGCAGGTACCAGCGGTGCTGCCACATGACCAGGGGATCCTTCATGAGGTCGGGGACGTTCTCGAAGCGGCGGTTGTCGCGCGTGTCTTTCAGGAAGATCCAGCCCATGTGCGCGTACAGGCCGCCCTTGAGGATGTTGTAGGGGTCCTCGGGCTGGTCGACGTAGCTGTGGTGGTAGCGGTGGTCGCTGGCCCACTTGAGCAGCGAGTTCTCGACCGCGGCGGCGCCGAAGACGAGGTAGAAGAGCTTGACCGGGGCCGAGGCCTCGTAGGACTTGTGGGAGAACAGGCGGTGGTAGCCGCCGGTCACCGAGACCGAGGTCAGGACGAACATGAGGAAGAAGTTGGCGATCTCGAGCCAGGTCACGCCGTAGTGCCAGACGTACCAGGCGGTGCCGATAAAGGCGACGAGCGGGGTGCCCAAGAGGAAGGTCGTGTTCACCCAGTCGATGGGGCGGTTGAGCTGCTGCTGAGGGCGATAGGGAGCCATGGCCCAAGGTTACCAGTTACGGCGGGGGGGTTGCCATAGGCCCAAAGATACCCTATCCTTCACCACTATGAGCCTGGCACCGTTGAGCGGTCCGCGGAAAGCGTCCTACCTGCTGTTCGCGCTGGCGCTGCTGGTCGTCGCCCGCTTCCACCTGGGCGCCTGCCTGCTGGCGGCGCTGGTGTCCTACATGATCATGGACCTCACCGAGCGCCGCCTGCGCGACGCCGGGGTCCGCCCGCGCCTGACGCGCGCCGCCGCGCTGTTCGCCTTCGCGGTGCTGGCGACGGCGCTCGGCTGGATCTTCGTCAATTTCGCGCGGACCGGCGTCACCCGCCTGCCCGTCCTGCTCGACACCGTGCTGCCGCAGCTGACCGCGCTGGCCGACGCCGTCGGCATGGAGCTGCCGGTCGACAACGCCAAGGAACTGCGCGACCTGCTCGTCTCCGCGGCGCGCGAGAACTTCTCCTCGGTGAGCAAGACCAGCGGCCTGCTCACGCGCGGCTTCGCCCAGGTGCTCGTCGGCATGTTCGTCGCGGCCCTGCGCTTCCTCTCGCCCCACGAGGACGGCGGCGACGCGAACCTCTACGAGGTGCTCAGCGCGGAGTTCTCCGCGCGCGCGGGCCTGTTCGTGCGCAGCTTCGAGCGCGTCGTCGGCGCGCAGGTCACGATCTCGGTCGTCAACACGATCCTGACGGCCGGCTTCCTGTACGCGGCGAACGTTCCGTTCAAGACCTTCCTGATCCTGACCACCTTCGTCTGCGGCCTCGTGCCGATCGCCGGCAACCTGATCAGCAACTGCGCGATCGTCACCGCCGGCCTGACCGTCTCGCTCCAGCTCGCGACGGCGGGCCTGATCTACCTCGTGGTGATCCACAAGCTCGAGTACTTCCTCAACAGCCGCATCATCGGCGGCTCGATCGACACGCCGATGTGGATGACCTTGCTCGGTCTCGTCCTCGGCGAGGCGCTGATGGGCGTGCCCGGCGTCCTCCTGGCGCCCGCCCTGCTCCACTACGCGCGCGAGGAGATGCGGGCCATCCCGGCCCAATAGCGCCGGCCCGCGCTAGGGCTTGAGGAGGAGCAGTTCGGCCAGGCGCGCCGCCGACGCGGGCGCGGAGCGGCGCCCCTTCAGCCACTGAAAGACGCGGACCTGGGCGCCCGGCCGCCACGCGCAGAGCCCGGCCGCCCGCGCGGCTTCGGCGGCCTCGACCAGTTCCGCGGCCGACTCGTCCGCCGAGCCGTTCTCCAATCCCGCCAGCAGGCGCTCGATGCCGCGCGCGAAGGGCTCCTCGGCTCTCGCGGCGGCCAGCGTCACGCCCGCCGCCGCGGCGCGGGCGCAGACGGACTTGAGCTCGTCCAGGGCGCCGAAGGAGTCGTCGGCGAAGCGCCGCGCCGCGTCGGCCAGGGCGTGGGCCAGAGACAGGGCCGTCTCCTCGTCGAGGCCGGGCGGCATCGGCAGGCCCAATCCCCGGAAGTCCTCGGCGAGGGTCAACGCGTCCTCCAGCTGATCGCGCCCGGCCGCCTCCCAGCGGGCGAGCCGGCGCTTGAGCACGGCGGTCAGCACCTTCTCGCGCTCGTCCGGCCGGAGATCGCGCAGCAGGAAGGTCCGTCCCTGCGGCAGCGGCCCGGGATCACCGGCGCCCGCGGCCGCCTGGATGAGGCGCTCGAAGTCCTCCGGCGAGAGCTCCTCGCCGCTGACGTAGGTCTGCACGCGCTGGCCCTTCAGCACGGCCGCGAAGAAGGTCCGCGACCAGCGCGCGCCGGTCGCGCCGTCCACGAACGCCGCGCGCCCCGCGGCGACGGTCACGCCGCCCTCGACGCGGCGCGTGAACTTCCCGTCTTCCACCAGGTGATGATGGACCCGGGCGGGCGCGACGTCGTCGAAGAGCAGGGAGACCGCGTAGTGCGCGGCGACGTGGTCGGAGGTGACGATCTGCGGCTTCACGCGCCGGTTCCACACGTCGGAGGGATCGGCCAGGGCGGACACGAAGTCGCGCTCCAGGTCCTCCCCGGCGCCGAGCGCGCGGGCCAGTTCGATGGCGCGGGCCGCGTAGAGGAGCACCTGAGTGGGCTCGAGACGATCGAGCGCGTCGAAGAACCAGCCGCAGGAGGTGAACATCATCAGCGCGTGGCGCTGCAGCTCCAGGATCGTCCGAGCCTTCACGCGAGCCGCTTCGTCCCGCGCGCCCGGAGCCCACTTCGACAGGAACGCGGAGACGTTCGTCTCGGAGCGGTCGAGAACGACCGAGACGTAGGCGTCGCGGGCGCCCCAGAGATCGGGGATCAGCCCCGCCGCCGCGCGCTCGCTCTCCGCGGCGAGGCGGTCGCGCAGCCCCTCGAGGGCCGCGCGCAAAGGCGCCCGCCACGCCAGCGAACCGCCGCCGACCTCTCCGCAGCCGCACGCCGAACGCCAGCGCTCGACGCCGTGCGCGCACGACCACGACGTGCCGCCGGCGCGCAGGCGGACTTCGGCCTTGGGGGGGTTGCGGGAGAGGTGCCAGGCCAGGTTGACCGGCTCCACGCCCGCCTCGGGCAGCGCGTAGCGCAGGAAATGCGCCAGGCCCATCTCGGCGAACGCCTCGTGATGCCCGTAGGACTCGCCGTCGGTGGCCAGCAGCGCCGCGCCGCCCTCCGGCACGCGCCCCGCGACGCGCGCGGCGAAGGCGCGGCTGTCGCTCATCGAGCGCTCGAACGCGACCGAGCGCGAGAGCGGGCCGTCGTAGAAGTAGACCGCCAGCGCGCGCCCCTCGCCGCTCCAGCGGTACGGCACGCCCGGCTTGAGCGCGTCGGCGGCCGGCTTCCAGGCGCCTCCCTCCAGGGGGCGGACGGAGTCGGCCTGGTGCGGCTCGAGGATCACGAACTTCACGCCATCCGCGGCGACGGCGGCGAGAGTCGCGTCGTCGGCCGCGCACTCGGGAAGCCACAAGCCCTCCGCCTCGCGGCCGAAGCGCGCGCGGAAGTCGGCCAGGCCCCAGCGGATCTCGGTCGCGCGGTCGCGGGGGGAGCACAACGGCAGGATCGCGTGGTGATAGGCCTGCGCGAGCGCGTTGCCGTGCCCGTCGAGGCGCCGCGCGGAGGTCCGGTCGGAGGAGAGCAGGCGCTCGTAGGCGGCGGGCTCGGCCTGCTCCAGCCAGCTCAGCAGCGTCGGCCCGAAGTTGAACGAGATCCAGGCGTAGTTGTCGACGACGTCGGTCAGCAGTCCGCCGCCGTCGACGACGCGGGCCTCGCCGTTGGGGATGTAGCACTCGCGCGCGATGCGCGCGTTCCAGTCGTGATCGCGCCCGGCCGAGGACTGGCGCTCGACGGCGCCGGTCCACGGGTTCTCCCGCGGCGGCTGGTAGAAGTGGCCGTGGACGCAGGCGTACCGCTTCACGGCCCTATTCTACTTTATTGCTTCGCGGGGCGAGGGGGAAGGAGCCGCGCGAGGTCGTCCTCGCGCAGGGTCTCCCGCGTCATCAGCTCGCCGGCCATGCCGTCGAGATAGGCGCGGTGCTCGGTGAGCATGCGGGTCACGCGCTCCATCTGCTCGTCGACGATGCGGCGGACTTCCTGGTCGATGAGCTCGCGCTGCTTCTCGCTCTGCGCGCGCCCGACCGCCGGGCGTTCGCCCTCCATGTCGTAGGAGACCTGGCCGACGGCCCCGCTCATGCCGAACTTCATGACCATCATGCGCGCCATGCGCGTCGCCTGCTCGAAGTCGTTCTGGGCTCCCGAGAAGGTCTGGCCGGTGGCCAGGAACTCGCCGACGCGGCCGCCCAGGGCGATCGCGATGCGGTCCTCGAGCCAGGCCTTGGAGTACATGTAGCGCTCCTCTTCGGAGACGGTCTGCACGAGGCCGAGCGCGTTGAGGCCGTGGGGGACGATCGTGATCTTGCGGATCTGGTCGCCGTTGGGCACCAGCCAGGCGACGAGGGCGTGGCCGGACTCGTGGTGCGCCACGACCTTCTTCTCGAACGCCGACATGATCAGCTTGCGCTCGTGACCGATGGTCGTGCGCTCGATGGCTTTCTTGAAGTCGGCCGCGTTGACGTCCACGCCTCCGCGCTCGGCGGCCAGCATCGCGGCGTCGTTGATGATCTCCTCGAGATCGGCGCCGGACAGGCGCGGCGTGAGTTCGGCGACGTAGCGAAGGCTGACGTCCTGGGCCAACGGCATGTTCTTCGCGTGGACCTTCAGGATAGCCTCGCGGCCCTCGATGTCGGGCAGGCCGACGGGGACCTTCAGGCCGAAGCGGCGGCCGCGCATGAGCGCCGCGTCGAGCAATTCGGGGCGGTTGGTCGCGGCGATGACGACGATCTTGGCGTTGACCGGGCTCGACATCTCGGCGAGCAGGGCGTTGAGGGTGTTCTCGTACTCCTGATTGCCGTCGCCGTCGGAGCGCTTCTTGCCCACCGCGTCGATCTCGTCGATGAAGAGGATGCCGGGCTTCTTGCCGTCGCCCCGCGCCTTGGCGAAGGCGGCGCGGATGTTGGCCGGTCCCTTGCCGACGTAGGTGTTCACGAACTCGGAGCCGTTGGTCTCGTGGAACGTCGCGCCCGCCTCTCCGGCGACGGCGCGCGCGAGCAGGGTCTTGCCCGTTCCGGGCGGGCCGAACATCAGCACGCCGCGGAAGCCCTTGGCGCCGAGACGGTTGTAGGGCTCGGGGTTCTTGATGTAGGCGACGACCTTCTCGAGCTCGTGCTTGGCGTCCTGCTGGCCGGCGACGTCGGCGAAGGTGATGGAGGGCTTGGGCGCCGCGGCCGCGTTCGCGGGGGCCGGCGAGGGGCGGTGCTCGTCGCCGCCGCGCGGGCCGAGGGGCCGCCCGTCGGGGGTCGTCAAGGTCGGGCGCTCCGGGGCGTTCGGCGTCTCGGGCGTCTCCGGCGTTTCGTCCTGGGATCGCCGGCCGAAGGGCGGCCACAGGTCGCGCAGGCTGTTCGCCCGGCCGGCCTTGTTGAGCTCGACGATGCGCTCGGCCACGGCCTCGACGCGCGCCTTATCCTCGTCCGAAGCCTCCGACCACTTCTTGCCGTGGGCGGTCGCCCAGCGGCGCCTCGCCAGGTAGAATTGCACCGGCTTCGAGCCCTCGATCCAGCGCACGGTGAAGAGCAGGCCCGCGAGCGCCGCGCCCAGGAGTACGAAGCCGGCCCACGTGGGGAACGAGGAACCCGACGGCGCGGCCGGAGCGACGGCGTGCTGGACGACGGGCAGCGCGGCGACGTGCACGACGGCGCCGAACGCGGCGGCGCGGCTCAGGAACGAACGGCGCTCGGCCGGACGACGGGCGGCGAGAACCTCGGCCTGGACGCTCCTCTCGAAGGAGGCCTCCGAGCCGTCGAAGCCGCGAGCCAGGACCTCGGCGGAAGCCTCGGGACGAGCGGCCAGCCCGGCGCCGAGGGCGCCGGCCTGCGCTCGGGCGGCCGGGAAGGCGATGATCTGCGCGGGCGCGGCCGGGAGGGCTGCCGGGCGGCGGAAAGCCGCCGCGGGCAGGGGGATGATCTCGGCCAGGGCCGGGACGGGTCGCGCGGCCAGCGCGGGATTGAGGGAGAGGGGGGAGAGCGCCGCGGACGCGGCGGACGGCTCCCCGGCCGTCAGCGTCACCGCGCCGACGGCGCTCGGGGAGGGCGCGAGGGACAGGGGCTGGACCGCGGCGCGCAAGGCCTGGGCGCCGGCGGGAGAAGGCAGCAGCAGCGACGCGGACAGCGCGACGGCCGAGATTCTCTTGATCATGGTCATTGATTCTAGTCAACGCGGTGCCAGACTTGCAGTCCGGAGGTCCCAAACGAACGCCGCGCAGAGGGCCCCCCGGGAACCGGGACCTTCGGTCCTGGGCGGAGACGGGCCCGGGAGCTATCCTGTGAGCATGAAGAGAACGATCACGACGGCGGTCCTCCTGCTCTCTGCCGCGGGCGCCTTCGCCCAGGTGCGCGTGGTGTCCGAGATCGCGGTCCCGTCCTCGCCCGCGGCCGCCGCGGCCGGGGCCTCCCCGCTCTCCGCGGCCGCGCCGTCTCTGGCGCCGGCCGCCCTGACCCCGTCCCTCGCGGCGTCCATCGCGACTCCCGCCCCGGCGCCCGTCGCGGCGCCGGCCGCGGCGCCCGCGGCGCTTCATGCGCGCGCCTCCTTGATCCAGGCCGGCGCCGCGCTCGCCGCCGCCTCCAAGGGAGACGGCGATCCCGCCGCGGTCTCGCGCGGGACGTTCGACGCCGCCGCGGCGAAGGCCCCGGCGTCCGCCGATCCCGTCGCGGGCTCCGAGCGGCCGCACACCGCCGCCCTCGAGGGCGCCGACTACGCGCGCCGCTTCCGGGTCGAGAAGCCCGAGCCGCCCCTCAAGAAAGCGGCCTGGGAAACGGTCGAGGTCGGAGCCATGACGCTGCCCTTCCTGGCCGCCTCGGCGATCCTGCGAGCCAACGCCTCGGACCTCGCGATCCTGCTCCCCGCGCTCGCCGCGATCTGGGGCGTCGGCTACTGGGCGATGCGCTCCCATCTCGCCGGTCTGCGCTCCACCGTGGTCGGGGGCTGGCAGGCCTCCCACGACCAGAAGTACCGCACCGACCCGGCCACCGGCCGGCTCAAGGACATCCGCGGCCACAAGTACGGCGAGGACCGCTACGAGGAGTACGCGCCCGGACCGGTGGGGCGGGCCGCATCGCTCGTGATCGGCGGCGCCGCCGTCCTCGGCGCGGCCGCGTTCCTCCTGCTATAATCCGCGGGTGGAGCCCGTCCGCCTCGAGAAGACCTTCAAGCTGGGTTCGTCGCCGTCCGCGCTTTGGCCCTTGGTGTCCAACACCGAGCGGCTCAACCGCGCGATCGGACTGCCCGCCGCGTCGCCGGAGCCGGCCGACCCCAGGGACTACTCGATGCGCGTGCGCTCGCGCCTCCTGGGCCTGCCCGTCGCCTGGAAGGAACATCCCTTCGATTACGTCGACTCGCGTTACTTCGCCATCGAGCGCGTCTTCGAGTCCGGCCTGCTCCTGCGTTACGAATGGGAGATACGCCTCGCCCCGGACGGGGACGGCGCCGCGGCGACGATCAAGGGCGCCTTCGCGCCGCGCTGGCCGGCGACCGCGCCGTTGGTGCGCCTGGCGGCGGCCAAGGCGCTCGCCGACATGTCGGGCATCATCCGCGAGATCGACGCGTCCCTCGTCCGCATCGGCTCATTCCCCGCGCCCGCCCGCACGCGCACGCCGGTGGAATCGACCCTCTTCGAAGCCCGCTGCGCCGCCCTGCGCGCCGCCGGAGCGGACGCCCGCGCCGCGGACCGCCTCGCGGCGCTCCTGCGGGAGGGGGCCGACGACGAAGTCGTCGGCATGCGTCCCTACGAACTCGCCGACCTCTGGGGACTGCCCCGGGCGGATGGGCTCAAGACCTGCCTGCTCGCGGTCAAGGCGGGCCTGCTCGACCTGTCCTGGGAGGTGCTGTGCCCGAACTGCGCGGCTCCCAAGGAGAGGCTCGGGGCGCTGGCTGACCTGAAGAACGCCTCGCACTGCGGCTCGTGCGGGATCGACTACGGCGTCGATCTCGACTCCTCCGTGGAGCTGCGCGTCTCCGCGCATCCGAGCGTGCGCGCCGCGAAGCGCGCGGTGTTCTGCGCGGGAAGTCCGGCGCACTCCCGCCACGCCCGCGCCCAGCTGCGTCTCGACGGCTCGACCCCGCGCGCGGTCGAGCTCGATCTCGGCGCGCGCTCCTACGTGGTCCGGCACCTCCAGGGCAAGCGCGCCGTCGTCCTGCGCCCGTCCGAGTCGGGGCCGGCGTCCGTATCGGTCGACTTCGCGAAAGCGGCCGACGGCGACGAACTGGCCTTCCGGCCGGGGACCGTGCGCCTGCTCCTGCAGCCGACCGGCCTGCCCGCGCTCGCGCGCGTCGAGAACGAGGACTGGAAGCAGGCCGCGGCGACCGCCGCCCACGTCACGGCGCTACAGGACTTCCGAGACCTGTTCTCCTCCGAGGTCCTGGCTCCCGGCCTGGAGATCGGCATCAAGAACCTGGCCCTGCTCTTCACCGACCTCAAGGGCTCCACCGAGATGTACGAGAGGATCGGGGACGCGACCGCCTACGGGATCGTGCGCGACCACTTCGCGTTCCTGACCGCGATCGTCGCCGCGCGCGGCGGAGGCGTGGTCAAGACGATCGGCGACGCCGTGATGGCCGTGTTCCCGTCCGGCTCCGCCGCGCTCGAGGCCGCGCTCGACATGCAGGAACGCGTCGGCGAGCTCAACGCCCGCCTGGCGCCGCGGCCGGCCGTTTCGCTGAAGATCGGCGTCCATCAGGGACCCGCCATCGCGATCAACTCCGGAGGCGTCCTCGACTACTTCGGAACGATGGTCAACGTCTCGGCCCGGGTGCAGAACGAGAGCGCGGGAGGGGACATCGTGATCACCAAGGCCATCGGCGCCGACCCCTCCTGCGCGGCGATCCTCAAGCGCCGCGAACCGTCCGGCGAGCACTTCACGATCGCGCTCAAGGGCCTCTCCGGCGAGTTCGACCTCTGGCGCCTGCGGCCCAAGGGCTGACGTCGCATTGGCGGCTCCTATAAAGTAGAATGCGCCCATGAAGGGCACGCTTCTGGCGCTCCTCCTCGCCGCGCCCGGCTTCGCAGCCGAATCCGCGCCGCCCGACATCCGGGAACTGATCGACAAGGCCAACAAAGCCCTGCGCGGAGACTCCTCCCACGGCCGCCTGATCATGACGATCGAGACGCCGGAGTGGAAGCGCGCGCTCGAGATCGAGGGCTGGAACAAGGACCGCACCTACGCCTTCATCAAGATCCACACGCCCGCCAAGGAGCGGGGGAACACCACCTTGCGCCGCAAGACCGAGATGTGGGTGTGGCTGCCCAAGGTCGAGCGCGTGATCAAGATCCCGCCCACCATGATGCACTCCACCTGGCAGGGTTCGGACTTCACCTACGAGGACATCGTCAAGGCCGACTCGATCGTGAAGGACTACACCCACAAGCTCCTCAAGACGACCAAGGAGCCTGGGCGCACGGTGTACCACATCGAGGCCCTGCCCAAGCCCGACGCGCCCGTCGTCTGGGGCCGCGTGCTCACCGACGTCGCGCTCTACGAGGAGGACGGGGCCGTCATCCCGCTCAACGAGCTCGACTACTCCGAACGCGGCGAGCTGATCCGCACGATCACGCTCTCCGACATCAAGATCATGAGCGGCCGGCGCGTGCCGGCCAAGCTCGAGTGCGTCCCGGCCAAGAAGCCCGGGCAGAGGACCACCATCCACTACCAGAGCCTCGAGTTCGACGTCCCTCTCGACGACGCCTTCTTCAGCTACCAGCGCCTGCAGCAAGGAGGCTCCTGACGTGCTGCGCCTGGCCTGGCGCAACGTCTGGCGCAACCGCCGCCGCTCGCTGATCAACGTCGCGGCCATGGGCTTCGGCCTGGCCGCGATCATGTTCGGCCAAAGCCTGATCATCTCGCTCCAGCAGCAGCTCATCGAGAAGGCCACCGGCTCCATCACCGGCCACGTGCGCGTCCAGCGCTCCGACGTCGACGAGTCCAAGTTCCCCGACAAGTTCATGACCGACCCCGACGCCGCGGCCAAGATCCTCGCCGCCGATCCGCGGATCAAGACGTGGGGCCGGCGCATCCAGGTGACCGGCCTCGTGTCCGCCCCGAGCGCCTCGCTCGGCGTGCTCATCTGCGCCGTCGAGCCCGAGAAGGAGAAGCTGCTGACGGACATGTCCGCCTACATCAAGGAGGGGACCTACCTGGACCCCGACAAGAAGGGCATCGTCATGGGCAAGAAGCTCGCCGGCCGCCTCGACGTGCGTCTGGGAGAGAAGGTCGTCATCATGTCCCAGGCCTCCGACGGCTCGATGGGCGCCGAGGCGTTCCGCGTCGTCGGCATCCATCAGACCGGCTCGGAGTCCTTCGACGGTCAGATCGTCTGGCTGCCGCTCAAGGCGATGCAGGAGCTGCTCGTGCGCCCCGGCCAGGCGAACCAGATCGCGTCCATCGTCACGGACATCAACGAAGCCGAGCAGGTCGCCAAGGACGTCGACGCGAAACTGCCGCCCGGCCCCGTGCGCGCGATCAGCTGGAAGGCCATCGACCGCGAGATCATCAGCATCCAGGCGTTCCAGAACGGCATCCTCACCGTGGTCCTCGTCATCGTCTTCCTCATCGTCGCGCTCGGAATCTTGAACACGCAGTTGATGAGCCTGTTCGAGCGCGTGCGCGAGTTCGGCGTGTTGATGGCCATCGGGGCGAGGCCCCGATGGGTCGTGCGCCTGATCCTCGCCGAATCGCTCGTGCTGGGCGCGGTCGGCGCCCTGCTCGGTCTGGCGATCGGCGCGCTGCTCATCGGCCATTTCGGCCGTGCCGGCCTGCGCCTGCCCGTCGGCGAGGCGTTCTCCTACTTCCTGCCCTTCCCGTCGGTCATCTACATGATCCCGGCCTGGCGGATGCACGCGATCGCGTGCGTCTCCGTGTTCGTGATCACCTTGCTGGCCTCGCTGCCGCCGGCGCTGCGCGCCGGCCGCCTGAAGCCCGCGGAGGCCTTGCGCCATGTCTAAGCCCTCGCACGGCCGCCCGCTCGTCGAGGTTCGAGGCGTCCACAAGGTCTATCCCGGCGGCTCCAAGGTCGCCGCTCTGCGCGGCGTCGACCTCAGCGTCCACTCCGGCGAGTTCGCCGCCCTGGCCGGCCCCTCGGGCTCGGGCAAGTCGACCTTGCTCAACCTCATCGGGACCCTCGACCGCCCGACGAAGGGGGAGATCGCCTACGAGGGCCGCGTCGTCTCGACGCTCGACGCCGACGAGCTCTCCGATTTTCGCCTGGGCGCCCTCGGCTTTATTTTCCAGGCCTACAACCTCATTCCCGTGCTCACCGCGGCGGAGAACGTCGAGTATCCGCTGGTGCTGCGCGGCGTGGACGCGATCGAGCGCCGCAAGCTCTCCCATGAAGCCTTGACGTGGGTCGGCCTCGACTCCTACGCCGAACGCCGCCCCGATCTCCTCTCCGGCGGCCAGCAGCAGCGCGTCGCCGTCGCGCGCGCGATCGTCACGCGCCCGTCCCTGGTGCTCGCGGACGAGCCCACCGCCAATCTCGACTCCAAGACCGCCGCGGCCCTGCTCGACCTGATGGAAGGGCTCAACAAGGACCACGGCATCACGTTCCTCTTCTCGAGCCACGACCACGCCGTCCTCGAGCGCGCCCGCCGCGTCGTGCGCATGCAGGACGGGGAGCTGCTCGCCGATGAAGTCCGCTCTCGCTAGCCTTCTCCTGCTTCTCGCGGGCCCGGCCTCGGCCCGGGTGAAGGCCGGCGGCTACCTCAAGGATTTCTACCAGTACTCGACGTCCGCCCTCGACGGCCGCGCCTACAATCTCAACACCTTCCGCGCCCGCCTCACGCTCGACGGCGACAAGGGGCCTTTCAAGGGCCACGTCTCCCTCGACAATCAGATCGCGTCGGGAAGTTACTTTCGGACGACCGAGTTTCGACT
>CAZURZ010000025.1:0-8025 GCA_964623465.1 uncultured Elusimicrobia bacterium
CGGCTATTCATGCCCATAGGATACGCGTCCCGGGCGGAGGCGGTAAGGGGCCTTGGGCCCCCGCCGGGGTGGGCCTAAAGGCCCGCTAGTCCTTGCTGTTGAGCTTGGTCAGGCCGTAGAACAGCGCCGCGCCCGCGATGGGGCCGATGACGAGGCCCATGGGGCCGAACAGAGAGCCCACGAGCAGGCCGATCAGCCCGCCCTTGACGCCGCTGGTGATCAGGTCCTGGGTGAACCACTTGCTCTTCTCTTTGGGCGGGGTTTCCTTGCCGTCGCCGGGCGGCGGAGGGGCGGAGGCGGTGAGGCCGCCGCCGGTCTGGCCGTTTCCGTTCTGCTGCGGAGTGGTCGTCGTCACCTGCACGCGGCGGGGGCCGCATTTCGTCTGGATCCAGGTCGTGGTGGTGGTCGTGCCCGCGCCCGCGCCGCCCGTCTGCGCGCGCGCGCGCTCGGCGTCGGCCGCGCTGGCGTGCAGGCCGGCATTGGCGTCGGTGCCGGTGTGAAGGCCGGCGGCCCGGGTTTGATCCGCGCCTCCGGGCGCGGCGGCCAGCGCCGAGGGAGGCAGGTCGTTGCAGAGCTTGTTCTTCTGCCACTCGGGGAGCTTGTCGAAATCGGCCTCCGGGATGGCGGCGAGGTTGGCCGCGTGAGCCGCCGGGGGGTAGGCGGGATCCTCGGGCTTGCGCCCCTCGGCGGCGAACACCCCGCGCAGGCGCGCGCTCTCAGCGGCCAGCGCGTCCTTGGTGCGCTGGTGGGCGTCCGGCTTCTTCGCCTCCGTCTCTTGGAGCAGGTACAGCTCGCGCTCCTTGGCGGTCAGCATCTTGCGCTCGTTCTCGCTGAGCGGCTCGCGCGAGGCGGCGGGCGGGGCGGCGGCGGGAGCCGCCGCGATGGCCCGGCGCGCCGCGAGCGTCGCGAGGTGCAGGGCGACGGGATCGTACGTCTCCCGGTTGAAGGCCGCCTCCGCCGCGCCGGAGCCGCCGCCCCAGCGCGTCACCGCGTCGGTGTAGGCCTGAAGCGCCTGGGCGTTGGGGCGGAGCTTCTCGAGCTCCTCGGAAGAGAGCTGGACGTCGGCGTTGGGCCCCGAGGGGGCGACCGCCGCGGTCACGGCGCCGCCCCAGATCTTGTCCGCGGGGGGCACGGCCCCGGCGACGTCGGCGGCGGTCGCGTCGGGCTTTTCGGTCGCGGCCTTGTAGGCCGCGACCCACTCGGCGTTCGGCTCGAGGTTGGCGAGGATTTCGCCGCGCGCCTTGACGGCGGCGGCCTTGGTGGCGCTGGTGCGGGCTTCGATCGCGGCGTCCGCGGGGATCGCGGCGATGGCGTCGTCGTAGGCCTTGGCCTGGGCCTTCGTGAGCCAGAGCTTCTCCTTGGCGTCGAGCGCGTGGGCGGGGGCGTTGGCGGCCGCCGTCGCCTCCGCCTCGGGCACGTCCGGGGTTTCGAAGGCGTGGGCGATGAAGTCGCGCGCCGACGCGAGGTCGCGGTCGTAGGGGGTTTCTTCCCGTCCCGCGCCCTCCGCGTGCTCGATGAACTCGTCGAACACCTCCTTGATCACTCCGCGCCACTTCGCGACGAACTGCTCGCGTTTGATCGGATCGCCCTGCGCCACGCGGGCGCGCGTGTAGAAGCGGGCGTTCGCCGCCTGCATCGCGGCGGCGTTGGGGAGGAGGGAGAAGAGGCCGCGGATCGACTTGATCTCGTCCGCGGTCAGTTCGCCCTTGGGTCCGGGCGCGCCGATGATCTTCTTCGCGAGCTCGACTCCCTGCGCGCGGCCGGTGACCGCGAGCGTGATCAGGCTGTCGTGCACTCCGTCGCCGGATCTGTCCAGGGCGCTCTTGATGTCGTCGCGGTTGACGCACTTCTTGCCGCCGTCATACAGGCCGTACACGGGGTCCGCCCAGCAGCTCAGGGTGTCGTCGACCTTTCCGAGAACCCGCTGAAGCGGGAGCGTGCGCTTGTAATAGTGCGGGTACATCCCCTCGCCGTCCAGGGCGCCCGACAAGACGGGGATGGGGCGGCCGCTGTTGCCCGACAGGATCGAGGTCGGGAGCGCTTCTTTGGCGTCGTCGGAGGGCTTCGCCACGACGATCCGCATCGGAGTAGCCGCGGGGTTCCAGCGTCCCCGCTCCTGGCCTTCCACGGCGGGGTTGTCCCGGGCCCATTCGCGGGATTCGAGATTGTGGGGTACGAACGGGTTGCGGGTGAGCACGCGCAGGCGGGCGGGCGCGTCCAGTTCGCTGCCCTCCCGGCGCACCCGCAGCGAGCCCATGTTGGACGACTCTTTGATCAGGTAATAGGCGCCGATCCGAACGTTGAAGTAGGGGTGATCGATTTCCTTGTTCTCGATCTTGTCGAGCAAGTAGAGCGGCACGCGGCCGCCGGCGGGAATCCCGGGGCCTCCCACGTCCACGCCGCGGACGAAGTAGCGATAGAGCGTCTGCCCGGTCTCGTCTTCGAAGGCGATGCTCCACCAGTCGCGCGCCGAGTGCGGAGCCTCGTTCCAGGGCGCGGGGTCCGCGGCGGCCGTCGCGGTGAAGGTCGCCAGCGCCAACAGGGCGATGAGGGGGATTCGGGAGCTCATGAGGGGATTCTCCGGGTTCGTCCTATATATGAAGCCGCCGTAGGCACTATAAGCCCAAAACCGACAATCCGCAAGGGCTTTTTTCCTATTGACGGCTAGGCCTAAGGGCCTACTTGCGGTCGAGGAGGGCGACCAGCTCCACGTGGCTGGTCTGGGGGAACAGGTCCACGGGCTGAACCCGGCGCAGGACGTAGCCGGAGTGGCACAGGTAGCCGGCGTCGCGGGCGAAGGTGGCGGGGTCGCAGGAGACGTAGACCAGGCGCTTGATCTTGCGGTCGGTCAGGAAGCGGCGCACGGGCTGGGAGAGGCCGACCCTCGGCGGGTCGACCACGGCGCAGACGTTGTCGGGAATCTCCTTGGCGAGCTTCGGCAGGACGGCCTCGGCGCGGCCGGCCTTGAAGCGGGCGTTGTTGACGCGGTTGCGCTCGGCGTTGCGGTAGGCGTCGTTGATGGCGTCCTTGTTCTCCTCGACGCCGACGATCTTGGGGTAGCAGTCCGCCATCCAGAGGGTGAGCGTGCCCACGCCGCAGTACAGGTCGAGGCCGGTCGCGAACTTGCGGTCGCCTTCCTTCACGGCGGCCTTGGCCGCGTCGTAGAGGACTTCGGCGGCCGGCGTGTTGACCTGCAGGAAGGCGCCCGGCGAGGCGGTGAAGCGGAAGCGGCCGAGCGTCTCCTCCAGCTCGCGCTGGCCCCACAGGCGCCGCCACACGGGGCCGAGCACCACCGAGGTGCGCTCCGGATTCACGTTCTGGTGGATGCCCTCGATCTCGGGGTGCTTGGCGCGCAGCTCCGCGGCGAAGGCCTCGCGGTCGGGGAACTCCTGGTGCGTGGTGACGAGGCCGACGATGGCGCGCCCCTCGGCGTTGGTGCGGATGTAGAGGTGGCGCAGCCAGCCGCGGCCCTGCCCGTCCCAGTACGTCCAACGCCGCTCGACGGCCATGGCCTTGACGGTCAGCGCGATGCGCGCGGACAGGTCGGGCTGGATCGGGCATTCGGCCATGTCCACGATCTCTCGCGAGCCGGCGGAGAAGAAACCCATCTTGGGGCCGGGCGCGAAGGGGATCTGGACCTTGTTGCGGTAGGCGAAGGGCTTGGGCGCGCGCAGGGTCTCGAGCACGAGCGACTCCGCGTTCTGGAACTTGCCGATGCGGCCGACGCAGTCCACGACGATGGAGCGCTTGTGCTTGAGCTGGGACTCGTAGGCCAGGTGCTGCCAGTCGCAGCCGCCGCACGCCGGGCCCCGGCGGTTGGGGGCGCCGTGGTGGCGGCAGGGCGGGTCGACGCGTTCGGGGCCGGAGGAGAGGACCTTCGTGATCTTGGCGCGGGCGAAGCTGCCCTTCGCGTCCACCACCTGGACCTCGAGGCGGTCGCCGGGGGCGGCGCCGGGCACGAAGATGATCCGGTTGGAGCCCTCGGCCTTGGCCAGGCCGTCGCCGGCGGGGGCCATGCGGTCGACCTTCACGGTCAGCGTCTCGCCGAGGGCCGGCGCGGTTCTCTGCTCCACGGAGAGATGATATCATTTCGCCGTGCTCGAAGAATTCCGCAAGGTCGCCCAGGAGAAGGACGCCGACGGCCCGCGCCGCTGGTTTTCCGACGCGGAGATGGACCTCGTCGTCTGGGGCCTTCCCGGCGACGGCGTCGCGGGCTTCATGCTGTCCTACGGCAAGTCCGGCCGCGAGCGCGCCTTCGAGTGGCGGCGCGGCGGCTCCCTGCGCCATTTCGACGTGGACGACGGCGAGGCCACTCCGCTGCGCAACGACACCCCGGTCCTGCGCGACGCCGGCCCGGGCGACCGCAAGCGGGTCCTCGCCGATTTCCTCGCCCGCTCCGGGGCGCTCGATGCGGCGATCGTCGACGCGGTGACGAAGGCCCTGACCTGACCCGGATTTAATAGAATGGGGGCATGGCCACCAAGACCGATCCCTCCGCCGAGACCTCCCGCGGCGCCGCCCTCTGGGCGGAGCGCGCGCGGCTCGTGTCCAGCGGCACCGCCGCCTACACCGACGTCGTGCTCGAGCGCGGCCTCGGCGCGAAGGTCTGGGACGTCGACGGGAAGGAGTACATCGACTTCGCCGGCGGCATCGGCGCGCTGAACGTCGGCCATTGCCATCCCAAGGTCGTCGCCGCCCTGCGCGAGCAGGCGGGCAAGCTGCTCCACACGAGCTTCCACGTCGCGGCCTACGAGAACTACCTGCAGGTGTGCCGCGAGCTCATCGCCGTCGCCCCGATCAAGGGCGAGAAGAAGGCGATCCTGTTCAACTCCGGCTCCGAGGCCATCGAGAACGCGGTCAAGTTCGCGAAGGCGTACACGAAGCGCAAGGCCGTCATCGCCTTCGACAACGCCTTCCACGGCCGCACCTTGCTGTGCCTGACGCTCGACGGCAAGCACAAGCCGCTGCGCCAGGGCCTCGGCCCCGTTCCGCCCGAGATCTACCACGCGCGCTACCCGTATGCGTACCGTCCGCCGTTCGGGGTCTCATCAAGCGATCTCACCGCGCACTGCCTGGAGTCGCTGGAGAACCTGTTCCGCGTCTCCGCGGCGGCCGAGGACGTGGCCGCGATCGTGGTGGAGCCCGTGCAGGGCGAAGGCGGCTTCATCGTTCCGACCGCGGGCTTCCTCGCGGGCCTGCGCGCCCTGTGCGACAAGCACGGCATCGTCCTGATCGTCGACGAGGTCCAGACCGGCTTCGGGCGCACGGGGAAGCTCTTCGCCATCGAGCACGACGGGATCGAGCCCGACCTGATGGTCGTGGCCAAGTCCCTGTGCGGCGGCATGCCGCTGTCCGGCGTGGTCGGCAGGACCGCGATCATGGACTCGGTCGCCGCCGGCGCCATCGGCGGCACCTACGGCGGCAACCCGATGGCCTGCGCGGCGGCGCTGGCCGTCTTCGACATCGTCAAGAACGACGGCCTCGTGGAGAAGGGCCGCAAGGTCGGCGAAGCCGTGAAGAAGCGCTTCGACTCCTGGGCCGCCAAGTACCCGTTCGTCGGCGACTCCCGCGGCCTCGGCGCCATGCGCGCCATCGAGCTGGTGGCCGACAAGAAGTCCAAGGCGCCGCTCCCCGCCGCCAAGGTCAAGGAGATCCTGCACGCCTGCCAGGAGAACGGCCTCATCGCCATCAAGGCCGGGGTTCACGACAACGTGATCCGCACCTTGATGCCTCTGGTGATCCAGGACGACGAGCTCGAGCGCGGGCTCTCCGCGCTCGAGGGCGCGCTCGATGCGTTCAAGGCGTAGCGCCGGGCTCGCGCTGGCGGCCGCGCTGGCCGCGTGCGTGCCCTATCCCGGAGAGCTGCCCGACGACGGGCGCGGCCGTTCGATGAACCAGCTCATCGACGGCATCTACCCCGGCCTCGACCCCGGCGCGGCGGAGAACTCGAGCCTGCACTTCAAGGTGAAGGCGTACGGCGCCGACACGGCGTTCGGCGTCTCCCAGATCGCCGAGGCCGCCTACACGCGCATCATGACGGACACGGGCCTGAACTCCTTCATGCCGCGCGGGCTCTACACGCTGGTGGTGTACGGCTCCCAGGACGAGTACCGCAAGAAGACGGGCCAGCCCGAGTGGTCGGGCGGCGTCGCGGTCGGCAACGCGATCTACACCTACTTCTCGCCGCGCCTCGAGGCGACGCTGTCGCACGAGGTGACGCACCTGATCTGGTTCGAGTACATGGGGCATCTCAATCCCGACTACCGCTGGGTCAACGAGGGCCTCGCCGTGTACGAGGAGAACAAGGCGCTCGGCTCGCGCGGCCAGGGCGACCTGTTCTCGGTGCTGCGCGGCAACCTGCGCTCCCAGCCGCTCCCCATGGACCAGATGACGCGCCTCGTGCCCGCGACCGAGCGCGCCTACGAGGTCAGCCTGTGGTACGCGCAGGCCGAGAGCATGACGCGCTTCATGATCGAGCGCGGCGGCCGCATCGGCTACTCCCAGTTCCTCGCCGCGATCCGCTACGACCGCCCGCTCGATCAGGCGATCGCCGAGGGCTTCCCCGGCTCGTGGCGCACGGCGGAGCAGCTGCGCGACGACTGGATCCGGAGCCTCCAGTGAGCCCGGTCCTGCCCGGGGGCGCGCGCCGGGTCATCCTTCCCGTGCGCGGGATGCATTGCGCGTCGTGCGTGACGAAGGTGGAGGGCGCGCTGACGCGGCTCGCCGGAGTCCGCGGCGTCTCGGTCGATCTTCCCTCGCGCACCGTGGCCGTCGAGTTCCTGCCGGACCCGGGGCGCTTGGACGTGCGCGCGCTGCGCCGCGCGATCGAGAAGGCGGGCTACGACGTGCTGGGGGAGAGCGAGTCGCGCACGCAGGCCGAATCGATGAGCCTGCTCTCCCAGCAGGCCGAGCAGCGGGCGCTGATGTCGCGCCTGCAGGCGGCGTTCGTGTTCTCGGTGCCGCTGATGCTCTCGCACACGCTCGGGCTCTCGCCGTACACGGCGCTGTTCCTGGCGGTGCCGGTGCAGGTGTGGGGCGGCTGGCACTTTCACCAGGGGCTGTCGCGCGCCCTCCTGCGCAAGCGCGCCGACATGGACGCGCTCGTGTCGATCTCGACGTGGGCCGCGTTCCTCTACAGCGCCTACGTCGTGCTGTTTCCGGAGACGCTGCCGCCGGCCGCCCGGGTCGTGCAGTGGGACGCCGTCAGCGGGCTGATCGTGTTCGTGACCTTCGGGCGGTGGCTGGAATCGCGCACGCGCGGCAAGACCAGCGAGGCCGTGGCCAAGCTCATGCGCATGGCGCCCAAGACCGCGCGCGTGGTGCGCGGCGGGGAGGAGTTCGTCACGCCGCTGTTCGAGGTCGAGGTCGGGGACCTGGTGCGCGTGCGCCCCGGCGAGCAGATCGGCGCCGACGGGGAGGTCGTCGCCGGCGCGTCGACCGTCGACGAGTCGATGCTGACCGGCGAGAGCCTGCCCGTCGAGAAGGCCGCGGGCTCGCGCGTGTGGGGCGGCACGCTGAACAAGAACGGCGCGCTCGAGGTCAAGGTGACGCGCCCGGGCGACGAGTCGGCGATCGCGCGCATCGTCGAGGCCGTGCGCGAAAGCCAGTCGACCAAGCCCAAGATCCAGCGCTACGTGGACAAGATCGCCGCCTGGTTCGTGCCCGTGGTGCTGGCGCTGGCCGCCGCGACGGCGGCCTACTGGCTGCGGCGCGACCCCGAATCCGGCCTCCTGCTCGCCCTGACCTGCGCGGTCTCGGTGCTGGCCTGCGCGTGCCCGTGCGCGCTCGGCCTGGCGACGCCGCTCGCGGTCGTCGCGGGGATCGGCCGCGCCGCCGAGATGGGCGTGTTCCTGCGCAACGCGGAGATCCTGGAGGAGGCCGGCAAGCTCGACGTGGTCCTCTTCGACAAGACCGGCACTTTGACCGAGGGCCGGCCGCGCGTGTCCGGGGCCATCCTCGTCGAGGGCTCCGAGGACGAGATGCTGGCCTGGGCGCTCGCCTGCGAGGAGCGTTCCGAGCACCCGT
>CAZURZ010000025.1:8035-30126 GCA_964623465.1 uncultured Elusimicrobia bacterium
GATCGTCGCGGCGGCCCGCGAGCGCCGGGTCAAGGCGCCGAAGGTGGATTCCTTCGAGGCCTTCCCGGGACGAGGCGTGTCCGTCCGCTCGGGCGGACGCGAGGTCCGCGCCGGCTCCCTGCCCTGGCTCAAGGAGGAGGGCGTGCCGATGCCGGCCGAGCACGCGCGGACCTTCTCGCAGGCCGGCTCCCTGCTCGGCGTCGCGTTGGACGGCCGCCTGCTCGGCGCGTTCCAGATGGAGGACGCCCTGCGCCCTTCGGCGCCGGCGGCGGTCTCCGCGCTCAAGGACATGGGCCTGGAGGTCTACCTCGTCTCCGGCGACCGCAACGCGGCGGCCTACCGCGCGGCCGAGCTGTGCGGCATCGGCACCGTCTTCGCGGAGATCCGTCCCGAGGAGAAGGCCGGCATCGTGCGCCGCTTCCAATCCGAAGGGAAGAAGGTCGCGATGGTCGGCGAGGGCTTCAACGACGCGCCCGCGCTCTCGCACGCCGACGTGGGCGTGGCCTTGGCCGCCGGCACCGACGTCGCCAACGAGTCGGCCGACATGACCTTGCTCAACCCCGACCTGATGACGCTCGTGCGCGCGATCAAGCTCAGCCGCCGCATCCGGACCGTGATCCGCGAGAATCTGGCCTGGGCTTTCGTCTACAATCTGGTCCTGCTCCCGGTCGCGGCGGGGGCGCTGTACCCGCGCTGGGGGATCCTGCTGCGTCCGGAGTTCGCGGGCGCGGCGATGGCCATGAGCTCGATTTCCGTCGCCTTGAATTCGCTGAGACTGAGGAGAAAAGATGTCGATTAAGAAGCCGCTGATCTACGGTTACAACCCGGACCTC
Organism: uncultured Elusimicrobia bacterium; assembly: GCA_964623465.1. Taxonomy (GTDB): domain Bacteria; phylum Elusimicrobiota; class Elusimicrobia; order UBA1565; family UBA9628; genus GWA2-66-18. Next base: position 8,869 of record CAZURZ010000025.1, read on the forward strand.
TCGCTGTCCGGCGCCGACGCGCCTCTTCCTCCGATCGAGACGTGGCCCAACCAGTACAAAGGCTACGAGATCAAGATCGAGGTCCCCGAGTTCACCTCGGTGTGCCCGAAGACCAAGCTCCCGGACTTCGGGACGATCACGGTGCGCTACCTGCCGAACAAGGAGTGCCTGGAGCTCAAGAGCTTCAAGTACTACATGCTCGGCTACCGCAACATGGGCATTTTCTACGAGAACGCGGTCAACCGCATCTGCGACGACGTCGCGAAGGCGGCCAAGCCGGTCTGGCTCGAGGTCGTGGGCGAGTTCACGCCGCGCGGCGGCATGAAGTCGACGATCACCGCGCGCTGGCCGCGCAAGGCGTTCGGGCCGCATCATTAACGCCGGGCGCGTCCGGGCCGGGCTGCTCGCCCTCGGCGCGGCGCTGCTGTTCTTCCGTCTCGGCTCGCCCGCCCTGTGGCAGGACGAGTCGGAGACCGCCCTGCGGGCCGTCAGCATCCAGCGCACCGGCCTCCCGCGGACGCACCTCGACGGGGTCCTCGTCACCGCCCAGCCCTCGCTCGCCGCCGACGAGGGACGGGACGGCGTCTGGACCTGGAACACCTGGCTGCCCGCCTACCTCGCCGCGGCCTCCATGGCCGTCCTGGGGCCGACCCCGTTCGCGGCGCGCCTGCCCTTCGCGCTGGCGGCGTGGCTGGCGCTGTTCCTGCTCGCGCGCCTGTTCGAGGACGAGCGCGGCGAGGCCGAGCCGGCGGCGGCGCTCGCGTCCCTGGCGCTCTCGCCCGCCTTCCTGCTCTTCGGCCGGCAGTCGCGCTATTACGCGCTGACCGCGCTCGGCGCCGTCCTCGTCCTGTGGTCTTGGCGCCGGCTCGAGAAGAACGAGCCGTTCGCCGCGCTCGCGCTGGTCGCGGCGCTTCAATTCCTGCTCCACTCCTCGTTCGCTTTCTTCGCCGTCGCCGTTCTCGCGCTCTCTCTCGACGCGGCCCTGGGGTGGCGTAGCCGCCTCCACCGCCGTTACGCCGCCGCCGCCGCGTGGACCGCGGTCCTGTCCGTTCCCGCCGCGCTGTATTTCCGCGTCTGGGACCGGCCCGGCAACCACCTCTACGGGTCCGCGGAGGCGTTCGAGTTCCTGAAGACCTTTCTGCTCTGGATATCCCTGTTCTCCGTGCCGGCGCTCCTGCCGGCCGCGGCCGCCGCGCGCGGGCGCCGCTGGGGCGCCTTGGCGCTCGGCGCCGCCGTCTTCTGCGGCCTGGCCGCCGAGGGCGCGGCGTCGCGCGCGGCGGCGGCCCTCGCCCTGGCCTGGCTGGGCTGGGAAGCCGTCCGCGCGAGCGGACTCGAGCGCCGGTGCCTGCTGTGGGTGGGCGCGTCGCTCGCGCTCCTCTCCACGTCGGCGGCCGAGCCCTACGGGCGCTACCTGATGGGCGCGATGCCCGCGCTCGCCGCGCTCGCGGGCCTTTGGTGCGCGCGGCTGGCCGGCGGCCGGATCGTGCCCGCCGCCGGGCTCGCGGCGGCGCTGTGCGCCGTGAACTGGGCCGGCTGGCTGCCGGTGCGCGCGGCCTCCGCCCTGACGGGGGCGGAGTCCCCGGTGGTGAGCGTCTCCGGCATGATGCGCCACCGCGCGCGCGACGTGGGTCCGCGCTCGGATCTGGCGCGGTTCCTGGGCGAGCTGGCGCGCGGGCCCGAGGGCTACGTCGACCGCGCCGCGGCGGCGATCAAGGCGGGAGGAGGGGAGACCGCCTGGTCGGACGCCGACAACCTGTCGCTGATGTTCGCGGCCGGGATCAAGCCGGTATATAGGGACGAGCTCGCTTATCTCAAACCGGACTGGCTGCTGATCTCGCCCTGGCTGCGCCTCGACCCGCAGGCCTCCATCGAACTGGCCGCTCTGGCCGGCGGCCCCGCGTACGAGCACGCCGGCGTCGTCGCGCCGCTCCTCCTTTGGCAGAACAACCCGGACCCGTTGTTCCGGGACTTCGCGCCCCGCGCCGCGCCGTTGGCGCTGTTCCGCCGCAAGGCGCATAGGTCCAAGGACCTAAGAGCAAGCGGGTCCTAAGGGCTGGCGAGACGGGCGTTCCGGGGCTATGCTTGGAGCCATGGACCGTCCCGGCGCGACCCCTCGCGTGATCCTGTCGGCGCTGTTCCTGGCCGCTCCCGTCCTGCGCGCCGATCCGCCCGCCGCGGTTCCGGCTCCGCGCGCCGATCCGCGCAAGACGGCTCCCCAGGCCGAGGACCCGATCAAGAAGGCCTGCGACGGCGAGGCCGTCGCGGTGCGGCTCTCCGATCCCGCCCTCCCGGAGGGCGTCCACGGGCCGCCCGCTCCCAGGCCCGACCGCGCGAAGGAAGCCCAGGCCGCGGCGAACCGCCTCGGCGCGGGGGTCGAGGCCGAGTTCGACGCGAACGGGCAGACCTTGTCCTGGACGCGCGGCCGCACCACCAAGCGCGACTGTCAGACGCGCCTGCGCCGCGTGCAGCGTGATTTCTCCGGCCGCGTCACCTTCGAGCCGACCACGGCCGAGCGCGTGGAGGAGGTCCGCCGGCGCCGCGACGCGCTGATCCCCGAGGCGATGCGCAAGAACGCGGCGACCGCGGACGTCGGCGGCTTCTTCGACGGTTCGACTTTGGTGGCCGCCGCCCTCAACCGGGGCGCCGGGGAGACGGCCGCTCCGCGCGTCGCGGCGACGGCCTTAGACGCCGCCGCGGCGCGGGAGCAGCGTCCGGCCGCGCCCGCCGCCGACGCGCCCGGACGCCAGCTGCCGGTCCAATACCGAGGCACGCTGTCGAGCCCGCCGCCGACCTTCGTCTCCTACGAGCCGCCCAGCTTCTCGCGCTCCCTGTCCGACGCCTGGACGACGACGCGCGACGCGGTCTCCAGCGGGATCGCGCGGGCCTCGGAGTACCTAGGCGGCGTGGCGCGCTCGGTGCAGAACCGCTTCTACAGCGGCATCGAGATGATCCAGGGCTACGGCTACAAGATGATCCGGGCTTGGCGCGGCTCGAACTGGGGCACCAAGCCGCTCGTCGACGGCCTGCGCAGCATCGCGGCCTACATGCGCGGCGGGGGCAAGGCGCAGACCGACCTGGCGATCGGCGACATCTCCAGCGCGAACGGCGGCCAGCTCGGCGGACACGCCTCTCACAAGACCGGGCGCGACGTCGACATCGGCTACTACATGACCGACGCGAAGACCGGTCAGCCCGTCGAAGGGGAGTTCGTGCGCTTCAACGGCGGCCGCGACGGCCTCACCGGCTGGAAGGACGGGCGCGCGGTGCGCTTCGACGCCGAGCGCAACTGGATGCTGGTCCAGGCCATCCTGGCCAATCCGGACCCGGCCTTCAAGCCCGTGTACATCTTCATCGACGCGCATCTCGAGCGCGCCGTCCTGCTCGCCGCCGGCGACGCGCCGGAGAAGGCCCGCGCCTCCGAGCTCATGCGGCCGTGGCCGGGCCACGACAACCACCTGCACCTGCGGGTGCAGTAGCGGCGCCGGGCCCTCAGGTTCCCGAGAGCTTCAGCCCCACGATGCCCGCGACGATCAGGCTCAGGCTCGCGAGACGCGCGGGGGAGGCGCTCTCGCCGAGGAAAACGACGCCGACCAGGGCGGTGCCCGCCGCGCCGATGCCGGTCCACACCGCGTAGGACGTGCCGGCCGGCAGCCTTCGCATGCCCTGCGCGAGCAGCGCGAAGCTCAGCATCATCACCGCGATCGTGGCGGCGGACACATACGGCCGGCGCAAGCCGTCCGACAGCTTGAGGCCGGCCGCCCAGGCGATCTCGCAAAGACCGGCCAGCAGAATCCAGATCCAGGGGCTCATAAGAGCTATAAGGTAACAATCTCCCGCTCCGACTTGAAAGCGTAATACGGACTCGCTAAATTAGTCATCGGTTGCCACCATGCCACCGGACATGATAAGATGCACGCCGTCGCCTCGCTCTTTACCCCGTTTTTCGTGCCCAGTTGGCGCAGTGGTAGCGCGTTCCCTTGACATGGGAAAGGTCATAGGTTCAAATCCTATACTGGGCACCATTTTTTTGCCCCAGGAGCCCCGCTGAGCATGCCCGCCGCCGACATCGTTCGCGCCGAAGACCCCAACTCCCAGGAGGCGCTCGACGCGCTGCGCCACTCGACGGCGCACGTGCTCGCGCAGGCCGTGCAGGAGCTGTTCCCCGGCACCAAGATCACGATCGGCCCCGCGATCGAGCACGGCTTCTACTACGACTTCGAGTCCGAGCACCGCTTCGCGGAGACGGACTTCAAGGCGATCGAGCGCAAGATGCTCCAGATCGTGGAGGGCAACCACCCGTTCTCCGGCAAGGAAGTCACCTACGAGGAGTCCAAGGCGTACTGGACGGCCCGGGGGGAGAAGTACAAGCTCGAGCTCCTGGAAGGCTTCAAGGACCAGAAGCTCACCCACTACACGCACTCGACCTTCACCGACCTGTGCCGCGGCGGCCACACGCCGAGCACCAAGCAGATCCGCCATTTCAAGCTGCTCTCGGTCGCCGGCGCGTACTGGCGCGGCGACGAGAAGAACGCGATGCTCCAGCGCATCTACGGCACGTGCTGGCCGACGAAGCAGCAGCTCGCCGATCACCTCAAGATGCTCGAGGAGGCCAAGAAGCGCGACCACCGCAAGCTCGGCCCCGCGCTCGGGCTCTTCTCCATCGAGGACCTCGCCGGCCCCGGCCTCATCTTCTGGCACCCCAAGGGCGGGCGCATGCGCCTGATCATGGAGGACTGGCTGCGCGCTGAGGCCCTCAAGCGCGGCTACCAGATGGTCTACTCGCCGCACATCGCGAACAAGGACCTCTGGAACGTCTCCGGCCACACCGGTTTTTATCGACAGAACATGTTCGGCGAGATCGAGGTCGAAAAAGCCGACTACATGCTCAAGCCGATGAACTGCCCCTGCCACATCCTGATCTACAAGGGCGGCCTGCGCAGCTACAAGCAGCTGCCCATGCGCCTGGCCGAGCTCGGGACCGTCTATCGCTACGAGCGCTCCGGCGTGCTTCACGGCCTGATGCGCGTGCGCGGCTTCACGCAGGACGACGCCCACATCTTCTGCACGCCCGAGCAGATCGAGTCCGAGATCGAGGGCTGCCTCGACTTCGCGCTCAAGGTCTTCGAGGTGTTCGGCTTCACGCAGTACAAGATGGAGGTCTCGACCTGGGACCCCGAGAAGCCCGCCGACTACGTCGGCGAGGCCTCGGAGTGGGAGCGCGCGACGAACGCGCTCGTCTCGGTGCTCGACAAGCGCGGCACGCCCTACAAGCTCTGCAAGGGCGAGGCCGCCTTCTACGGCCCCAAGATCGACGTGAAGCTCATCGACGCCATCGGCCGCCCGTGGCAGCTCTCCACGGTCCAGTTCGACTTCAACCTGCCCAAGCGCTTCGAGATGGAGTACGTCGGCTCCGACGGGCAGCGCCACCGCCCGCTGATGGTGCACCGCGCCCTCTACGGCTCCATCGAGCGCTTCTTCGGCATCCTGGTCGAGCACTACGCGGGCAACTTCCCGCTGTGGCTCGCCCCGGTCCAGGTGAAGATCCTGACCCTCACCGAGGAGCAGGACCCCGCCGCCGAGGCGACGCGCAAGGTCCTCGAGGCCGATGGCTTCCGCGTGGAGTCCGACCTGCGCCGCGAGCGCATCGGCCACAAGATCCGCGAGACCACTTTGGAGAAGGTGCCCTACATGGTCATCATCGGGCCGAACGACGTGTCCTCCGGCACGATCTCCGTCCGCCTCAAAGACGGCCGCCAGTTCAACGGCCTGAAGCTCGACGAGTTCGTCGCCAAGATCAAATCAGAGGCGGATCAGAAGCGCGTCGCCTCCGACTGGCCGGCCCAGGCGCCGGCCCAAGGATAAGAATGAAAGCGATACTGATCGCCGCGTTGCTCCTCCCGGCGCCCGCCGCGCGCGCGGCCAAGCCCGATTTCGACGCCCAGGCCGAGGAGGCCTCCTTCGCCTCCGCGACCGGGCTCTTCCAGGAGACCGGCCGGGACAAGCTCGCCGTCGTGCAGGCCTTCGAGAACTTCTCGACGCAGTTCCCGCGCTCGCCGCGCGTGTCCGACGCCGAGTTCCTGGCGGGCGAGGCGTACATGCAGCACGCGCTGTCCATCCTGAAGGCCGAGGCGTCGGCGAAGAAGACCTCCTCGGCGCGCCTTCTCGCGCCGAAGAATCCCGCCGCCGTGAAGGCTCTGCAGGACGCGCGCAAGGCGTACCAGGCCGTGCTCGGCGACAAGAAGTCGGGCCTGGCGGCCTCCGCGCAGTACCGCCTCGGCGAGGTCGCGTACAACGAGAAGGATTGGGAGAAGGCCGTCGCGGAATTCAAGGAGGTCGACCGCCGCTATCCGAAGTCCTACATCAACCCCGAGGCGGTGATGGGCATCATCTACGCCGATCTCGCGCTCGAGCAGTTCTCTCAGGCCGAGGCCAATCTCTTCCTGCTCGGGGAGACCTACCCGACCTTCCTCAAGGAGCCGGCGGTCCTCTACGCGCAGGGCATCGTGGCCCTGCACAAGGGCGATTACGCGGGCGCCGAGCGCGCCCTCAAGCAGGTGAAGACCGCCGAGGCCCAGTACTACCTCGGCAAGACCTTCCTGCTCTCCAAGCGCGCCTATCTCGCGGCCGCCGCCTTCGAGAACCTCATCCGCGACTACAAGAACTCCGACTTGAAGGAGGAGGCCCAGTTCTTCATCGGCGACTCGTTCTTCCTGGCCGAGGACTACAACGGCGCCATCTCGAAGTATCAGGCCTTCATCGCGATCTACCCGGAGAGCCCCCTGCGCGTCAGCGCGCTGTTCCGCATCGGCTCGTCCTACTTCCAGAAGAAGGACTACGTCGAGGCGCGCGCGAACTTCCAGGCCGTGCTCGACCGCTACCCCAAGGACTTCTTCGCGCCGCTCGCGCAGTTCTTCATCGCCGAGTCGCACCTGATCGCCGGCCAGGTCCGCGAGGCCCTCTTCGCCTACACGAAGGTGATCACGCAGTATCCGGACGCGGTGAAGATCACCCCGCTCGCCTACTTCAAGCTCGCCTGGTGCCAGCACCAGGTCGGCGACTTCATGCAGGCGATCCAGACCGGCTCCAACTTCACGGCGCAGTATCCGAACCACGTGCTGGCCAAGAACGTCTACTTGATCATGGCCAACTCGCAGATCGCCCTCAAGCGCTACGTCGAGGCGACGAGCTCGTTCCAGCGCATCATCGACCTGGCCCCGTCGTCCGACATCGCGGAGCAGGCGCTCTTCTCCATCCTCAAGAACCAGTACGACCAGAAGGCCTTCAATTCGATCCTGACCTCCTACCAGTTCATCTTCCGCCATCTGCCGCCCTCGAAGTCGAAGTGGCGCTCGATGTCGTACCTGTACGCCGCCGAGGCCTATCTCTCGCTCAATCAGGTCGACGAGGCCTCCGTCATCTACGAGATGATCCTGAAGGTGTACCCCGACGATCCCGCCGCCTTCTACGCGCAGGACGGCCTGGCGTGGTGCCACTCCTACAAGGGAGAGGACGTGCTCGCGCTCGAGGCGCGCCAGAAGCTCAAGGACATGATGGCGGTCGCCACCTCCTCGTTCTCCTTCACCGGCCTCAATGAGCTCGGCATCGCCGACTCGATGTTCAACCAGAAGAACTACGAGGATTCGTACCAGCTCTACTCCAAGTTCGCCGCTGAGAATCCCACGGCTCCCGAGGCGCCCGCGGCGCTGTTCCGCGCGGCGATGAGCTCCTACCACCAGCGCTTCTACACGCAGGCCATCGAGATCTGGCAGAAGCTGGTGGAGAAGTATCCGCAGGCCAAGGACGCGCCGTCCGCCCGCGTGCAGATCGCCGACACTCTGTTCCGGGCGCAGAAGTATCCCGAGGCGATCGCCGCCTACCGCGAGATCATCGCCGCCGATCCCAAGGGCGCGGGCGCCCCGCTGGCCCACCTGCGCGTCGCCCAGTCCGCCTACGCCGCCAAGGACGACGGCGCGGCGATCAAGCAGGTCCAGGAGCTCGTCGCCGCCTTCCCGGCCGCTCCGGAATCCAACGACGGCCTCGAGATCCTCGAGCAGGTCTACGACCGCAACAAGGGGCTCGACTACAAGGCGGGCCTGCGCGCGATCGTGGCGAACCAGCCCGGCACGCCGATCGGCGGCGAGGCGCAGTTCCGCCTGGCGCGCCGCACGTTCGAATCGAAGGACTGGGCCGGCGCGAGCGCCGAGTTCCAGAAGTTCTCGGTCGACTTCACCAACCATCCGGAGCTGCCGAAGGCGCAGTTCTACCTGGGCGAGTCGCTGTTCAACCTGCAGAAGTGGTCCGAGGCCATCCCGGCCTACGAGCGCCTGCTGGGCAACTTCGACAAGTCCGAGGACACGGCGATCGCCGTCTTCCACCTCGCGACCGCCTACTACAACCTGGAGAAGTTCGACGAGTCGACGCGCCACTACTCGCGCCTGATCGAGGAGTACCCGACCTCGCAGTACGTCGCGCCCTCCCAGTTCAACCTCGCGCTCGCCTACAAGAAGCTCGGCAAGCTCGACATGGCGCAGTACGCCTATCAGAAGTACGTCGCCGCCTCCAAGCCCGGCGACAACCTGGCGCAGAACGCGTTGTGGGAGACCTACCAGATCCAGCGCGACCGCAAGGACTTCGACGGCGCCGTCGCCACGCTCGAACAGATCAAGAACTCGGGCAAGGCCGACGCCGAGCTCGCGATCGAGGTCATGTACCGCATCTCGGAAGTGAACGTCGCGGCCGGCCGTCCCGACGAGGCGCAGACGACCTGGGACAAGATGCGCGCGATGAAGCCGCTCGGCTCGCCGTTCCGCCTGCAGGCGCTGGCCAAGCTCGGCGAGGCCTACGAGAAGGCCGGCGACCCGGCCGCGGCCGCCGACGTCTACGAGGACTACGCGCGCTCCGCGCCCAGGGAACTGGCCGCCAAGGCCGCCGCGCGCGCCGCCTCCCTGCGCAAGCAGCCGGGCGGCGGCCGGACGCCTGCGAAGAAGGCCGCGCCGGCCCCCGACGTGGACGGCCAGGTCGCGCCCGACGGCGGGGGGACGATGGTGATGCCCGCGGACGACGCGCCGAAGAAGGCCGCCAAACCCGCTCCGAAGTCGTCCGCGAAGGGCCGGCGCGCCGGCTCCGAGCCGAATTTGCCCGGCATGCCGCCGGCGGAAGATATCCGTTAAGGGAGAAACGTAGACCATGGGCGAAATCCACATTCTGGAGCTGTTCCGCGAGAGCTTCACGATCGTCATCATGCTGTTCTGCTCGGTCCTCTCGATCACCTTCGCGCTCGAGCGCTGGTGGTACTTCCGCTCCGCCCAGGCGTCTCCCGACGACGTGCTCGCGCACGTGCGCAAGAGCCTCGAGGGCGGCAAGACCGAGGCCGCCGCGTCCTACTGCCAGAAGCATCCCTCGGCGGTGGCGCAGGTCGTCCACTACGGCCTCGTGCACGCCTCCCGTTCGCGCAAGGACCTCGAGGAGCTGATGCTGACCAAGCTGAAGGAGGAGCGCGTGAAGCTCGAGCGCTTCCTCGGCGTCCTCGGCACGCTCGGCAACATCTCCCCGTTCATCGGCCTCTTCGGCACCGTCGTCGGCATCATCAAGGCCTTCCGCGACCTCGCCGCCTCCGGCACGGGCGGCCCGTCGGTGGTCGCCAAGGGCATCGCCGAGGCGCTGGTGGCCACGGCGGCCGGCCTGCTGGTCGCCATTCCCGCGTCGATCCTCTACAACTACTTCATGCGCCGCCTGAAGGTGATCACCGTCGACATGGAGATCGCCTCGGCCCGCCTGCTCGTGATGCTCGGAGCCAAGTAGAGAGAAGACCATGGCCGGCGCCCAGCAGAAAGACGACGAGCCGATCACGCAGATCAACGTCACGCCGCTGGTCGACGTCTGCCTGGTGCTCGTCATCATCTTCATGGCCGTCGCGCCGATGGCCGTCACGCTCGGCATCAAGGTCCTCGAGACGCGCCCGTCCAACGCCGAGGGCAAGGCGTCCGTCGACGAGAACGTCAATATCCGCATCACCGCGGACGGCGCGATCACGGTCAACGGGACGCGGACGGACGGCGTCACCTTCCGCGGGACCTTGGCGGGCGCCCTCGCCCAGTCCAAGGACAAGATGGTCATCATCACCGCCGACGCCAAGAACAAGGTCGGCCTCGTGGTGGAGGTGCTCGACGCGTCCAAGCAGGCGGGGGCCGTCAAGCTCGCGGTCATGAAGGCGGACGGGGGAGCCTGATGGCCGGCGCGAACATCGAGTCCGACGCCGAGATCACGGACATCAACATCACGCCCCTGGTGGACGTGTGCCTGGTCCTCGTGATCATCTTCATGGTCACGGCCCCGATGTTCTCCGACCCGCCCATCAAAGTCGATCTGCCCGCCGCTCATACGCACGAGGGCGAGGAGGCCGACAAGATCACGGTCACCCTCTCCAAGGACGGCGAATACGCGATCGACGCCAAGAAGTTCACCGATCCCAAGGAGCTGGGGGAAGCGCTCAAGGCCGAGCTGGCCCAGAAGGAGTCGAAGATGGTCGTGCTGCGCGCCGACAAGGACGCGCTGCACGGGCAGCTCACCGATCTGATGGCGCGCGCGAAGGACGCCGGCGCCCAATCCCTCACCATCGCGACGGAACAGATCAAATGACCGCGGGTCACAACCCCATGCAGGCGCGCATCCCGGCCTCGGTGGTGATCTCGCTCGCCGTCCATGCGGCCTTCCTCGCTCTGTTCCTGGGCTTCGTGAAGGAAGGCCCCAAGCAGGCGGCCCAGATCGTCGAGGGCGTGGATCTGCTCATCGCCCCGTCCCGGCCCAAGCCCGCCGTCGAGGCGGTTCCCAAGCAGACGCTGTCCACGATGGATTTCCTCAAGATGGCCCTGCCCTCGGCCCCGCCCCGCCGCGCCGAGCTGGCGGCCGTCGACTTGAAGGTTCCCGAGCGCCGCCGCGTCGCGCCGGCGGAGGCCAAGCTCGAGGAGCGGGCCCGCAAGGATCTCGGCCCGAAGCTCGAGGCGCTCGACCTCGCGCGCACGCGCACGGCCGCGGCGACGCTGGACGCCGAGCCGCTGACGCGCCGGCGCGCCGCCCAGACCCTGGCGGCGATGCCCAAGCTCGAGGACGTCGGCCGCCGCCGCGTGAAGAATCTGCCCGAGGCGATCGCGCTCGAGGACAAGCGCCGCGAGGCGACCGCGCTGCTCGGCGCCCCGCTCGACGCTCCCGCTCCGACGAGCCGCCGCGCCGTCCTGGCCGCCGCCGCGAAGCTCGAGGAGGCCGAGTCTGCGCCCGCGCCGGCGCGCAAGACGGCCTCCTTCCTGCCCGACGCGATCGAGCTCAAGCCGCGCGGCGGAGCCGCCGCCGCGGCCGCCCCGAAGTTCGAGGCGCTCGCTCCCGAGCCCAAGCTCGAGCGCCGCCGCCAGGCCGCCGCCGCGGCCGACGAGGCTCCCAAGAAGGGCGTGGAGATCGAGGGCCCGCTCAAGGACCGGAGCGTCGTGTCGGCCTCCGTGCCCGCCTATCCGGAGTGGGCGAGGTCGCAGCGCATCATGGAGGCCGAGGTCTCCATCCGCTTCACCGTCGACGCCGACGGCGCCGTCATGCCGGGCATGCGCGTCGAGCGCGGCTCCGGCTACGGCCGTCTCGACCGTCTCTGCATGGACAGCCTGAAATCCTGGACGTTCGCCAAGATGCCGGGCTCCGGCCCGCAGTGGGGCGTCATCACCTTCCGCTTCCTTCTGGAGTGACAATGAAAACCGCGATCCTGCCGCTCATCCTCGCCGCGACCGCCGCCGCGCAGACCCCGCCGCCCGCCGCGGCGCCGGCCGCGCCGACCGGCGGCATGCCGGCCGAGGTCGTCATCAAGGCCGACGCCGGCTCCAAGCTCAACGACCAGAAGCCGCCGCTCAAGATCGAGGTCGACCCGTTCGAGACCATCCGCCCGTCGCTCAAGCCCGACGAGAACCTCCTGCTCGCGGTCTCGCCGCTCACCGTCTCCTGGCGCCGCACGCACCCCGAGATCTTGATGAACGACCGCGTCATCCAGCCCTGGCGCACGACCTTCAGCCAGCGTTCCGGCATCGGCTTCAAGATCAAGGAGCAGCTCGAGGCCCTGCTCGGCGGGAAGCTCGAGCCCAAGGAAGCCCGCAAGTGGGGCTGGAGCCTGACCATCGCCGACGAAGAGGGCCGCGTCTTCCACAACTACGCCGGTTCCGGCGACCCGCCCGACGAGCTGCTCTGGAGCGGGCAGAACGAGCAGGGCGAGTGGGTCCGCGCCGGCCGCTCGTACTCCGCCGTCTACACCTTCACGAGCCCCGACGGCTCTCCGCGCACGACGGTCGGCAAGCCGCTGCTCTTCAAGGGCATCGTCCACCAGGAGGACACGGGCCTGCACATCAGCCTCGATTCCTCGGCGCTGTTCGGCACGAGCAAGAACGCGTCCGAGCTGCAGGCGCCGGCCGGCGTCGACCTCCTGCGCTCGGCGGCGGACCTCGTCAAGCGCAAGTACTCCGGCATCCCGATCTCGGTGCGGGTGTTCGCCAACACCAAGGAGCTCGGCGACGCGCAGGCCAAGGCGATCCAGGACGTGCTCCTGCGCGAGCTGATGGTCGCCGCGCGCCACGTCTCGGTGGACGCGACGCGCGCGCCGTTCTCCGACCAGCGCGCCGAGATCGTCCTGCTCAACCGCTAGGCCCGGCGCCCTGCCGCCTCGAAAAAATAGCCGGATTTTAGCGGCCCGCGATCAATGCCGGCTTCGCCCGATTATGCTATGAATCGGGCATGGCCAAGACCATCTACTGCTTCGGTGAGACGCAGGATGTGAAGGCCGTCTCGCGGCTCGACCGCGACGCGGCCCGGGCTCTTCTCGGCGGCAAAGGCGCGGGCCTTTTCGAGATGTCCCGCATCGGCCTTCCGGTGCCTCCCGGCTTCACGGTCACGACGGACGTGTGCCGCGCGTACTACGCGCGCAAAGCCGAGAAGGGCCTGACGCGCCACGCGATGCGCCACCCCGACCGCTCGGCCAAGTTCCTCGCGCGCGAGGTGGTCGGCGAGTTCGTCGACGCGGTGAAGAAGCTCGAGAAGAACACCGGCCGCCGCTTCGGCGACGTCGCCTCCCCGCTGCTGGTCTCGGTGCGCTCGGGCGCCAAGTTCTCCATGCCGGGCATGATGGACACCATCCTGAACCTCGGCCTCAACGACAAGACGGTGCGCGGACTCGAGGCGCAGACCGGCAACCCGCGCTTCGCCTGGGACTGCTACCGCCGCTTCATCGCCATGTTCGGCAACGTCGTGAAGGGCATCGACAAGGATCACTTCGAGGCGGCCCTGCGGCAGGTGAAGGCCCGCGCCGACGTGCAGAGCGACGCCGAGCTCTCCACGCAGTCCCTGCAGAAGCTCGTGCAGATCTTCCAGGACATCTACCGGGAGCACGCCGGCTTCCCGTTCCCGCAGGAACCCGGCGACCAGCTGAGATTGGCCGTGACGGCCGTCTTCGAGTCGTGGAACAACCCGCGCGCCATCGCCTACCGCAAGCTCAACCGCATCCCCGACGACCTCGGCACCGCGTGCACGGTCCAGGCCATGGTGTTCGGCAACATGGGCGCCGACTGCGCGACCGGCGTCGGCTTCACGCGCGACCCCGGCACCGGCGAGCGCTCGTTCTACGGGGAATTCCTCGTGAACGCCCAAGGAGAAGACGTGGTGGCCGGCATCCGCACGCCGCGCCCTCTTAAGGAACTCGCGAAGGAGATGCCCAAGACCTTCCAGCGCCTGCGCGAGATCTCCGACCTGCTCGAGAAGCACTACGGGGACGTGCAGGACATGGAGTTCACGATCGAGAAGGGCCGCCTGTTCATGCTCCAGACCCGCACCGGCAAGCGCTCGGCGATGGCCGCGCTGCGCATCGCGGTCGACATGGTGGAGGAAGGCCTGATCACGCCCGATCAGGCGGTGATGCGCCTGACCCCCGAGCAGCTCGACGAGCTCCTGCGCCCGGTGTTCGAGGAGGAGGCTCTCCTCAAGGCGAAGGTCCTCGCCAAAGGCCTTCCCGCCGGCCCCGGCGCCGCCACCGGGCGCGTGTACTTCTCCGCCGACCGGGCCGTGGCCGAATCGAAGAAGGGCCCCGTCCTGCTGATCCGTCCGGAGACCAACCCCGACGACATCCACGGCATGGCCGCCTCCGAGGGCATCCTGACCGCCACCGGCGGCATGACCAGCCACGCCGCCGTCGTCGGCCGCGGCATGGGCAAGGTCTGCGTAGTGGGCTGCGGCGCGCTCGAGATGGACGAGCACGCCGGGATCATGAGGTTCGGCGGCGAGACGCTGAAGGAGGGGGATTGGCTGTCTTTGGACGGCTTCAAGGGCCGCGTGCTCGACGGCCGCGTGGAGACCCAGCCCTCCGAGATCCTGGAATCACTGCTCTCCAAGAAGGGCGTCGGCGCCAAGTCCGACCTGTTCCGCCGCTACAAGACCTTCATGGGCTGGGTCGACGCGTCGCGCACGCTCGGCGTGCGCGCCAACGGCGACACCCCCGAGGACGCGCGCGTGGCGACCGCTTTGGGCGCCGCCGGCATCGGCCTGTGCCGCACGGAGCACATGTTCTTCGGCGAGGACCGCATCCCGAAGGTGCTCGCGATGATCCTCGCGGACTCCGAGATGGAGCGTCACGCGGCGGTGAAGGCCCTGTACCCGCTGCAGAAGGCCGACTTCAAGGCCATCTTCAAGCAGATGCGCGGGCGGCCGGTCACGGTCCGCACCATCGATCCGCCTCTGCACGAATTCCTGCCCCGCACGAAGGAGGACGCCGAGGCGATGGCGGCCAAATACGGGTTCGACGCCGGCAAGCTGTGGGCCAAGACCGGCGAGTTGCATGAGTTCAATCCGATGCTCGGCCATCGCGGCTGCCGCCTGGGCATCACCTACCCCGAGATCACCGACATGCAGGCGCGCGCGATCTTGTGCGCCGCCGCCGAACTCGGCCGCGAAGGCATCAAGGTGGAGCCCGAGATCATGATCCCGCTCGTCGGGCACGCGACGGAGCTGCGCCATCAGAAGAGGCGGGTGCAGGCCGTCGCCGAGGAGGTCTTCGAGGGGGCCGGCGCCTGCGTGCGCTACCAGGTCGGCACGATGATCGAGGTCCCGCGCGCGGCGCTCACGGCGGGGGAGATCGCCGAGGAGGCCGAGTTCTTCTCCTTCGGCACCAACGACCTCACCCAAATGACGCTCGGCTACTCTCGCGACGACTACGGGCGCTACATCTCCGAGTACCTGGAGATGAAGATCCTCGAGACCGACCCCTTCCGCTCGCTCGATCGCACGGGCGTGGGGCGTCTCGTGCGCCTGGCCGTCGAAGAGGGGCGCAAGGCCCGCCCGACGCTCAAGGCCGGCGTCTGCGGCGAGCATGGCGGCGATCCGCAGTCGATCCGCTTCTTCCACGACTCGGGGCTCGCCTACGTGTCCTGTTCGCCCTACCGCGTGCCGGTGGCGCGGCTCGCGGCGGCGCAGGCCGCGATCTCGTCGAAGGCCCTGACGAACTGATGGGCTGGCGGACGTACGGGCTGCTGGGCGTCCTGCTCGTCCAGTCCGCCCTGTACGGCCTGCGGCTCTTCGACGGCTTCTACGACGGCCGGCGCCACCTCAGCTGGGGCACGCCGTTCTACATCATGAAGGCCGAGGAGATGCGCAAGGTGCCCTTCTGGACGGCGGGGCGCGCCGGGCTCGTGTCCCGCTCGGTCGACACTCCGGAGGGGCGCCGCCCCGTCGAGTGGTACGGCTCTCACCCCCAGTTCATCGCGATTCCCCTGCATCTCTGGACCGGCCTGTTCGGCTACTCCGAGTGGGCCGCGCGCTCTCTCGCGGCGAGCGCCAGCCTGCTGACCGCGGCGCTGCTGTGGTTCGGCTTCCGCGAACGCCGCGGTGAGCGGGAGGCGACCGAGTTCACCGCGCTGTGGGCCGCGCTGCCGGCCGTGATCGTCTTCGGGCGCGGGCTGGAGCACGAGCCCTTCGTCATGCTGTTCGTCGGCCTCGGTTTCCTGGCCCAGGAGAAGTTCCTGGCGGGCGGCGAGCGCTGGCGCTGGGCCTGGGTCGCGGCGCTCGTCGGCATGATGTGGTCCGACTGGCCCGGCTTCGTCTTCGCGGCTCTGCTGTGCGCCGGGCACTTCCTCGCCGGGCGCCGGCATCCGCCGTCACGCCGCCTCGCGGCGTACGCCGCGCTGTCGATCGCGCTCGGATTGGCGGTCGTCCTCGGGCAGGCCGCGCTGACGCAGACGCGCCCGGACGCGGCCGCCGCCGCGCCCGCTCCGGCCGCGAGCCTCGGCGCGACGGCGGGCGGCCTCTGGAACCAGTATTACAACCGCAGCGGCCGCGGCGGGGGAGTCCCGTGGAGCTACTGGCTGCTCAAGCAGAAGGAGTACTGGCTGACGAACTTCACCGCCCTGAGCCTGCTCGGCCTGGGCGCGGCCCTGCTCGCCGCCTGGAGGCGGCGCGCCGAGGGGCTCGGGGCGGGAGCCTACTTCGCGGCGGTCGCGCTGGGGACTTTGATCTACGCGGCCATCGTGCGCGAGGCGACCGCGGTCCATCTGTTCTACCAGTACTTTTACGGCGGCCTGGCCGCCTGGGGACTCTTCGAGCTCGTCTTGCGCGCGGGGAGCGTGCCCGGTCTGCGGGCGGCGGCCTGGGCGGTCCTGCTGGCGCTCCTCGCCTCGTCCGGCATCCGGACCTTGTACCTGCCGGAGCAGCTCGGGCCCGGCGAAGTGGCCCTGCTCAAGCTGATCAAGCCGTATCCGGCGGGGGCGCGGGCGTCGATGATCGCCTCGCCTGAGGACAACTACCTGGCCAATCCCGGCGCGGAGTACTACGCGGGCCGCCGGATCTGGATGGCGTATCCCGAGGACGCGGCCGCCGGCGACCTCGTCCTGGTTCCGGCGGGCGACGTCGGCGCGCAGCAGGCGGCGCTCGACGCCTTGACCGGCCCGCGGGGGCGGTTCAGCCTGAAGGCGTGTTCCGAGCTGCTGTGCCTGTGGGCTAAGTCCTAGGGCCGCCGCGGAGACGGCTTCGCCGACGTCCAGGACTCGACTCGGATCTGGACGGAGCCGGCTCCGACCGAGAGGATCGTGCCCGTCAACGTCTTGCCCCCGGAGGTGTCGGCCGCGACCCGCATGCCCGGACGCAGGCTCGGGGCCGCGGCGCCGAACGCCCCCAGCGGAATCGCGCGCGTGTAATCGGGGAGAAGGGAGGCCGCGGCCTGAGCCGGGCCGGAGAACTTCGTCCGGGAGCCGTCCGTCGAGGGACGGCGCAGGACGCCGTCCGGCCTGCGGGTGAGCCGCGCGGAGGCGAACATGATCGCGGCGCACAGCGCGGCGATGCCGGCGGCGGAGAGGACGCGCTCGAGGGCGGGGGGCGTCTTGGCGGCGCCTTCCATGAGGGGCATTGTACGATATGGCCGCCGGGGTGGAAAACGCGCTCCAAAAATCCTAAGATGGCCTCACACGGAGGACTCACCATCATGGCCATCAAAGTCGGCATCAACGGTTTCGGTCGCATCGGGCGCCTCGTCATGCGCGCCTCCCTCAAGAATCCCGACATCCAGGTCGTCGCGATCAACGATTTGACGGACGCGAAGATGAACGCGAACCTCTTCAAGTACGACTCGACCTTCGGGCCGTACCCGGGCACCGTCGAGGCCGTGGGCAACGACCTCAAGATCGACGGCCGCCTGATCAAGGTGTTCGCCGAGAAGGACCCGTCCAAGCTCCCGTGGGGCTCGGTCGGCGTCGAGATCGTCGTCGAGTCCACCGGCCTGTTCACCGAGGCCGAGAAGGCCAAGGGCCACCTCGCCGGCGGCGCGAAGAAGGTCGTCATCTCCGCCCCGGCGAAGGGCGAGGACATCACGATCTGCATGGGCATCAACGACGAGTTGTTCGACCCGGCCAAGCACACGATCATCTCCAACGCGTCGTGCACGACCAACGCGCTCGCCCCGCTCGCCAAGGTCCTCGACGAGGCCTACGGCATCAAGAACGGCCTGATGACCACGGTCCACGCCTACACCAACGACCAGAACCTGCTCGACCAGCGCCACTCCGACATGCGCCGCGCCCGCGCGGCCGCGGTCTCCATGATCCCGTCTTCGACCGGCGCGGCGAAGGCCATCGGCCTCGTCCTCCCGAAGCTCAAGGGCAAGCTGACCGGCACCTCGATCCGCGTCCCCGTCCAGGACGTTTCCATCGTGGACCTGACCGTCACCCTCAACAAGGCCGCCTCGAAGGAGGAGATCAACGAGACCTTCAAGAAGGCCGCCGCCGCCGGCAAGCTCAAGGGCTTCATGCAGTACAACGAGGACCAGATCGTGTCCAGGGACGTGATGGGCAACGCCCATTCTTCCGTGTTCGACGCGACGCTCACCGACGTCATCGACGGCAACCTGGCGAAGGTGTTCGGCTGGTACGACAACGAGTGGGGCTACTCCAACCGCGTCGTCGACCTCGTCGCCTACATCGCCAAGAAGTCCGCGGTCGCCGCCTAAGCCGTGTCGGGCAAGAAGCGCACGGCGACGGTCATCGGCGTTCCGCTCGATTACGGCGCCTCCAAGAAGGGGGCCTCGGGCGGCCCCGCCGCGGTGCGTCGTTCCAACCTGATCGAGGGTCTCGAGGCGCTCGGCATCGAGGTCACCGACGCCGGCGACGTCGCCGTGCCCAAGGCGCCCGCGTCCGCCAAGGGCAAGCTCAAGAACGGGCCGGCGATCCTCAAGGTCTGCCAGTCTCTCGAGAAGCAGGCTTACGAGGCGGCCGCGCACGGGTCCGTGCCGATCACCCTCGGCGGAGACCATTCCCTGGCCGTGGGCTCGGTCTCCGGCGTCTCGCGCGCGTTCCGCGACAAGGGGCGCAAGATCGGCCTCATCTGGGTCGACGCGCACGCGGACATGAACACGCCCGATTCCTCCCCGACGGGCAACGTGCACGGCATGCCGCTGGCGCATCTGCTCGGCATGGGCAACAAGGATTTCGCGCGCATGGGAGGCTTCTCCCCGAAGATCGACCCGAGAAACGTGGTGCTGCTCGGCGTGCGCGACGTCGACGCGGCCGAGGCCGTGAACATCCGCAAGTCCGGCATCCGCGTCTTCTCCATGCAGGAGATCGACCGCTTCGGCATGGGCGTCGTCACCGAGCAGGCCATCGACATGGCCAACGACGGCACCGCCGGCTTCCACGTCAGCTTCGACATCGACGCGGTCGACCCCGGCAACGCGCCGGGCACCGGAACGACCAAGCGCGGCGGCCTGACCTACCGCGAGTCGCACCTGTTCATGGAGCTCGTCGCCGATTCCGAGCGCATGGTCGGCCTCGACCTCGTCGAGGTCAACCCGCTCGAGGACACCCAGAACGCGACGGCCGTGCTCGCGTCCGAGCTCATCGCGTCCGCGATGGGCAAGAACATTTACTAGGAGACCTTCCGTGACCGACAAGCCGGCTCTCAAGCTCAAGCGCCTCCAGGAAATGACGGTCAAGGGCAAGCGCGTCCTCTGCCGCGTCGACTACAACGTCCCGATGAAGGGCTCCAAGATCGAGGACAACGCGCGCATCCGCGAGACGCTTAAGACGCTGCAGCACCTGATCAACGAGGGCGCCAAGGTCGTCCTGATCGCGCACCTGGGCCGCCCGAAGGGGAAGGTCGAGCCGAAGTACTCGCTCAAGCCCGTCGCGGCCGAGCTGGGCAAGCTCCTGAAGAAGCCCGTGGCCTTCGCGGACGACTGCGTCGGAACCGCGGCCGAAAAGGCCGTGGCCGCGCTGAAGCCCGGCGACGTGCTGCTCATGGAGAATCTGCGTTTTCATGCGGAGGAAGAGGCCAACGAGGCGGCCTTCGCCAAGGCCCTGGCCAAGAACGGCGACGTCTTCATCCAGGACGCCTTCGGCGCCCTGCACCGCGCCCACGCCTCGACGGCCGGCGTGACCAGGCACCTGCCCGGCGCGATCGGCTTCCTCGTGCAGCGCGAGCTCGAGTTCCTCGACCGCGTGATCGGCAATCCGCAGCGCCCGTTCCTCGCGATCATCGGCGGCGCCAAGGTCTCCGACAAGCTCGCGGTCCTCGACAAGCTGTGCGAGCGCGTCGACTCGCTCCTGATCGGCGGCGCGATGGCCTACACCTTCCTCGCGGCCCAGGGCATCAACATCGGCAAGTCGCTCCTCGAGAAGGACCAGATCGAGGCCGCGAAGGGCATCATCGAGAAGGCCTACAACAAGAAGGTGGAGTGCCTGCTCCCCGCGGACCACGTCACCGTGCGCGAGATCAAGGCCGACGCGGAGACCAAGGTCACCCAGGCGATGGCGATCCCGCCGGACATGATCGGCGTGGACGTCGGCCCGCATACCATCGAGTTCTTCCAGGAGCACGTCGCCAAGGCGCAGACCATCTTCTGGAACGGCCCCATGGGCATCTTCGAGATGCCGGCATTCGCCGCCGGCTCCGAGGCCGTCGCCAAGGCCATGGCCGAGGCGACCTCCAAGGGCGCCACGACCATCGTCGGCGGCGGGGACAGCCTGGCCGTCCTGGCCAAGACCGGCCTGGCCGGCAAGATGAGCCACTGCAGCACCGGGGGCGGCGCCTCGCTGGAGCTGCTCGAGGGCAAGGCCCTGCCCGGCCTGGTCGCGCTGGCCTCTTAAAATAGGTATAATCGAGGCCTCATGTACCAGTTCCTGCTGACCGTCCACGTCCTGGCCTGCCTCGGGATGATCCTGTTCGTGCTCCTCCAGACGGGGCGCGGCGCGGGGCTCTCCATGTTCGGCGGCGGCGGCGACTCGCTGATCAACACCCCGTCTGGTTCGAGCTTCATGAAGAAGTTCACTGCGGGCCTGGCCGCGACGTTCGCCTTCACGTCCCTTTTCTTGACCCTGCTCTCCGACCGGAGCGGCATGCACAGCGTGACCTCGTCGGCCGCCGCGCCGTTGCCTCTCCCGGCGGCGGCGGAGGCCCCGGCCGCCGCCCCGTCCGAGACCGCGTCCAATCCGGTCGCGGAAGCGGAGAAGAAGGCGCCGGCGAAGCCGGCGGACAAGAAGACCTCGAAGTAATTCGTACCCCGACGCGCGGGTGGTGGAACTGGCAGACACATACGCTTGAGGTGCGTACGCCCGAAAGGGTTTGAGGGTTCAAGTCCCTCCTCGCGCAAAGTTTGAAAGAAAGAGCCGGGCCCGAAAGGGCCCGGCTCTTCCGCTTGGTGTCAGGTTTTGGGGTGGGTGGGGTGCGCGGCGCGGGGGACCGGGGGGGCACGCAAGAAACGCAAAACCA
>CAZURZ010000026.1:0-29200 GCA_964623465.1 uncultured Elusimicrobia bacterium
CCGGCTCCGCGGCGTCGCTGCCGCTCGAGGCCGAGCCCGGAACGAAGTGGAAGTACTCGAGCGGGACGACGAACATCCTCTCGCTGATCGCCCGCCGCAAGCTCGGCGACGACGCCTACGCGGCCTGGCCGCGCCGCTCGCTCTTCGATCCGCTCGGCATGGACAGCGCGGTGTTCGAGACCGACGAGACCGGGACCTTCGTGGGCTCCTCGTTCCTCTTCGCGACCGCGCGCGACTGGGCGCGCTTCGGCCTGCTCTTCGCCGAGGGAGGGCGCGGCGTTCTTCCGACGGACTGGGTCCGCTTTTCGACGACGCCCACGCCCCAGGCGCCGGACGGGAAGTACGGCGCGCACTGGTGGCTGAAGCTCTCGCCCGAACTCGGCGGTTCAGGGCCCTCGGCCGCGGCGATCCCCCCGGACGCCTTCCACGCGCTCGGCCACGAAGGCCAATGCCTGACCGTGATCCCGTCCCGCGGCCTGGTGATCGTCCGCCTGGGGCTCTCGATCGACATCAAGGCGTGGAACCACGCCGCGTTCGTGAAGAAAATCCTGGCAGCCGCCTAGCGGCAGCTCGAGTACTCTTTGCCGGCCGCGTTGAGGATGGGGTATCCGTTCGAGTTGTAGGACACCGACAGCCCCACGTCCTCGAGCGCGCCGCCGCCCTCCGACATCAGCAGGGACTTCCCCTTCACGGCCCAACGCCCTCCGCCGGAGGAGTCGCTCTGGCCGGCGACCGTGCCGTACATGCCGCTGGAGTAGGTCTCCCCGCGCGCGCCCGAGCCCCACGTCCCGTTCTTGTTGAACACGACGCGCTCCTGGTTCGAACTTCCCGTGAGTTTGTTGTAGCGGAAGTAGCACCACGCCGAACCCGTGAGCATGGTCGAGAGCTTGTCCTTGCCCGCCGGGGCCGGCGCGGGCGCGGTCGCGGCTTTCCCCGCCTTCCTGGGCTTGGCGCGCACGTACGTCTGCGACTCGCCCTCCATCGTGACCGTCAGGACGTCGCCCTTGAGCGCGTACTCCATGACCTCGACGCGCCCGTCGGCATAGCGCAGGGTCAGGGAATCCCCGGAGGCCCTCCAGCGGACCGCCTCGCCCTCGACGGTCGCGGTGCCGTCCGCTCGCACCTCGGCCGCGGGCTCGCCGTCCTTGTTCCAGGAGCCGACGAGCGGACTCGCGGCGAAGGCGGAGGAGGCGGCGCACAGCAGGATCAGGGCGTTCTTGATCATGGTTTCTTCTTCACGAAGGTGAGGTCCTGGAAGATCATCCCCAGGCCGAGGTAGTCGCCCCTCTTGTTCTTGACCTGCAGCGTCGAATAGCCGATGACGAGCGGGACGTCGCCGTGCAGGATCGACACCTCCGCGCGGTGCACGGTCTCGTGCGTCTTGAGCGCGTCGCCGACCACCTTCACGATCTCGGGGAACTTCTCGAAGGCCTGATGGTACTCCCGGCCGATCAAGGCGGACACGTCGGGGAAATGGAGGATGCGGCCGGCCGTCGGGTTGACGTACACGACGGCGCCCGACAGATCGACGCTGAGGAAGCCGCCGGTCAGGTTGTCGAGGATGCTCTGGTAGTACTCCGCTTGGTCGCGCATCGGAGGGAGATACTACGAAATCAGGCGACCGCGGCGTCGACGGCCGCGACGACGTCCGGCGGCAGGACGATCCCGGACGCCGCGGCGTTCTCCCTCACCTGCTCGGGACGGGACGCGCCGACGATGGCCGAGGACACCTCGGGACGGCGCAGGACCCAGGCCAGGGCCAGGTGCGGCAGGCTGAGCCCGGCCTTTTCCGCGATCGGACGCAGGCGGTCCACCTTGGACAGCACGGAGTCCGTGATCCAACGGCCCATGAATCCGCCCATCTCCGGGCTGTTCGCGCGCGAGTCCGCCGGCGGCGGAAGACCTTTCCGGTACTTCCCCGTGAGCACGCCCTGACCGAGCGGCGACCAGACGATCTGGCCGATGCCGTTCTTCGCGCACAGCGCGAACACCTCGGCCTCCCAGCGCCGGTAGAGGATCGAGTACTGCGGCTGGCTGGACACGAACTTGGCCGGGAAAGCCAGGGCGTCGGAGACGTTCTTCGCCGACCACTCGCTGAAGCCGAGCCAGCGGACCTTCCCGGATTTCACCGCCTCGCCCAGCGCGTCCATCGTCTCCGCGAGCGGGGTCTCGTCGTCGTAGCGATGGCACTGATAGAGATCGACGTAGTCGGTCTTCAGGCGCTTGAGCGAGGCGTCGAGCTGTTTGCGGATCTGCGCCCGGGACAGCCCCTTGTCCGCCGCCGTCATCGGAAAGTAGAGCTTGGTCGCCAGGACGTAGGAATCCCGCTTGCGGCCCGCGAGAGCGCGGCCCAGGAACTCCTCCGCCGCGCCGGTGCCGTAGATGTTCGACGTGTCGATGAAGTTGATCCCGGCGTCGAAGGCCGCGCTGAGGCAGGCGCGTCCGGCGGCGTCGTCGACGCCCGCTCCGTAGGTCAGCCAGGAGCCGAGCGAGATCTCGGAGACGCTCAGGTCGCTGGCCCCGAGACGCCGGTACTTCACTTCTCGGCCGGGGCGCGCTTCGTCGCGCGCAGGACGGCGTACTTGACGTAGTCGCTCTTGACCGTCTCGACGCGATACGGCGACTCCGGCGACTCCAGCGGGACGACCTTGCCGGCCACGCTCAGCTCCAGGTGCACCGCCAAACCGCTCCAGACGCAGCGCGCGCCCTTCGGGCAGGGGCTGTTGGTGAAACCCGTGATCCGCACCGAGGCGTCCGTGCCCTTGATCTCGGCCCGCTGGTGCTTGCGCAGGCGGAACTCCTTGCCCAGTTCGACGCTCACGGACTTGGAAGCGGCGAAAGCCGGCGCAGGCAGGGCGAGCAGGGCGGCGAGAAGCAGCTTCATGACTCCAGTATAGCCGCGCCTTCGCGCCGGAGCAAGGAGCGCTTGACCGCGACGCCCCAACGGTAGCCGGACAGGCCGCCTCCGGCGCGCACCACGCGATGACAGGGGATCAGCACGGCGAGCTTGTTCGCCCCGCAGGCCCCGGCCACCGCCCGCGTCGCTTTCGGCGCCCCGACGCGGCGCGCGATCTCGGCGTAGCTCGCGGTCGCGCCCGGCGGAATCCGGCGCAAGGCGGCCCAGACGCGGCGCTGAAAGGCGGTCCCGCGAACGTCGAGCGGCAGGCCCTCGCCGGTCCCGCGCCCCTCGACGACCCCGACCACGCGCGCGACCAGGCGTTCGAAAGCGGCGTCGCCCCCGGCGAGCTCCGCCCGCGGAAAGCGACGGCTCAGCTCGCGCGTCAGCTCGTTCGGATCGCCCCCCAAGAACACGGCGCAGACCCCCTTCGACGACGCCGCGACGAGGAAATCTCCCAAAGCGCAGCGCCCGACCGCGAAACGAAGCGTCTCCCCCGCCCCGCCGGCGCGGAAGCGCGACGGGGTCATGCCCAACGCCCCGGCGGAGCGCTCGTAGAAGCGCCCGCTGGAGGAATGCCCGGACTCGTAGATCGCGTCGGTCACGCGCGCCGCGCCGCGCAGGGCCGCGCGCGCGCGCTTCTCGCGCGCGGCGAGCGCGTACGCCTTCGGACTCATGCCGACGGCCGTCGAGAATACGCGCTGGAAGTGGAACGGGCTCAACCCGGCGCTCCGGGCGAGGACGGCCAGACTCGGGGCGCTCTCGGACGAATCGATGGCCCGGCAGGCGGCGGCGACGGCGGAGGCGTGCTTGTTCATGGCCTCAGGATAGCGCTCCGCGCGCCGCGACACGCTCCGTTTCTTGCGGCTCACCGCGGCTTCCACTGATACTTCTTCAAGGACACGCGGCCGCGCTCGTCGAAGAACACGCCCTCGTCCTCGAGCCGGGCCCGCTGACCACGAACCGCGTCGGGGTAATCGCGCGCGCTGATCTCGCCTTTGGAGTTGATCACCCTCTGCCAGGGCACGGAGCCGTCGGACAGCGCGGCGAGAGCGTAGCCCACGTGGCGCGAGTGCCGCGGCAGGCCGGCCAGAGCGGCGATCTGGCCGTACGTCGCGACTCGGCCCTTCGGGATCCGCCGGATCACCCTGTAGAAGCGCTCGTAGAGGCTCACGGCCTTAAGATAGCTAAAATAACGGCGTGATCCCCGTCTGCGCGGGCGTCGTCATGAAGTCCGGCATGATCCTGCTCTGCCGCCGCGCCCCAGGGCGCCGGCACGCGGGCCTGTGGGAGTTTCCCGGCGGCCGGATCGAGGACGGCGAAACCTCCGCCTCCGCCCTCAAGCGAGAGCTCAAGGAAGAGCTGTCGATCGACGCCGACATCGGACCTGAGCTGGCCCGGGCCCGCCACGTCTACGACTTCGGCGAGATCGAGCTGATCGCGCACCTCGTGCCCAAATTCTCGGGAACGCCGGTCCTGAAGGATCACGACGCCTTCAAGTGGGTCGAAGCGCGCAAGCTCCTGGAGTTCGAACTGGCTCCCGCCGACGTGCCGATCGCCGAGATCGTCGCCGCCCACAAGCGCCGCGGCCGCTACGACGGCACGCATCCCAAGGAGTTCGCTCAGAAATACAAGGAGCTCGGCGGAGACGCCGCGGCCGCGCGCGAGGCCGCCGAGCGCGGCTCCACGCCCGCCGGCACCCACATCCCGATCATGGTCGCCGAGATCGCGCAGGCCCTGCATCCGCTCGAAGGCGCGCGCCTGCTCGACTGCACCCTCGGCTGGGGCGGGCACGCCTCGGCGCTCGCCCGTCTGGGGGCCGCCGTCGTGGGGCTCGACCGCGACGGCGAGGAGCTGGTCCGGACCGAGAAGCGCCTGCGCGGCGAAGGCGCGGCGATCGTCGCCGTGCAGAGCGACTACGCCGACGCGCTGAAAGTCATGAAGGGCCTCGAGATCGCCGGCTTCGACGCCGTGCTGGCCGACCTCGGCGTGTCCTCGATGCAGCTCGACCGGCCGGAGCGCGGCATGTCCTTCAAGAACGACGGGCCCCTCGACATGCGCATGGACCGGACGAAGGGGCCCACGGCGGCCGAATGGCTGGCGGCTTCCTCGCAGGAGCTGCTCGCCGAAGCCTTCCGCCTCTACGGCGACGAGCCCGACGCCGTGCGCGTCGCCGCCGCCATCAAGAAAAATCCTCCGCGCACGACGTACGAGCTGTCGTCGCTGATCTGCGAGGCCAAGGGCTTCGGTCCCGGCAAGTTCCGCAAGAAGAACGCCTTCTCCGCCCACCCGGCCGTGCGCGTCTTCCAAGCGACGCGCATCGCGGTCAACGGCGAGCGCGACTCGCTGACGCGCCTGCTGGCCGACCTCCCCGTCCTCGTGCGCCCGGGCGGACGCCTGGCGCTCCTCACGTTCCACTCCGGAGAAGAGCGCCTCGTGAAGACGGCGCTGGAAAAGCAGGCGGCGGAAGGGCTCTGGACGAGCCCTCCCGCCGAACCGCGCAAACCGTCGCCTCAGGAGACGAACGCCAATCCGCGGGCGCGCTCCGCGCGCCTGTGGACGGCGGCGCGCGCTACTTCTTCTCGACGATAGCCTTCAGGGACGCGAGCCCCTTCTCGAACTCGCCGCCGACCATCTTGTCCATGTTCATGAACACGCACATGATCTTGGACACGAAGGTCGACTTGCCCTCCATCGACCACGTGATCTCGGAGCCGCCGGCGGCGGGCGCGACGTCGTAGCGCGCCGTGGAGCGGTCCTCCATGGGACGCTTGAATTGCAGGTCCATCACGACCGACTTCGGCGCGACGGCCTCGGTGATCTCGAGGCGGCCCGCGCCGACCTCGGAGTTGCCCTCCCATTCGTAGACCGCGCCCTTGCCTTTCGCGGCGCCCGAGAACGTCTTCTTGATGTTCGGGTCCTTCTTCTCCCAGGGCGACCACTCGAGCGTCTTCTGCGGGTCCTCGAGGTACGGGAACACCTTCTCCGGAGCGGCGGCGACGACGATCTTACGCTCGATGCGGAACTCGTCGGGCTGGCGCGAAGCCACCCCGAGCACGGCGACGACGGCGGCGGCGACGGCGCCAGCGGCGATCTTGAGAATGTTCATGGCGCTATCCTCCCACTTGTTGAACGGCGGTTCAAGTCTTCGCCGGTCTTGCCGGAGACGGGCGCGGAGAGGTCGTGACGATCCCTCCCGCCGGCCGCTAGGATCGCCGGCGCCCGTCCTTCATCCCTCGACCAAGGCTTCCAGCTTCTCGAGGCTCTGCGTCCAGCCCTGTTCCATGCCCTCGAGCGACTTGGCGAACTCCGGCGTCGTGCGCAGGACCGTGACCTTCAAGGTCAGCTCGGTCTTGCCGCCCTTGTCGGAGAAGAGCACCTCGTTGAGGTTCTCGTGCACCGCTCCGTCCCCGATGTTCGAGG
Organism: uncultured Elusimicrobia bacterium; assembly: GCA_964623465.1. Lineage (GTDB taxonomy): Bacteria > Elusimicrobiota > Elusimicrobia > UBA1565 > UBA9628 > GWA2-66-18. Next base: position 6,320 of record CAZURZ010000026.1, read on the forward strand.
TGAACACGAGGCGGTCGAAACGCGCGATCTCGCGGAACTCCCCGCCCATGGGGTAGGGCTTCTCCCAGGGCGAGCCCTTCGGGCCCTGCATATGGACGTTGATCTTCCCTCCGGGGCGGGCGTCGAGCTCGACGACCGGCGCGGTGAACGTGTGCGGCCCCCACCACTTCGCGAACTGGACGGGGTCGATCCACGCGTTGAACACCTTCTCGCGCGGCGCGTCGATGAGGCGGGTGATGACGAGACGAGGCTTCGAGTCGACGGGAGTCATGTTACTTTCCCTCCTTCAAGAACTCATCGAGGCGGTCGAACGAGCCGCCCCAGCCGCCCTTCATGCCGTCCATCGCGCCGAGGAAGGTCTTCGTCTCGAGCTCGGTCGGGTCGATCGGCTTCCAGTACAGCGAGATCAACGTCTTCGCCCCGAAGTCCTGCAGGTGCACGGTCGTGCGCATCTTCTTCGGCCAGGTCGGCGCCAGCGGATGCGTCGTGAGGCCGCGGTCCTTGTCGGAGAACTGCTGGACGAAGACGAGCTTGGCCGGCTTCTCGATCTCCTCGTAGACGGCCAGCCCCCACATCTCCTTGCCCGCGTACGTGTTCATGTAGTGATAGGTGCCGCCGACGCGCAGGTCGAGCTTCGCGTAGCCGGCTTCGCCGCCCTTCGGCCCCATCCAGCGCGCCAGCTCCGTCTCGCTCGTCCACGCGCGCCACACGCGCTCGCGCGGGGCGTCGATCATGCGGAAGATGACGAAGTCGCCCTCGACCTGCGCCGCCAGGCGCGACAGCGTCTGATGCCCGCCCTCGATCGCCTTGAACTCCTTCACGACCATGGCGCGCATCTCGGCGGTGGGGAAGGTCGAGCGCATCGTGATCTCGGTCTTCGAGCCGATCGCCTTGAACGTGATCTCCGAGCGCATGCCCACGCCCTTCTTCTCGTCCTCCGGGCTGCCGCCGTTGACCAGCACGATGCGCTTGTTCTCCTCGAGTTCCTTGTACGTCGCGTAGTTCGGGTAGCGCTTGCCGTCCGGGCCGATCATCACGTGGCGCCAGTGGCCGCCGGGTTTGAACTCGCGCTTCTCGGTCTCGTCGGTAAATCCGTGCGGGCCCCACCACTTCACGATTTCGTCGTTGTCCGTCCACGCTTTCCATACGCGCGCCACCGGCGCGTCGATGAGGCGGACGATGACGATTTCGCGGTCCGCGTCGGGCCCGGCTTTCTTCATCGAGTTCATGCTATTTCTCCCTCAAAACGGCTTCCAAACGGTCCAAATTCTCCTCGTTGGCCTTCTTCACGAATTCGCCCACGCGGGCGAACTCCTCCGCGCTCTCGAACTCCTGGCGGAAGATCAGCTCCGTCCCCCCGCCGCGCTCTGCGAAGGTGGCGGTGATCAGGAAGCGGTGCATCGGCTCGAGATGGTCGATGACGACGCGGGAGGGCCGCGCGCAGTCGACGAACACGCACTTATTGAGGAAGTCGCTCCCGTCCGGGGCGTGCATGGTGTACGTCCACTTCCCGCCCGGCCTCGGGTCGAAGACGTGGAAGGTGTTGCGGAAGCCCTTCGGCCCCCACCAGCGGGCGAGCGCGGCGCCGTCGGTCCACGCGGAGAAGACCTTCTCGCGCGGGTGGGCCAACTGGCGGACGTGCACGGTCTCGCGGCCGCTCACGGGTTCTCCTTGAGGTACTTCTCGAGCGCGTCGAGCTTCTCGTTCCAGAACTTGCGGTGCGCCTCGATCCACTGCTCGGCCTCCTTCATGCGCTCTCGCTCAAGCCGGCAGCGGTGCGCGCGGCCTTCCTTCTTGCGGGAGAGCAGGCCGGCCTCCTCCAGGATCTTCATGTGCTTCGTGATCGCGGGCGCCGAGACCCTGAACGGCTTCGCCAGCTCGGCGACGCTGGCCTCCCCGGTGGAGAGGCGGGCGAGGATGCCGCGTCGGATCGGATGCGCGAGGGCTCCGAAGGCGAGGTCGAGACGGCGGTCCGAATAGTTAACCATTAGGTTAAGTATAGCGCGCGAACGAAGACTCGTCAAGACGCGACATGAGTCCGCCGGCCGCCGCGGCTAGGAGGCGGGGACGACCGCGGCGCGCGCCGCGGAGAAGGCCTTCGCGGCCTGGGCGCCGTTCTCGACGGCGACGTCGAACCCGCCGGTCGGCGCGGGCGAGGCGCTCAAGGTGACCGCGCCCAGACCCGGAAAATCCTCGAGTTCGAGCGTCACGCCCGCGCCGGGATCCACGGTGAGCTTGATCGCCTTGCCGCGCGCCTCCTGCAAGGCGTACCACGGCCGCGCCAGCGCCAGGAACGCGTCGTCGGCGAGCGCCTGGTCCTCGACGTGCAGGGAGACGGGCGCCTCTTTGCAGTCCTTGAGCCTGCGGCAGATGTGGAAGGGATCCTCGGCCATGCCGGGCAGCCGGTTCATCAGCGCCTTCTTCGCGTGCCCGCTCTCGGCCGACACCGCGTCGCGCAGCTCCTCCGCGCCGCCCATGACGGAGGCGCGCATCACGGCCTCGCGGCCCCGGCGCAGCCCGGCCAAGGCGACGGCCAGGTCCTCGGGCGTCGACTTGGGCTGGGGCGCGGCCACGGCCGTTCCGGCGGCGAGAAGCAGGGCGGAGATGATCATGTCGCTAGGATAGGCTCCCTGTGTTACGGATTTTTATCGTCGGAGACAGGGTAGCCGCCCCCTCCCCCGCGCGGAAGGGCCTTTGGGCCCAGAGCGGGGCGCCGGCGACGGAAATCTGCTAAAATATGAGCCTTATTGCGGGATGGTGAAATGGTATCACGGCAGACTCTGAATCTGCTTTTCTAGGTTCGAATCCTAGTCCCGCAGCCAATTTGCGAAAAAGCCCTTCGGCAGAGATGCCGAGGGGCTTTTCGCATGTGGGACCGGACTAATTCTCAGCTCGATGAGGTTCGAGCAGTGTTCGAATCATGTGCTCGTCTGCCGAAGCGATGTCCGACAAATCCGGCGATGAGCATCGCACCAATGGTGCTTAGGGCAAGGACGGAATAGGAGAACTGTTCGGGAAAATTCTCCCACCACATGATGTGGCCGATCCACATGCCTGCGAAAATAAGTATGCACCAGGCAGCTATCGCTGTGAGTACGATCAGGAGAATCTTTTTTAGAGCTATCAACTTTGAAAGTATAGCGTTGAACCCCTATTCGTGCCATGCGCAGGGAACAATTTGCGGGGTTGAATCGTATGTATAGTGATGACCGATCTCCCTGGCTTGCTGACGCGGCTCCGGCCGCGTATTCTCACGGTTCGCAATCGTCGCGTTATGCTCGATACCCAGCTGGCCGAATTCTACGGCGTCAAACCGATCCGACTGCGCGAACAAGTGAGACGTAATATCGAGCGTTTCCCTGAAGACTTCATGTTCCAATTGACGTCTCAGGAAGCCGCTGCCCTGGTATCGCAAAATGCGATACCTTCCCGGCGCTCGCTTGGCGGCTCTCTCCCGCTGGTCTTCACGCAAGAAGGGATAGCGATGCTGTCTAGTGTTCTTCGGAGTCCGCGCGCGATACGCGCGAACATCGAGATCATGCGAGCATTCGTTTACGCGAAGACGCGTGAGCGATGGCGTAGCGTCGCGTTGAGCAGACTGGAGGATTTGGAGCGGAAGTTCCTCGGTCATGATCGGGATATCGAGAAATTGTTTTCGGCTTTGCGCGATATTATGGACCCACCCGAAGAGCCTCATCGGAAGATCGGCTTCAAGCTCGACACGCAGCCCTGACTCAAGTGGTCGCAATTTGCGACCACCTTTATGGTTTGAGTAGCGTCCTATTCTCGTGGTCGTTTTTGAGCCAAAACAGCCACTTTGGGGAGGTTAAAGGCATTCCCGGCTCCGGCCCAGGTTCGAATACTGCCAACGACGGGCAGCCAATCTCGAGTACGACGCTCAACGAACACCGAAGAAAGCCTTCCGAAAGGGAGGCTTTCTTGTTTGCATAGTCCCACGTCGACCGTCAAAGTCGGCCGGCGATCGCGCTAAAACTACTGGCCGGGCTCAGTCTTGATCGCCGAGCGGACCTGCCGCAAAGTCGCGCCGACTTCCTTGGAGACCCGGTCGATGAGTTCGTCTCGTCCCAAGCTCCGCCCGAGCAAGGCCGCGGGCTCATCCATCCGTCGCCATTTCCTCATGGCCTTCCGTATGCGGGCGCGCGAACCAGCGTCGGACTCCTGCGATCTCTTCGACAGGGGGCGGCCAGGCTTCGGCGGATTCTTACCGGCGGAGGGATTGGGCATCGGTCAGTCTAGCTTTTAAATGCCGGAAGCATTTCACATCCCGCCGGAGCAAAGTGGTAAGCTGTCGACGCCATCCGTTTTCCAACCTGCCCCTTTCGGCACCCCTAGGCGAGAACGCAGCGGGACGAGACATTCCCGCAGATGTCAGCCTTCGGAGCCGACAATGAAGAAGCAGTGCCAGGCCGTCACGGGCGCCACGATGGCGGAGCGGAGGGCCGCATGACGCTTCAAGAGCTTGCCGACACAGCGGGCCTCGCGTTCAAGGGCGATCCCCGCTGCGAGATCAAGGGCGTCCGGGATATCGAGGCGCTGCGTCCGGATCAAGAGCTCGCGGAGGGCTTCGTCTACTTCGTGGAATCGCAAGCCGTGCTGAAAAGGCATCCCCTCGCGCCCGGAAGAGCCGTGATCTTGACGACGACCTCACTGGCGGGCGCGTTCCCGAACGCTCTGATCGCCGCGGACGGCCGCGGCCGCTTGGCGCTGATCGCGCTGCTCAAGGCGTTCGATAAGACCCCGTCCTTCTCCCCGGCGGTGTCTGCGCAAGCGTTCGTCCATCAGTCGGCCAAGATCGGGACGAGCACGGCGGTGCTGGCCGGGGCCTCGGTCATGTGCGGCGCCGTGATCGGCGAGCGCTGCCTGATCTATCCCGGCGTCGTCGTTGAGCCTTTCGCGAGCATAGGCGACGACACGGTGATCTATCCCAATGCCGTCATCGGCCACCATTGCCGCGTGGGCTCGCGCGTCGTGATTCACGGAGGCACGGTGATCGGCGCCGACGGCTTCGGCTTCTATGACGACGCCGGGACGCGGCATAAGATGCCGCAGATCGGAGACGTCGTGATCGCCGATGACGTGGAGATCGGCGCGAGCTGCACGATCGACCGCGCGACCATCGAGAGCACGACGATCGGCGCGCACACCAAGCTCGACGACCAGGTCCATGTGGGCCACAACTGCCGCGTCGGCGCGTACGTCTACATCGTGGGCAACACGGCGATCGGCGGCTCCGTGGTGATCGGCGACGCCGCGATGCTGTCCGGAATGGTCATCGTAAAAGATCATGTCAAGATCGCGCCCGGTTCGATCGTCATGGGGATGACCGCGATCGCGCAGGACACCGAGCCCAAGACGGCGTACTTCGGCATTCCGGCGCGTCCGGCCCGACAGATGCACAAAATGAACGCCGCGCTCGAGAGGCTCCCCGAGCTGCTCGCGCGCGTCCGGGCGCTCGAAGACAAGCTCGAATCGCCGGCTTACGAAAGACAAGCGCGTTACGATGCCCCTTAGGACAAGGACGTTACGCGGCGCGCGCGCGGATCGAGAGAGCCCGTGCGGAGCCTTTCTTCGCCGGATGCCGGAGCGCGTGGCGGATCAGCCAGCGTCGCTCGGCGGAAGCCCCCCGGAGCCAGCGCTCGCAGAGCCCGAAGGCGAAGTCCGGGTGATCCTTGGCGACGTCGCCGACGTGATTGGCCACGCTGCGCCGGACGTAGAGGTCCGCGTCGTCCTTGAGGCGCTCCAGAATCGGCGCGGTGAGCGCCGGATTATCGATGAAGGCGGGGATGCGCCGGGCCCAAGGCAGACGGGGCCGGCTTCCCTCCGAACATAGCCGGCGGACGTGCGGGTCCTTGTCCTTCGTCCAAGCGAGAAGGCGCTTCAGCGTCCTCTCCCGGCTGTGGATGAGGAACGCGCGCATGGAGAACTCGGCGCTGAAGCGGCGCGTGAGCTCGTACTGGGCGCGCATGGAGGCCTCGAACGGGTCGCGCCCGCCGTTGTGGGCGGGGTCGAGGCCGTATGCGGCCACGAAGCTGACGTGGGGCAGGTAGAAGAACACCCCCAGGCCGAAGCCCCCGGTGCCCGTCAAGGGCGGCGTCAAGGACCGCAACAGAACGTCGATCGCATCTTCGTAGCGCGGAGGCAGGAAGCTCCGCAGCGCGGCCGCCAGGTGCGACCCGCGCTGGAGGATGGCCAACGGCTTCAGCCCCCCCATCGCCGCGCGCCGGAAGGCGCTCCCGTCGAATCCCGGATGGACCGACGCGATGTTGTGGATCAGGCACTCGACGGCCTCCCGGTCGAGAAGCGCGGCCAGCGAACTCCCCTTTTGGATGGAGCGCGGGGCGTCCGGCAGTCTCAAGTCGCGGCGGGTCATGGCGGGGGTGCCGAGATTGTATCCTGTTCTCATGAGTTATGACGAGAAGCCGGCGCCCTGGCGGACCGGACCGCGGTTGTAGTAGGGTGGCACTCGTGTTGCGAGGAAATCAGGCATGAACGGGGCTCAAATCCATCTGCTGGTGAACCATGTTCCGGTTTTGGGCGTCGCCTTCGCCGCGGTCCTGACCGCCGCGGGCGTCGTTCGCGGAAGCGACGAATTGAAGAAGGCGGGGCTGTGGGCCTTCGTGCTGGCCGGCCTGGCGGCGCTGCCCGCCTACTTCTCCGGCGAAGGAGCCGAAGAAGTCGTCGAGCATCTTTCCGGCGTGAGCGAGGCGCTGATCCACGAGCACGAGGAAGCGGCGGAGAAGGCCTTGGCCGGCGCGCTGCTGCTGGCCGCAAGCGGGGCGGCCGCGCTCATCCACGCTTACAAGAACAGGGCGCTTTCCGCCAAGGCCGCTCCCGCGCTGCTGGCGCTGTCGCTGCCCGTCCTCGCTTTGCTGGCCTACGCCGCGCACCTGGGCGGACTGATCCGGCACCCGGAGCTCCGGCCGAGCGCCGCGGCCGGGCAGGCCGGCTCCGCGGACGAAGCGCCGCCGGAAGCGAAGCCCTAGAGAACGCCCCCCATGGACTTCACGGTCGCGTTCCGCGCGTTCATGACCCTGTTCCTGGCGGAGATGGGAGACAAGACCCAGCTGGCGGCGATCGGCATGGCGGCGTCCAGCAAGAAACCGCTGTCCGTCTTCATCGGCGGAAGCCTAGCTCTGGCGGCGGTCACCGGGATCGGCATCGTCGCCGGCGAGGGGCTCCTGAGGGTCGTGCCGGAGCTCGCGCTCAGACGCGCCGCGGCGGCGGCGTTCGTCTTCATGGGCGTCTGGATGTGGTTCAAGCCCTGACGAGCCGGGTTCTCATCTGCCGGCCTCGCGCCACTGCGGCTCCTGGTCGGCGTTGTACTCGCGGCGCGCGACGCGCGCCACCTCGGGCTTGAGGTAGTCGAAGACGGCGCGCAGGTCCCCGCCCTTCTGCTTCAAGCCTTTGAGCAGGAAGTAGGTGAACAGGCCGTGTCCCTGCGCCTGGTAGCTGTTCGAGATCTGGTCCCCGGCCGAGGCGGAGATCACCGTGATCTTCTCCGGCACGTCGGCGCTCTGGACCGAGACGAGCGGGCGCGCGCCCTTGGCGATGACCGAGCGTCCGCCCGCGCCCGAGAAGCACGAGTCCATGGCGACCAGGACGCGCTTCGCGGGCAGTTTGGCGAGTTCGGTGTAGAGCCGCTTGATCGAGTAGCCGGTCTGCTCGATGTAGGTCGGGTCGGCGTCCCACGGGACGAGGTACGCCTCGCCGCTCTTGGGGTTGGGCGCGCCGTGGCCCGAGAAGTAGACGTAGACCTCGTCGTCCTTCTCGACGCGGTTGGGCAGCCAGCGCTCGAAGTACTTCTCGAAGTCGCCCTTGGCCGCGCGCTGATCGGCGAGGACGGCCACGTTCTCCTCGGGCACGCCGAGCACGCGCTTGAAATACTCCGCGGCGAGCTTGGCGTCGGACGCGGCGAAATCGGCCTTCGGCAGCGCCTCGCGGTAATTCTCGACTCCGATGACGACCGCGTGCGCCTTGCGCAGCGCGCCCGCGGGCGGGAGGTCGTCGATGTCGGAGCGCGGGCGGGCGGGAGCGGGCGGAGCCGCGGCGACGGGCGCCGCGGAGGCGGGCTCGGCGCCCCCGGGTTTCGTGGCCGCCAGCTTCAGATAGCCCGGGTAGCCGGGCTGGAAGTCGCGCTTGAGGTTCTGGCCCACGATGCTCACCCCATGGGTTCCCAGTTCGCCCGAGCTCGAGCCCTTCCAGATCTGCTCGCCGGTGTAGGCCGAGTACGCCTCGATGGTCCCCGTGGCGAAAATGCTGGCCCCGGTCGCGGAGATGTTGAGCATGACGTCGCAGTTCTCGGCGGGCTCGGGCGCGGGGTTGTTCGAGAACATCGAGCGGAAGCCCAGATAACTGACCGCGTACAAGTACGTGCCTTGCGCGGCGCCCGTCAGGCAGAACGTGGGCTCCTCCCCCGGCCGCGCGCGGCTGGCCGACCCCTGCTTGAGAGGCACCCCGGCGCATCCGCTCAAGAAGACGAGCAGCGGGATGAGAGTCATGATGGAGCGGGACGCGAGAACGGCCGGGAGAGTCGTCATGGCGAGAGTATAATCAAGAATGCGGCCGGCACGGGAAGAGAATAACGGGCGGACGCGATTTTATAAAGCGCCGGGCCGGGCGCTTTATTTCGGTTCGCGAGTAGGCTACCCTATCGGCATGAGGACATCCGCCGCGTTCCTGACTTTGGTTCTGGCGTCGGCGCTGGCCGGCTGCGGCAAGAAGGAGCCCCCGCGCGACGTCGCCGCCGAGGTGGACGCGCACTGGGCCTCGTTCAAGCCCGCGCTGGCCGCCTTCCGCGCCGGCTACGGGACCGACTGCAAGATCTCCCGCATCAAGGCGTTCTCCGGCTGGTCCGCCCATGACGCCGACGCGCTCGACGCGGTGCTCGCGGGCAGAGCCGGCGAGGACCGGCTCGGGCTGTACTCCTCTTTGATCGCGTTGAAGCCGGGCGCTCTGCTGGATGAGCGCGAACGGGGCCGCGCCGCGCGCGCCCTCGACGAATACAAGAACGGGCTCGACGGCGGCGCGACCATGATCTACCGCGTCTCCGAGATGAACCTGCCGTCGCTGGGCCTGGATCAGGCGGGACAGGCGTCGAAACAGTTCATCGGCGGGAGCGTCAAGGTCGAGGCGATGTTCCTCGACCCCAAGACCGCCGAGCCGCTGTGCCTCGTGGCCGTCGAGGCGCGCAGCAGCGACCGCCTCCTCGTCCCGCAAGAGACCGAGGCCGCGCGCAGGGCGATCGGCGCCGACCTCATGAAGAACGCGCGCGCGGAACTCGAGCTGCGGACGCGCCCTTTCCGGTAAGCCGGGCTTTCAGAAGCCCGTCTTGGGCAGGACCTTGCGCGGATCGATCGCCTGGTTGAACCGGCGCATCTCGAAGTGGACGTGGGGCCCGGTCGACTGTCCGGTATTCCCGAGCAGGGCGATCACCTGTCCCTGCTCGACCTTGTCGCCGAGCTTGACCTTGTTCTTCTGGTTGTGGGCGTACAGAGTCGTGACGCTGGAGTCGTGGCGCAGGATGACGACGTTGCCGTAGCCGCGCATGCGGTCGTTGGAGTAGAGCACCTCGCCCGCGGCGGAGGCGAACACCGGCTCGCCCTCGTCGGCGGCGATGTCGAGGCCCTCGTGCCGGCGCTTCCAGCGCGGGCCGAACTCGGAGCTGACGAGGCCCGCGGCCAACGGCCACCGGTAGGGCCCCTTGTAGGCCGGCAGCCTGCGGTAGCGGCGCCCCGTCACCCGCGCGGCCTCGGCCGAGGAAAAACCGGCGCCGTCGTGGTTCTTCTCGTAGAACGCCTTGCGCGCGGCGTAGTAGGCGAAGTCCTTGACGAGCCCGCCCGCGACCGCGACCGTCCCCACCGCCACCTTCGTGCCCAGCTTGGCCGTGCCGTAGGCGACCTTCGCGCCGGTCTTCACCGTGCCCTTGCCCACCTTCCACAGGGTGCGGCACCCCGAGAGCAGGAGGCAGGCGGCCAGCAGGGCGCAGAGCGCGCGAGGCATGACGGGGATGGTAACACCCTCTGGTGCGAAATGCCAGGGCGGGATATACTCCGGGGAATGGATGGCGAACCCGTCGTCTACCGCATCGACGCCCAGGACCGCATCACGGGCGTCAACGCCGCGTGGGACCGCTTCGCGGCGGCCAACGGCGCGGATTTCCTCGCGGACGGACGAGTCCTCTCGCGTCCGCTCTGGGACTTCGTCTCGGACTCGACGACGCGCCATCTCTACCGGCAGATACTGGAAAAGGTCCGCGCGGGACGCGCGGTCTCGTTCCCTTTCCGCTGCGACTCTCCGGGCGCCCGGCGCTTCCTGGAGATGCGGGCGCGCGCCGCCGGGGACGGGGCCGTCGAGTTCGAGGTCCGCACGCTCGCGCTCGAGGAGCGTCCCGCGCAGCCCCTGCTCGCCCCGCGCGCGGACGCCGCCGGCGGGCCGCTCGTCATGTGCGGCTGGTGCAAGCGGCTGCCGGTCTCGGGGCGCTGGACGGAGATCGAGGAGGCGGCCGCCGCGCTGAGCCTCTTCGAGACGGCCGTTCCGCCGCTCCTCACGCACGGCATGTGCCCGGACTGCGAGCGGCGCGTCAACGCCGAGCTCGACGCCGCGTCCGCCTGAGGAAGGACGCGCGGACGCCGTCATAAGATAGAATCGCCCCGTGGACGACGCCCGCCGCCGCCTGCGCTGGGAGCTGATCGTGCTGGCCTGCATGTACGCGGGCTACATGGGCTTCATCCTGTGCCGCACCGCGATCTACGTGGCGAGCCCCGCGATGGTCGACGACCCCGCGCTCAGCCTGACCAAGACGGCCTTCGGCGCGATCCTCGGCTGGGGCACCGCCGGGATGGTGACGGGCAAGCTGCTCAGCGGCGCGGTGGCCGACGCGCTCGGCGGGCGGCGCGTGTTCCTGCTCGCGCTGTCGGTCACCGCGGCCTGCGCCGCCGCCTTCGCGGCCTCGGGGAGCTTCGCCGCGTTCTGCGCCCTGAACTTCTCCATGCTTCTGTGCGCGGCGGCGGGCTGGCCCGCGATGTCGAAGATCATCGCGGCCTGGTACGAGCCCGACCGCTACGGGAAGGTGTGGGGCGTGATCTCGACGAGCTCGAGGCTGAGCGCGGTGCTCTCCACGCTCGCGCTCGGCGCCCTGCTCAAGGCCGGGCGCTGGCCGAACGTCTTCGTCGCGGCCGCGGCGGCGACGGCCGTCCTCATCGCCGCGATCGCCTTCTTCCTGAAAGCCGGGCCGGCCGACGTCGGCCTCCCCCCGCCCAACGCCGACAAGCGCGGAAACGCGGCGCCGCATCCGCTCGATGGAACGACGCTCAAAGAAGCGCTGGCCGCGTTCGCCCGCTCGGGGCGCGTATGGCTGATGTGCGCGAGCCTGATGTGCACGACCGTGCTCATGGAGGTCATCGGCTTCCTTCCGCTCTATCTCAAGGAGACGCTCGGCATCTCTCCCGACCAGGCGGCGACGGCGTCCTCCGTGTTTCCCGCGGGCTGCCTCGTCGCCCTGCTGGCCGGCGGCTTCGTCTACGACCGGGTGGCCCGCGCGGACCGCGCCGCGCTGCTCGGCGGCATGCTCGCCTGCTCGGCGGCGTGCCTCGCCGTCCTGCTCGGGCTGGGCCGGCTCGGGCTTTCGCCGGACGCCGCGTTCCTGGTCACGTGCGTCGCGCTGTTCCTGTACGGCGTGACGGTCGCCCCGTCCTATTATCTGCCGATGAGCGTATTCTCCATCGAGTTCGGCGGCCCGCATTGCGGCGTGCTGATCGGCCTCATCGACGCTTCCGGCTACGCGGCCGCGATGGCCTACCAGTTCGCCGGCGGCGCGCTCGTGGACCGCGGCGGATGGACGAGCATGCTCGTCCTGCTCCTGGCCGTCGCCGGCGCGGCGACGGCGTCGACCGTCTGGTTCGCGAAGGCCGACGCGAAGGCGGGGGCGTGAACGCCGCGCGCGCGCTGGAGCGCGACGGCGTCGTGCGGCTCGACGGGATCTTTCCGAAGCCGCTGCTGAAGCGGATCACGGCGCGCGTCATGGGCCTGTACCGCCGCGGCGCGCTCGGAGGGAAATGGGTCGCGCGCGACATCGCCGGCCGACGCACGACCATACTGCCCTTCGACGGCCCGTTCCTGGAGAAGGCGTTCTGCGCCAACTTGCGCCTGCTCGCGCTCGTGGAAGCCGTCCTCGGCGAGACTGCGCGCTGGTCGAGCCTGGAGGTCGTGATGGCCGAATCCGGCGCGGCCGCCCAGTATCTGCACGTGGACGCGCCGCTGCGACTCGACCGCAAAGGCGCGCGCTTCGCCGGCGATCTCTCGGCGCTTCCGCCCTACGCGCTGGCCCTGGCGGTGCCCCTCGTCGACGTGGACGAGGCCAACGGCCCCACCGCGATCTGGCCGGGCTCGCACAAGGAAGGCCTGAAATACCCGCCGCCCTCCGAGGCCGCGATCCGGCGGCGCTATCCCATGAAGCTGATGACCGGCAAAATCGGACAGGCGTACCTGTACGACTACCGGACCTTCCACCGCGGGATGCCCAACCATTCCGCCGAGCCGCGCCCCCTGCTGATGCTGGTGTTCCGCCGGGCCTGGTTCAACGACCCCAACCTGGAGCCGGTGCCCTCAGGCCTGCGGCTGGCGCAGAAGGACCGGCGCCGCGTTCCCGCGCGGGCGCGGGGCCTGTTCGCGAAGTAGGCGCGCCGCTTCGAGCAACAGCCAGCCGGTCCAGAACGCGAGGAAGGCGATCCCGAGCGGGTGGTGCCGGAAGGACTCCGTCCATTCCCCGCGCATCGCGTGCACGACCGAGTGTCCCATTCCGCAGCCCGGACAGCGGCGCCCGGTGAGCAGGCGGAACGGGCACAGCACGAGGCCCTCGGGAATGCCGAACGCCGCCTGCGCCGCGCAGCCGAGCCACGCGGCGAGGGCGAACGGGAACAGGGTCAGCGGCTTCTTCACGCGAGCTTGTTGAGTTCGTGCTGGTACACGGCGTCGGCGATGATCGTCAGGCCCAGACAGGACAGGACGAGGCCGAGCACCGGCAGGTTCGGATTCGGATCCGCCCCGTTGGCCTTGAGCCAGGCGAAGAGATCGGCGCCCATCTTGTACTCGTAGTAGATGTGGTAGAGGCCGCAGGTGACCAGCGAGAGCAGCAGCCACGGCACGAACTTGTACTCCTCGCGCCCGAGCAGCGCGTTCATCGCCGCGAACTGCCGGTAGTTCCAGTAGATGTTGTAGAGGCCGCAGGTGATCAGGGACAGGATGATCCCGGTCGCGATCTCGATCTGGTGCTCGGACGTCAGGGGCTTGGTGGTCATGCCCCGAGTATGACGGCCTTTCAGCGCGCCGTCAAGGCGGGAGGCGCTCCGGCCGCCGCGCGCCAGGCTTCGGCGGCGGTGTCGGCGAACGTGAACATCGACAGGTCGCCCGGGGAGATCAGTCCGCGGCGCGCGAACTCCTCGAAGTCGATGATCTTGTCCCAGTAGCCCTTCTCGCCGATCAGCACGATCGGCACGCGCTTCATCTTGCGGGTCTGCATCAGCGTCAGCACCTCGAAGAGCTCGTCCATCGTGCCGAAGCCGCCCGGGAAATAGACGAGCGCCATCGCCCCGTGGCGCAGGGCCATCTTGCGCGTGGCGAAGTGCTGGAATTCGTATTCGAGGCCGGGCGTGACGTAGTCGTTGAGGCCCTGCTCGTGATCGAGGATGATGTTGTAGCCGACGCTGGGCCCGCCCTTCTCGAACGCGCCGCGGTTGGCGGCTTCCATGATGCCCGGCCCGCCGCCGGTGACGACCGCGACCTCGCCGCCGCCGTTCTCCGCGACGAGCGCACCGAACTGACGCGCGATCTCGTAGTACTTGGACTCCTGGACGGCGATCCTGGCCTCGTGGAGCAGCCGGCGCGCCTCGGGCGACTTCGGCTTGCCGCCGTGCCGCTTGAGGATCGCCGCGAGCTTGGCGCGGGCGACGTCCGGCGGCAGGATGCGCGCCGAGCCGTAGACGGTGATCGTCGCCTTCACGCCGGCCGCCCGCAGGCGCTTGGAGGGCTCCATCACCTCGCGCAAGACGAGCTGCGGGTCCGGGACCGGGGCCTCGACGAGGGAGTTCGGCACGCGGAAGCGCGCGCTCGAGGCCGCGCGCGGAAGCGCCGCGGGAGAGAGATCGGCCGCGAAGCGTCCGCCGCGAGCCGGAACGAAGACGCGGCGCTCGCCGCCGTTGTAGACCTCGACGCGGGCGAAGCCGACGACGCGACGCCCGGCGTACTCGTTGATCGACGCCTCGATCTCGGACCAATCGCGCGCGGGCCCGACGACGTCGATCGCGACGGCGCCGAGCCCCAGGCCATGGCGCTTCGAGTGCGCCAGGAGCTGGGCGTCGGCGTGCTCGAGCTGCGTCCCGAGCAGGCCGTCGGCGTGCAGGCTCTTCATCTCGGTGACGACGCCGCCCACGATGAGGTCCGGGGTCTTCCCCTCCTCGCGCAGGACGAGCTGCAGGTCGTCGACGTGCAGCTGGATCTTCTTGACGAGGGCGGCCTCGTGCGGCAGCACCTCGGGCAGGCGCTCGATGAGGTCGGGGCGGCCGCTCAGGTCCACGGCGCGGAAGGTGTTGCCTCCCGAGTCCCGGTAGAAGCGCAGGTCGAGCCAGCCGATTCCGCCCCAACCCGCCCCGAGCGCCGCGACGAAGCTCCGCGCGTTCGCCTCGGACGCGGGGATATAGGCCGCGGCCTCGCGCGCGCTGTGCACGCGCACGGTGGAGACGCCGTATGAGCCGACCGGCCGCGCGAGCTCCCCGTCGGGCTTCGGCGCGGCGCCGTCGAAGGCCTTCGCCCCGGCCTCGTCGCCGCGCGATTCGAACCAGTCGCGCAGCTCGGAGAAGGAATGCAGCGAGCCGCCGTCCTTGGACGCGGCGGCGCCGCGCGGCGTCAGGGCCGCGGGAACCGCGCCGGCCGGGGCGACGGGAGCCGCGGCGGCGGGGACGACGGACGCGGCCAGCGCCGGAAGCGGCGCGGGAACGCCGGGCACGGGCGCGAGCGACGCGGCCGGCAGAGACCCGGACAGGGACGTCGCGGCGGAGAACGAGGGGGCGGAGAAGGACGGGGACAGGCCGGATTGGAGCGCCGGGACGAGCGCGGGAGCCGAGGCGGAGGCGCCGGGAGAGACGCGCACCTGGGCGGGAACGTTCAGCGCCAGGAGCAGCGCGGGGAGCGCGGTCAGCAAAGAGCGCGGCCTCATCACCGGAAGGATAGCTGTCCTAATATGGAGCCGGCGTGGGCCCTTGGGACCCGCGGGCGAAGGCAAAGGGCCTAGTGACGGAAATGCTCTTGACGGACAAACGGCAACGAATTACTATAGTTACGGCGACAACGACGGCAACGAGAGCCGCCTGATACTCATGGCCAAGATACTCATCGTCGACGACGACCCGGACTGCGTGGAGCTGCTGTCCATCCACCTGCTGCGGCGCGGCCACGCGGTCGTCTCCGCCAAGGACGGGCCCGACGCGCTGGACCGCGCGTCCTGGGAGCGCCCGGCCCTCGTCCTGCTCGATCTGCGCATGCCCGCGGTGGACGGCATCCGCGTCATCGAGATTCTGCGCTCCAACGAGCTGACCGCCGCGGTGCCCATCATCCTGATGAGCGCGGCGGACAAGAGCTGGGCCCTTGCCCGGCTCCCGGCCGAGGCCGGCGCGCGCTGGCTCGAGAAGCCGATCGACTTCGACCGCCTCGACGCCATGCTGGGCGAGCTCCTGCCCGCGGCCACGCACTAGCGCCGGCCCGGCGCATAGACGGGCCTTTCCTTTATTTGTTACCATATCCCCGTCGCCACCCCATTTCCCGACGGAGGAAGACCATGGCTTTTTTCATCGGACGCGACCGTGAGGCCCGCCGCGCCTACGGATTCGACGAGATCGCGCTCGTCCCCGGAGACGTGACCGTCAACCCCGACGAGGTCGACACCTCCCTCAAGATCGGCGACGTCAAGCTCGAGATCCCCTTCCTCGCCTCCGCCATGGACGGCGTCGTGGACACCGAGTTCGCGATCGCGATGGGCAAGCTCGGCGGCCTGGGCGTGCTCAACCTCGACGGCATCAACACCCGCTACGAGAAGCCGCGCGAGGTCGTCATGCAGATCGCCGGCGCCTCCCCCGACGACGCGACGCGCCTCGTGCAGGACCTGTACCGCCCGCCGGTGAAGGAAGACCTCATCGCCGAGCGCATCAAGCAGATCAAGAAGGCCAAGGTCCCCTGCGCCGTCTCCACGATCCCGCAGAACGCCGAGAAGTACGGCCGCATCGCGATGGAGGCCGGCGCCGACGTGTTCGTCGTGCAGTCCACCGTCACCACGGTCCGCCACAAGTCCACGAAGTACAAGCCCTTCGACGTGGCCAAGTTCTGCAAGGCGATGAAGATCCCCGTCATCACCGGCAACTGCGTGAGCTACGGCGTCGCCACCGAGCTGATGGAGGCCGGCGTCTCCGGCCTGCTCATCGGCGTCGGCCCGGGCGCGGCCTGCACGTCGCGCGGCGTGCTCGGCATCGGCGTCCCGCAGGTCACCGCGACGGTCGACTGCGCCGCCGCCCGCGACTTCCACTACAAGCGCAGCGGCAAGTACGTGCCGATCATCACCGACGGCGGCATGTCCACCGGCGGCGACATCTGCAAGGCCATCGCGGCCGGCTCCGACGGCGTCATGGTCGGTTCCGCCTTCGCCCGCGCGAAGGAAGCGCCCGGCCAGGGCTACCACTGGGGCATGGCCACGCCGCACGCCAACCTCCCGCGCGGCACGCGCATCCAAGTCGGCATCACCGGCACCCTGGAAGAGATCCTTTACGGCCCCTCCCGCCTCGACGACGGCTCGCAGAACCTCGTCGGCGCCCTGCGCACCTGCATGGGCACGGTCGGCGCCTCCACCATCAAGGAGATGCAGACCACCGAGATCGTGATCGCCCCCGCGATCAAGACCGAGGGCAAGATCTTCCAGAAGGCCCAGCGCATCGGGATGGGCAAGTAATGGCCGTCGCGGCTTCCGCCGGCGAGAAGATTTTAATTCTCGACTTCGGGAGCCAGTACACCCAGCTCATCGCGCGCCGCCTGCGCGAGCTGGAGGTGTACTGCGAGATTCTGCCGTTCCACGCCAAGAAGGCGCAGCTGCTCGCCGCCAACGCCGCCGGCGTGATCCTCTCCGGCGGCCCCGCCTCGGTGCACGAGAAGGGCTCGCCCCGGCCCGACCCGGCGGTGTTCGAGCTCGGCGTGCCGGTGCTCGGCATCTGCTACGGCATGCAGCTGCTCGTCGAGCTGCACGGCGGCAAGGTGTCCCCCTCTAAAAAGCGCGAGTACGGCCACGCCGACCTCGAGATCGTGGCGGATTCCCCGCTGTTCGCCGATCTTCCGAAGCACCTGCAGGTGTGGATGAGCCACGGCGACAGCGCCGACCGCCTCAACAACGGCTTCAAGGTGGACGCGCGCACCGGCTCCGCGCCCTACGCCGCCATCTCCGACGAGGCCAAGCGCCAGTACGGCATCCAGTTCCACCCCGAGGTCGTGCACACCCCGCTCGGCGCGAAGGTTCTCGAGAACTTCGCCCGCCGCATCTGCCGCTTCGACAAGCGCTTCACCATGTCCGGCCTGCGCGAGTCGCAGATCGCCGCGATCAAGGCCCAGGTGGGCGAGGGCAAGGTCGTCTGCGCCCTCTCCGGCGGCGTGGACTCGACCGTGGCCGCGACCCTCATCTCCAAGGCCATCGGCAAGAACCTCTACTGCGTGTTCGTCGACACCGGCCTCCTGCGCCACGGCGACCGCGAGCGCGCCGAGAAGGTCCTCGGCCAGGAGCTCAAGCTCAACCTCAAGGTCGTCGACGCCTCCAAGCTCTTCCTGGGCCGCCTGAAGGGCGTGTCCGACCCCGAGAAGAAGCGCAAGATCATCGGGAAGACGTTCATCGACGTGTTCAATGCCGAGGCGAAGAAGATCAAGGGCGTGAACTTCCTGGCCCAGGGAACCCTTTATCCGGACGTGATCGAGTCCGTGTCGGTGCATGGACCGTCCGTGGTGATCAAGAGCCATCACAACGTGGGCGGCCTGCCGAAGAAAATGAATTTGAAGTTGGTGGAACCCCTCCGGATGCTCTTCAAGGACGAGGTCCGCCGCCTGGGCAAGGAACTCGGCATCTCTCAGGAACTTCTGGGACTGCACCCCTTCCCCGGCCCCGGCTTGGCGATCCGCGTGCTGGGAGCCGTGACGCCGAAACTTTTAGAAACCCTTCGCGCCGCCGATCTCATCATGCGCGAAGAGCTGAAGGCCTCCGGCTGGTACGACAAGGTCTGGCAATCCTTCGTGGTGATCCTCCCCTCCGTCCGCTCCGTCGGCGTGATGGGCGACGGCCGCACCTACGAGAACACCGTCGTGGTCCGCTCCGTCGACTCGCGCGACGGCATGACGGCCGACTGGTCGCGCCTGCCCTACGACCTCCTCCAGAAGATCTCGTCGCGCATCGTCTCCGAAGTGAAGGGCGTCAACCGCGTGGCTTACGACATTTCATCCAAGCCGCCGGCGACGATCGAGTGGGAATGACGACCATGGCTCCCGCGTCGGTCGACATCCCGGGCCTCAAGCTCCTGCGCCGCGGCAAGGTTCGCGACGTGTACGATCTCGGCGACCGCCTGCTCATCGTCGCTTCGGACCGCCTGTCCGCGTTCGACGTCGTTCTTCCGACTCCGATCCCCGACAAGGGCAAGATTCTCACCACCGCGGCTCTCTTCTGGTTCGATCTCACCAAGGACATCGTCCCGAACCACCTGATCTCCGCCGACTTCACGACGATCCAATCGGCCATGCCGAAGGGCGTCGTTCTCGACAAAGGCTGGTTCGATGGGCGCATGATGCTCGTGAAGAAAGCGAACCGCATCGACGCCGAGTGCGTCGCGCGCTCGTATCTCGCCGGCTCGGGCTGGAAGGAGTACAAGGCCACGGGCAAGGTGGGCGGGCACGATCTGCCGAAGGGCCTGCAGGAAGCCTCGAAGCTCCCGGCGCCCATCTTCACGCCGGCGACGAAGGCCGACGAAGGGCACGACGAGAACATCACGCGCGAGCAGCTGGCGAAGATGATCGGCGGAGACCTCGCGAAGGAGCTGGAACGGCTCACGCTGGCCGTTTTTGAGAAGGCATCGAAGCATCTCATGGCCAAGGATCTTTTGCTTGCCGACACCAAATTCGAGTTCGGCTTCATCGACGGCAAGCTTTGCCTGATAGACGAAATTTTGACCCCGGATTCCTCCCGCGTCTGGGAATCGAAGGACTGGAAGCCGGGCAAGACCCCGGACGGCTTCGACAAGCAGTTCGTCCGCGACTGGCTCGAGAAGTCCGGCTGGAACAAGACGCCCCCCGGCCCGGCGCTGCCCGCCGCGGTGATCGAGGGCACGCTCGCGCGCTACCGCGAGTTCCTGGCGAAGGTGACCCGATGAGCGTGAAGGTCGCCGCCCAGAACACGCACGTCATCGAGGTCCGCCTGCGCGGCGACTTCATCGACGCCGAGGGCCAGGGCGCGCTCGCCCTTCTCAAGGAACAAGGCCTGACCTCCCTCAAGGAGGTCCGAACCGGCCGCCTCTATGAACTCTGCGGCTCCCTCACCGCCAACCAGGCCCAGCAGGCCGGACGCGACGTGCTCTGCGACGCCGTCACCCAGGAGTACCGCCTGGTCCCCGCCGGGACCGCGCCGATGAACGGCATGAACTTCTGGCGCGTCGAGGTCTGGCTCAAGCCCACCGTCTCCGATCCCGTCGGCGCCACCGTCGTCGAGGCCGTCGCCGAGGCCGGCCTGCCGCGCCCGACGACCGCGCGCTGCGCGTCGCTGTACCTCCTCTCCGGCCGCGCCATGAAGCCGCAGATCGAGAAGGCCTTCGCCAAGTCGCTCGCCAACCCGCTCATCCACCGCGTCGTCGTCACCGAGGCCCACTCGTGAACGATCTCCCCGGGGTTTCCGTCATAGCCGCCGACGTCCTGCCGATCCTCGGCAAGTCCGCCAAGGAGCTCAAGGCCCTCGGCGCCCAGCGCCATCTCTCCCTCTCCGACGCCGAGTGGGCCGCGATCCAGGGCCACTTCAAGTCCCTGAAGCGCGAGCCGTCCCTCGCGGAAGTCGAGACCATCGCCCAGACCTGGTCCGAGCACTGCAAGCACAAGACCTTCACCTCGCCGATCAAGTACGCCGAGGGCAAGAAGACGCGCTCGATCAAGAACCTCTTCCAGGAGACCATCGTCGCGGCCACCGAGTCCGTGAAGAAGCCCTGGTGCCTCTCCCTCTTCAAGGACAACGCCGGCGTCGTCGCCTTCGGCAAGAAGTGGGCCCTCGCCATGAAGGTCGAGACCCACAACCATCCCTCCGCGCTCGAGCCCTACGGCGGCTCGGCCACGGGCGTCGGCGGCGTGGTGCGCGACATTTTGGGAGTCGGTCTGGGAGCAAAACCCGTACTCAACACCGACGTGTTCTGCTTCGGCCGCCCGGACTACAAGGGCGCGCTCCACCCGACGCGCACCATGCGCGGCGTGGTCTCCGGCGTGCGCGACTACGGCAACCGCATGGGCATCCCCACGGCCGGCGGCGGCATCTGGTTCGACGACGACTACCGCCTCAACCCCCTCGTCTTCTGCGGCACCGTCGGCGTGATGCCGCAGTGGGCCGTCAAGAAGCAGGTCAAGCCCGGCGAGCTCATCGTCGCCGTGGGCGGGCGCACCGGCCGCGACGGCCTGCACGGCGCCACCTTCTCCTCCGCCAACCTCGGCGCCGACGCGCCCTCCTCCGCGGTCCAGATCGGCCACGCGATCCAGGAGAAGCGCGTCTTGGACGCCCTGCTCGCCGCCCGCGAGAAGAAGCTCTACTCCTCCGTCACCGACTGCGGCGCCGGCGGCTTCTCCTCCGCCATCGGCGAGCTCGGCGCCGACTGCGGCGCCAAGGTCCGCCTCGAGCAGGCGCCTCTCAAGGTCACCGACCTCGACTCTTGGGAAATCTGGCTGTCGGAATCGCAGGAGCGCATGGTGCTCGCCGTTCCCCCGAAGTCCCTCAAGGCGCTCGAGGCCGTCTTCGCCGCCGAAGGCTGCGAGCTCGCCGTCCTCGGCGAGTTCACCAAGACCGGCCGCCTGCAGGTCTTCCACCACGACCGCCCGGTCGTCGACCTCGACATGAAGTTCCTCCACAAGGGCCTGCCGCGCGTCGAGCGCGAAGCCGTGTGGACGCCCGCCGCCGCGGCCAAGCCCGCCGGCGGGACCGCCAAGAAGATGGGCGAGGCCATCCGCGAGATGGTCGCCAATTTGAACGTCTGCTCGCGCGAGTGGGTGATCCGCCAGTACGACCACGAGGTCCAGGGCGGCACGATCGTGAAGCCGCTGCAGGGCGTGCGCCACGACGGCCCCGGCGACGCCTGCGTGATCTGGCCGCACGCCGCGACCGGCGACATGAACGACTACGCGTCCTTCGCCGTCGGCCACGGGCTGAATCCCGACTACGGCCGCATCGACCCTTATTGGATGGCCATGGCTTCCGTCGACGAAGCCCTGCGCAACCTGACCTGCGTCGGCGCCGATCCGTCCCGCGCCGCCCTCCTCGACAACTTCTGCTGGGCCTCGCCCGACGATCCCAAGCAGCTCGGCGCCCTGATCCGCGCCGCCGAGGGCTGCCGCGACGCCGCCAAGGGCTTCTCCGCCCCGTTCATCTCCGGCAAGGACAGCCTCTTCAACCAGTCGAAGGACGAGAAGGGCAAGGACCTGCAGATCCCGGGCACGCTGCTGATCTCCGCCATCGCGCCGGTGCCGGACGGCCGGAAGGCCGTCACGATGGACTTTAAAGGCGTCGGCAACGCCTTATATCTCATCGGCCGCACCAACGACGAGCTCGGCGGCTCGCTGTACTTCAAGACTTTGGGCCGCGCGGGCGGCGAGGTGCCGAAGGTCTCGCCCGCCGCCGCGCTCGACGGCTTCAAGTCCCTGCACGCCGCGTCCGCCAAGGGCCTCGTCCTCTCCGCGCACGATCTGTCGGAAGGCGGCCTCGCCTTGTGCGCCGTCGAAATGGGCTTCACCGGCGAGTTCGGCTGCGTGCTCGATCTCGACGAGGTGCCGCGCGATCCGCGCATCTACTCCAACGAGACCTTGCTCTTCTCCGAGTCGCCCTCGCGCATCCTCGTCGAGGTCGACCCGAAGCACGAGTCCGCGTTCCTGCGCCACTTCGGCAAGGGCGCCAAATCCGCCATGGTCCGCCGCGTGGGCCAGACCACGGCCAACCCGATCCTGAAGGTCACCGGCCTCGAGGGCTCGACCATCCTCGAGGAGAACCTCAAGGAGCTCAAGGAGCTGTGGCAGAACGCCCTGCCCAAGGTGCTCGCATGAAGAAGCCCAAGGTCCTGATCCTCCGCTCCCCGGGCACGAACTGCGAGCTCGAGACCGCCAACGCCTTCAAGGCCGTCGGCGGCGAGCCCGAGCTCGTCCACATCTCCGAGCTCGGCGCGGGCAAGAAGAAGCTGATGGACTACGCGATCTTCGCGCTCCCCGGCGGCTTCTCCTACGGCGACGACGTCGGCGCGGGCAAGGTCCTCGCCAACCGCGTGCGCCACACGCTCACCGACCTGCGCCAGTTCGTGCGCCTCGGCCGCCCGGTGATCGGCATCTGCAACGGCTTCCAGGTCCTCGTGAAGGCCGGCATTCTGCCCTCCTCAAACGCCTGCGACCAGAGCGCGTCCTTCACCGTCAACGATTCCGGCAAGTTCGAGGCGCGCTGGACGCACCTGCGCATCAACACCCAGTCCTCTTGACTGTTCTTCAAGGGCCTGCCAGTGATGATCGAGCTGCCCGTCGCGGACGGCGTGGGCAAGCTCGTCCTCATGTCGCCGCGCCACCTCGAGGTGC
>CAZURZ010000027.1:0-27078 GCA_964623465.1 uncultured Elusimicrobia bacterium
GGAAGACGCCGCCCTCCGGCACGCGCGCGGCGGCCTCGGCCGCGACGGCGCGCGCCTGCTCGGCCTTCAAGTGGGACCACCAGTTGTAGAACAGGACGCCGGGCACGGCCAAGGCGATCACCAGGATCACCCAGCCCAGCCCGCCGCGTCCTCCTCCGGCGGCCATATTAGTTGAACCTCTTCTTCGGAATCACGGTTTTGACCGAGCACGTCACGTTGTTGTAGCCGATCGCATCGGGCTTCTTGGCCACGTCCAGCGAGGCGACGTGCATCAACGGCTTGGCGCTTTCGATGCGCAGCAGCCAGGCGTACAGATCGCTGAAGCGGATCGTCATGCCCACCACCGACGTCTGGAAGATCAGTCCGCTCGTCTCGCTCTCGGTGACCGGGCGGAAGGTCTCCGGCGTCAGATTGTCGACGCGCAGGGAGTCGATCATGGCGTTGGAGAGCCACTGCGACTGGTCCTTGAGCTGCGGCAGGTTGCTGGAGCTGGCCAGCAGCTCGTCGCGCAGTTCCTTGTAGGCGGCCGCGGACTGGGACATCGCGCGCGCCGTCTCGATCTCTTTGGACAGGCGGGCGATCTTGCTCTGCGGGGGCTTGTAGACGAACCAGTAGGCCAGCCCGACGAACGCGGCGGCGATGCCGAACGCCTTGCCGAAGCGCTTGGCGCCCTTGTCGCGGATCGTGCCCGAGAGCAGTTCGAACTCGGACTTGACCACCGCCAAGTATTTGTCGAAATCGACGCCGGCGGGCTTGTTGTCGGCCATCAGCGTTGCTTCCCCTTGAGTTCGATCGTCCACTCCGAGCGGTCTTCCAGCTTGCGCGCGAGCGCCTCGGGATCGAGCGCCGCGGCGCCGGCGTCGCCGGGCCCGGGCGCGGAGACCGCCTTGCCCTGGAACGCGATCTGGACGTCGAACAGCTGCCCGATCTTCGGATCGCGGATGAGGGTCTCCTTGAATTGGAAGGACATGTCCTGCTCCTCGCCCGGCGTGGCCGCGCGCGCGTGTCCGTGGATGATGAGCTCCATGCCGCCCTTCTCGTCGCCGAGCGGGTTCAGCGCGTTGATGCGGGTGATCCACATGCCGTCGGGCATGAGCTCCACGATCTCGCGCAGGATCTGGGAGAGCACGGGCTTCTTGTCCTGCTCGCCGGTGATCTTCCGGAGCTTCTTGAGCTGATCGCGCATCTCGCCGAGGCGCATGTCGATCTCGACGGGCTGGAGCCCGCTGAGCGCGGCCTTGACCTGCTCCTCCACGACGTAGTTGTTGAGCTCCTGGGCGCGGTGGGAGTAGCTGGCCGCCTGATAGGCGCCGACGAGCGCGATGCCCGCGCCGAGCGCCATGCCGGCGATGATGATGTCGCGCGCGACCTGGCGCTCCTCCTCGGCGACCCGGTCCTTGGCGGCCAGGTCGATGGTCAGGGCCGACGAGGCGGTGGAGCGCGTGGAGGCCCCGATGGCCGCGTAGCCGCCCCAGTCCCCGCCCTTGATCGAGAGCAGCTGGGCCGTGTCCTGGATCTCGGTCTTCACGCCCGTCTCCGCCGTGAAGGCGTCGACCCACGGCCCGAGGGTCGCGGGGGTCCCGCTGAGCTTGATCTTCGCGACGGCGCCCAGGCCGAGCTGCTTCTGGGCGAAGGAGAGGCAGCCGGTCATGTCGATCTTGCGCTGGTCGGCGATCGTCGCGGCGGCGCCGAGGAAGATCTCGCGGAAGAACACCGGCAGGCCGCGGTCGTAGATCATGACGCGCACGCTGCCGCCGTCGAAATGGGCCTGGACGAAGGGCTCCGGGCCCTTCGGCGGCTCCACCGCCTGCCAGAGACGCAGGACCGAGCAGGGCGCCACCTCGAGGCCGATCAGGTTCAGCCCCAGCGACTGCAGGAGGCCCTGGATGTTCGCGAGGTTCTTGTTCTGCGTCACGGCGATCAGGACGCCCTGGCGCGCCTTGCCCGCGGCGTCGGGCGCCATGGGAGCGACCTGGAAGTCGTGCGCGAGGGTGTCGAAGGGGATCGGGATGTACTTCTTGGCCTCGACGGGGACCGCGGTGCGCAGGAAGCGGCGCTCCATCGGCGGCATCGGGAAGTAGCGCAGGAGGCCGAGGTGATGGGAGAGCGTGACCACCACGTTCTTGGAGTTCCAGCGGATCTGGGACATGGACTGGCGGATCAGGCCGCCGACCTTGTTGGGATCGGCGAGGAAGTCCGTGCTCATCGTCATCGTGCCCGCCGCCGCGCTCTTGCCCTCGGGCGGGATCGGGATGCGCACGAGGTGCTCGACGGTCACGGCGCCGCTCTTCACGCGCGTCTCCGCGATGTAGACGGTCTCCGGGCTCAGGTACAGCCCCAGGGCCGGCCCGGACGCCGCCTGAGCCTTGCCGAAGGCCAACGTGTCGATCAGCTGGTCGATCTGCGCGCTCATTCGGTCCTCGCGAACGCCAAATCCACCTTAGAACCGGAACCCGAGGCGGAGGAGCTCATGAATATCTTCTTCGACTCGACCTGGTAGCGGTTGACCAGGATGCTGGCGACCATCTTCGCGCGCTGTCCCGCGAGCGCGGCGCCGTCGGCCTCGTCCGCGGCGCTGTGGCCCACGACCCGGAGGTTCTCGAGCGGGTGCGACGGCACCGCCGCCGCCGCCGCCGCCAGGTGCTTCTCGGCCTCGGCGGTCAGCTGATAGGTGCCCTTGTTGAAGCTCAGCGCCCACTCGTTCCTGGACGCGGCGGGCTTGGCCGGCGGCGCGGCTTCGGCCTCCGCCTCGGGCTCGGGCGCGGGGGCGGCCGCCGCGGCCTTGGGCGTGGTCACGCGAGCCTCCTTGCCCTTGTCGGCCTTCCCGGCCTTCTTGCCGCGCACCGGGCGCTTGACGTCCTGCCAGTTCGAGCGGGGAACCGGCGAGCGCGGCGTGTTCTCGACGGCCTCCGCCTCGGGTTCGGGCGCGGCGGCCTGGATGCCGGCGACGAGCGGCTTCTCGCGCGCGCCGGCCAGGTCGGCGCTGGGCGCCAGGGCGGCCGGCGCGGAGGCGGCCGGAGCGGCGGCCGCGGCCACCGCGGCGGGCGCGGCCTCGACCTTGGCCGGGGCGTCGGCGGCCAGCAGGCGCTCGCCGTCGCCGTCGTCGATGACGGAGATCCATCGGTGCAGCGAACGCTGGCGGTTCTTCGCGTCCATCGCGGTCAGCACGCACTCGTAGCGCCCCGGAGCCAGCGTCTCGCCGAAATAGTTCTGCTTGCCGTTCCAGAATATCTGGTGGAAGACGGGGCCTCCCCCGACGACATCCTGCAGGGGCGCGAGTTCCGCGCCGCCCTGCGACGGCTGCAGGAGCTGGAACTTCCAGGAGACCAGCCCCGCGGGCGGATCGGCGACCGAGAACTCGATGATCACGCCCTGGCCGCGCGACGGGCGGAAGGCGGGCGGATAGACGCCCAGCGAGATGGGCGGCCCGAGCTCGTCGCCGACGGCGCTCTCCACGACCAGGTTCAGCGGCTGGTTGTAGACGAACACGATGACCACGCCCTTGAAATCGATCAGCCCCTTGGGGATGTCCACCTGGGTGTTGAGCAGATTCACCCGCACGCGGGGCGGAGCCACGCCGGCGTTGAACAGGTGCGAGGAGATGCCCATCGTGCGCCGCATGTCGAGGACCTTGGCGTCGCCGATCGCGGTGCCCTCCGGGAGGATCACGGCCTGGGTCGTGCCCAGGGCGAAGACGAGCTTGGTCAGGGGATCGAGCAGGCGCTGGGCGCCGCTCTGGAAGGCGATCCCCGACTGGAAGAGCAGCGGCGTCGGGATGCCGATCGCCTCGGGATCGCCGTTCTCGCGCATGACCACGCGCACCCCGTCGATCGACTTCATGTCGGACAGGCTCTTCTCGACCGCGCTGCGCAGGCGGGCCCGGATCTCCTTGCGCATCAGAGCCTTGTTGGCGGCGGGCATGTCGTCCGCGCGCGAGCGCGTCGGCGCGGGCTTGCGCCGCGCGTTGGGCCGCACGGCCTCCTCGTCGAGGTTGTCGAGGCGCGGAGCGCGGGCCGAGGAGCGGGCGGCCTCGCCCTCGGCGATCATCGCCGCGTTCTCGGCCGCGCGCACGCCCGCGGGATCGGCGCGCCGGATCGGGCTCGCGGCGTTCGGGTTCACGGGCTCGGCGACCGTGACGCCCGCCTGCGGCGTGGGGTTGCCCCCCTTGCCGCCGATCGTGTTCATGCGGTGCGTGATCAGATTGATGTATTCGTTGGCCATCGAACGTTCCGCCGGGTCGCCCTTCGTCAGAATCTCCATGAACCGGTCCATCGCCTGGATGTCTTCGCCCTGCTCGTAGAACCGCACGGCGATGCGCATCGGACGGCTCAGGCCGCTCGTCCCGCCCTCCTCCTGGGCGAGCGCGCCGCCGGCTCCGAGGCCGCAGACGACGGCCGCGACGATGGCGATTCTATTCAAAGCTCGAATAATGACGTTCCGGACGCACGACTCCGGACCGCCGGAATGATAAGGGAACCCGATTACTGAATTATTACGCGGTTTTAACCGATCGGGCAAGGCCGGTCAGGGGGTCTTTCCCAGCGCCTGGAGCCGCTCCCGGATCGCGGGATTTCCGGGCTCCAAGGCCAGGGCGGCCCGGAGCTGCGCCTCCGCCTCGGCGCGGCGGCCGAGAGACAGATACGCGTTGGCGAGGTTCACGCGCGGCGCGGCGCGGGCCCTGTCGACGGCGACGACGCGTTCCAGCTCGGCCGCCCCCTCGGCCGCGCGCCCGTTGGCCAGCAGGAGGCTTCCATATAAGAATCGGGCCTTGAGCAGTCCGGGGGAGCGCTTGAGCACCGCCTCCGCCCGCGCCAGGGACTTGGGCGACCAGTCTCCCTTCGAGACGGCGCCGTCGAGCGCGACCAGCTCGCGCGCGTCCAGCAAGGCGGGGACCCGAGGCCGGCCGGACTGGGCCGCGACCGCCTCCAGGT
This sequence comes from uncultured Elusimicrobia bacterium, assembly GCA_964623465.1. Classification (GTDB taxonomy): domain Bacteria; phylum Elusimicrobiota; class Elusimicrobia; order UBA1565; family UBA9628; genus GWA2-66-18. Next base: position 4,932 of record CAZURZ010000027.1, read on the forward strand.
TGCGCTGGAGCACGGGCGACTCCGGATCCGACTCGAGCGCGCGCGCGTACGCCCGCTCGGCCTCCTCCCAGCGCTTGTCCATCACGTAGAGATACCCGAGGTTGTTCCAGTGGTTCGGGTTGGCCGGAAACACGCGCGTCGCCTGGCGCAGGACGGCGATCGCCTCCTTCTTGTTCTTCGCCGGATCGCGCAGATAGTAGGCGCTGATGCCGTTGGCGATCTCGTTCGAGAGCGGATTGAGGGCCCAGGCCGCCTCATAGTACCCCCCCGCCTTGTCCGGCCGGCCCAGGGAGGACGCGTACACCGTCGCCAGATTGAAGTAGATCTCGTCGTAGCCCGCGTTGGCCTGCAGCGCCCCCTCGTAGGCCTGAGCGGCCTCGACGGGACGGCCGGAGCGCGCGTAGGCGTTGCCGAGCTCGTAGATCGCGTTGACTTCCCGCGGGCCCCAGGCCCGCGAGCGCTCGAGCGCGCGCGTCGCCGCCGGCAGGTTGCCCTGGCGCACGAGCTTGAAGCCCGCGAAGTACCAGGCCTCGCGCGACCAGTAGCGGACCTGCTGCCACGCCGCGAAGAGGCAGGCGGCGGCGAGCAGGACCGAGAGCGGCTTGAGCCACGTCCCGCCCCGGACGGGGACGGGGCCGGCCTCGCGCGCCGCGCGTCCGCACGAGACGCCGACGAGCCACCAGAAGATGAACGCGGGCACCGCGAAATGCAGGGAGACGTTGAGCATGTTGTCCGCGAGCACCGCGGCGACGCCCGCGACCGCGCCGCACCACGCGGGATCCTCGCCGAGGCGCGTCGCCGCCCGCTTCCACGCCGCGGCGAAGTAGGTCGTCCACATCCAGAACAGGACGCCCAGCCCGAGAAGGCCGGTCTGCGCGAACGTCTCCAGGATCTCGTTGTGCGCGTTGTTCGCGTGCGTGCGCATGTTGCGGTAGAACTCGTAGGCGTGCAGGAGGCCGCCCTGGTAGAAGGGATAGAAGAGCTCGAAGAGGCCCGCGCCCTTGCCGAGGACCGGCTCCTCCGAGCCCATCAGCCACGCCGACGTCCAGATCAGCACGCGCTGGTGCAGGGGGCTGTAGAAGCCGTCGCGTTTGACGATCGAAGCGTACTCGGTCAGACGGCCCACGACCGTCGGCGTGTAGCCGCTGGAGATCGTGCTCGAGGGCCAGGCCAGGGCCAGCGCCAGGCCGAGGCCGAGCACGAGCCCGGCCGGCCGAGGGTCCTCGGACAGGCGCTGGCGCAGCCGCGGCGACAGCGCCAGAGCGGCGACGCCGACGGCCGCCCCGCCCCACGACGAGCGCGTGAGCGTCGCGAGGAGGGCCGCTTCCAGGATCAGGAACAGCGCGCCGTACGCCCAGCGCCGCGGGCCGTCGCGCTCGACCAGGAACAGCGCCAGCGCCGAGGGCATCAGCGCGGCGTTGTAGGTCGACAGGAAGTTCGGGTTGCCGAAGGTCGAGACGGCGCGGCCGCCGTAGGGATTGAGGACGTTCGGCCAGACGATCTCGTAGTTGAAGTACTGCGCGACGCCGTACAGCGAGCCGAGGCAGCCCGCGGCGAAGGCCAGGTGCAGGAAGTCCGCCGAGCGCCCGCGCCGCGTCAGCCAGGCGGCGCCGGCGAGGCCCGCCGCCCAGACGAAGGCCCCGTACGGCTCCCAGGCGAGCCCGAAGAAATCCTCCGCGCGGGCGCCGGCGCGCACGCGCGCCGCGGGCAGGCCCAGCCAGAGCAGGCCGAACGCGACGACGAAGAGCGTCCAGGACCCGAGCGGCACGTCGCTCGTGCCGTCCTCCTCCGCGGCGGTCCCCGCCGCGAGCCAATACGCCGCGAGGCAGTTCACGGCCAGGAACAGCGCCGCCCGCGCGCCCTCGGCGCGCATCGAGGCCCGGAAGAACTCGGCGTGGCCGAAATAGGCCCGCGTCCACGACAGGACGAACACCGCGACGAGGGCGAGCAGGGGCCAGGCCAGCGCCAGGCGCGGGACGCGCAGGCCGTCCCCGCGCGCGGCCTCCCGGCAGGCCCAGGCCGCGAGCGCCAGCGCGATCGTCGCGTTGAGCAGCGCGATCTGCGTGACGTAGGGGTTGCGCGTGAGGTTGGTGAAGAACAGCAGGGGGCAGAGGAAATGCGCCCCCACCAGCAGCCAGCGACGGGCCGTGTTCATCGCCGAAAAGAGTAGCAAATAGCGGGAGAAGTCAACGATTGAGCAGGCCGATCATCGCCAGCACGGTGAGCAGGAAGCAGACGGCCAACAGCCCCAGCAACAGCCGGCTGAAGCGGACGTCCTCCGGCTTCAGCGGCGCCTCGTCATCCGGCAAGTCGAGGCGGTGCTCGGCCAGCAGCGCCTTGGCGCGCTCGGCGTGGAGAGCGGGAACCTCCACGTCGTAAGTCCCTCCCTCGCGCCGCTTCGAGGAACCGGAGACCAGACGCGGGCTGACGGTGATCCCGTCGCCGGCGCTCGCCTGGGCGAAGAACGGGACGCCCGCGTCCTTCAGGACGCCGACGGCGAGGAGGTACTTCTCCTCGCGCGGGGTGGACAGCACGACGACGCGGCCGCGAGCCATGCGGCCTCATTGTATCAAGTAACCGCTAGGACGTCTTCTTATCCAGCGCGTACCAGTCCACGCCGCGCGTCAGCCACATGATCGTGCCGAGCGTGGCGACCAGCAGGGCGCTGCCCATCAGGAGCGAGAAATCCTGGAGCTGGAGCGTCACGAACAGGTAGCCGTACACCGCCGCCAGCTCCGCGGCCAGGACTCCGGCGCGCCGCGGCTCTCCCAGGATGCGCGCGCAGTAGCCGACGATCAGCCCGCCCGCCGTGCCCGCGGCCGACAGATAGGCCGCGCCGAAGGCGATGAACTCCGAGAGCGACAACAGGACCATGAAGAACAGCGCGAGCGCCAGACCCACGAGCAGGTACTGGATCGGGTGGATCGAGAGCCCGGCCAGGACCTCGAAGAGGAAGAACGCGGCGAAGACCATGACGATGAAGAGGACTCCGTATTTCGTCGCACGCTCCACGTTCCGGTAGGAGTCCACCGACGACAGGAACTCGACGCCGAAGGCCGAGGCGTCGATCGCCGCCGCCGCCGGATTGCCGCCGCCTCGGCTCGTGGAGGCCTGGGGATAGCTGCGGCCGTAGTACGAGACGTCCCACTTCGCCGAAAAGCCGTCTCGGCGCACCTCGCGCTCGACGGGCAGGAAGCCGCCCGAGAACTTCGGGTCGGGCCAGGTCGACTTGACGCTCACCACGTTGCGCACGCCCAACGGCGCGAAGCGCACGTCGCGCGAGCCGTTGAGGGCGACCGGCAATGAGAAATCGAGCTTCTCCCCCTGCGCCGCCGCGCCGATCGAGACGTGGGCGCCGGACTGGTAGCCCGGAACGCGCGAGCCCGGCTTCATCGTGAACTGCCGCCCTCCCAGGCCGAGTTCGAGCGCGCCCCGGGCGCCGCGCAGGTCCGGGATCGCGACGGAGACGACGGCGTCGCTCCACAGCACGTCCTCGGGGTCGACTTTGAGGCTTTTCCAGTCCGGCGGCGCGAACCGGCCGGAGAGCGCGACCTTGCCGGTGTAGACCACCGCCTCGTAGATGCCGCGGTGAAGCTTCTTGGGCAGGATGTCGGCCTCGACCTGGAGGTCCGCGGGCAGGAAGTAGGCGTTGTCGACGGCGGTCTCGATCGCGTCGACCTTAACGACCTTGCCGTTGTAGACCTCCTCCTTCTGGATCTTGTAGCGATAGCGGTACGGCACGATCAGCACCGGCCCCACGATCGACTGGGGGCTGCCCCACGTCCCGGTGATCTCGGCCACCGCCTCGTCGCGGCGGCGTTTGCGCTCGTCGACGACCGAGGAGACCATGGAGACCGGAATCAGGAGAAGCAGGGCGAGAACGGCGATGGACGCGGCGCGGATCGCGGGGGAGCGGGGGTTGGCCATTTCCCCCTTACCTGCGCTCCCTCTTGGAACTTACACCCGCGGATAATACCGGCTCTTCCCGGGAAGAGCGGATATTATCAGCAGTGCGCGGGAACGAATAAAAAAGCGCCCGCTCCATTCGGAACGGGCGCTTTCCTCAAAATAAGCCGGGGATGGGATTCGAACCCACGACCTGCTGTTTACGAAACAGCTGCTCTGCCGCTGAGCTACCCCGGCGACGGGTCTAGTTTATCAAAAAAAAGTCAGTGCAGGCCGAGGTACGCCTTCTGCACGGCGGGGTCCTTCAGCAAGGTCGCGGTGTCGGAGGACGCCACGATCTCGCCGGTCTCGAGCACGTAGGCGCGCGAGGCGGCCTTGAGGGCGCGCTTGGCGTTCTGCTCGACGAGGAACACGGTCACGCCTTCTTTATTGATGAGCTCGATGATCTCAAAGATCTTGTCGACGACGACGGGCGCCAGGCCCATCGAGGGCTCGTCGAGCATCAGGAGCTTGGGCGCGGCCATCAGCGCGCGGCCCATGGCGAGCATCTGCTGCTCGCCGCCCGACAAGGTGCCGCCGAACTGGCCGCGGCGCTTGCCCAGGACCGGGAACAGGTGGAAGACGTGGTCGTACTCGCGGGACAGGTCCTTCTCGCGGCGCGAGTAGGCGCCCATCTCGAGGTTCTCCATGACGGTCAGGCGCGGGAAGATGCGCCGGCCCTCGGGGACCAGGGACAAGCCCATGCGCATGATCTGGTCGGGCGGCAGCCCGGGCAGGTCGCGGCCCTGGAACTTCACGCGGCCCTTCTCCGGCTTGAGCAGGCCGGCCACGGTCTTCATGATCGTGGTCTTGCCGGCGCCGTTGTTGCCGATGAGGGCGACGACCTCGCCGGCGCGCACTTCCAGAGAGACGCCCTTCAGGGCGCGGATCTTCTTGCCGTAGACCGCGTGGACGCCGTCGAGCTCGAGCATCGCCGGAGGCTTCATGGTCATGCTACGCCCCCTCCTTGCCGAGATACGCCTCGATCACGCGCGGGTTGGAGACGACCTCGCGCGGCTTGCCCTCGGCGATCTTCACGCCGTAGTCGAAGACGAAGACGCGGTCGGAGATGTCCATCACCACGCGCATCTGGTGCTCGATGAGGAGCACGGTCACGCCGCGCTCGCGCACTTTCCGGACCAAAGCGACCAGGTCCACGGACTCCGTCGGGTTCATGCCCGCGGTCGGCTCGTCGAGAATTAAAAGTTTCGGCTCCGCCGCGAGGGCGCGCGCGATCTCGAGCTTGCGCTGGGCGCCGTACGGGAGGTTCTTGGCCAGCTCGTTGCCCAAGGCCTTCAGGCCGACGAACTCCAAGAGCTCTTTGGCCGTGCGTTCCGTTTCCTTCTCCTCGGCCCTGAAGGCCGCGGTTCTCAGAAGAGGCCCGAGCAGGAATTGATTGGTTCGGCCATGACGACCGACCATGACGTTCTCCAACGCCGTCATGTTCCCGAACAAGCGTATATTTTGGAACGTCCGCGACACGCCCTTGCAGACGATCTCGTGGCAGTGTCCGCCGCGGATCGAGTCGCCGCAGAAGACGATCTCGCCGCGCGTGCCCGGGTACACGCCCGTCAAAACGTTGAAGAACGTCGTCTTGCCGGCGCCGTTGGGGCCGATCACCGAGACGATCTCCCCCTCGTGGATGACCAGGTTGACCTGGTCGACGGCCTTGAGGCCGCCGAAGTGCTGGGCGAGGTCCTTGACCTCGAGCAGGATCTTGCCGCCCTTCTCGTGCTTGGCCGTCATGACGTGAGCTCCGCCTCGCGCCGCGAGGAGGGCAGGATGCCCTGCGGCCGGAACAAAGTGACGAGGACGAGGATCAGCCCGAAGAACAGGTAGCGGTAGTTGATCCACTCCGAGGAGAGCTTCCACTGCATGAGCGGCGGGAAGCCGACGAGGACGAGGGCGCCCACCAGGACGCCCGAGATCGAGCCCATGCCGCCGAGCACGACGATCGAGACCACCAGGATCGACTCCCAGAAGATGAAGGACTCGGGCGTCACGAACTGCTCCCAGAGGGCGAAGAAGCCGCCGGCGACGCCGGCGAAGGCGGCCGAGAGCGTGAAGGCCAGGAGCTTGTACTGGCGCACGGGGATCCCCGACAGGCGCGCCGCGATTTCATCCTCGCGGATCGCCACCCAGGCCCGCCCGACGCGCGAGTCCTCGAGGCGCCGGGAGGCGGCGGCCCCTGCGGCCACGGCGAGGACGATCATGAGGTAGTACTGGATGTTCGGGTCGGCGGTCAGGAAGCTGAGCGGGCGCCACGGGGCGACCTGGATGCCCTTGGGACCGTTGGTCAGCGCGTCGAGGTTGTTGATGGTCAGGCGCGCGATCTCCCCGAAGCCCATCGTGACGACGGCCAGGTAGTCGCCGCGCAGGCGCAGGATGGTGAGCCCGAGCAGGGCGCGCACCGCGAGGCAGACCAGCACCGACAGGACGATCCCGGCCGGCGCCGGGATCCCGGAGCGCATCGCGATCGCCGTCGTGTAGGCGCCTATCGCGTAGAACGCGATGAAGCCGAGGTCGAAGAGGCCGGCGTAGCCGAGCGTGAAATTCAGCCCGAGGCCGAGCAGCATGAACAGGCCGATGACGCCGCCGACGCGCACCAGGTACTGGGCCTCGATCGCGCCCGCGACGAACGGGAAGCCCAGCGCGAGCGCCAGGACGGCCCACGGCGTCCACTTGTTGTTCAGGAGCTTGTTCATGCTAGACCTTCTCCGCGATCTTCTCGCCGAGCAGGCCGGAGGGCCGCACGAGGAGGACGAGAATCAGCACCGTGAAGGCGATCACGTCGCGCCACTGCGCGCCGTTGGGGATGTAGCCGGAGGCCAGGACCTCGAGGAAGCCGAGGATGAAGCCGCCCAGCACCGCGCCTCGTATGTTGCCGATGCCGCCGAGCACCGCCGCCGTGAAGGCCTTGGCGCCGGGCAGGAAGCCGAGGTTGTACTTGATCGAGCCGTAGTTCATCCCGTAGAGCACGCCGGCCGCGCCGCCCAAAGCGCCGCCCACGAAGAAGGTCAGGGCGATGATGTAGTCGGGGTTGATGCCCATGAGCCCGGCGGTCTGGATGTCGTCGGAGCAGGCGCGCATGGCTTTGCCGAGCTTGGTGTGCTCCACGAAGAAATGCAAAATGGCCATGAGCAGCAGCGCCGACACGAGGATCAAAAGCTGAAGCGATGAGATCGTCGCTCCGAGGACGTTCACCTGCGTGATGGCCACCGGCTCCGGAAAGCGGAGCGACTGCGTGCTGATCCATATGAACACGCCGTTCTGCAGGATGATCGACACGCCGATCGCCGAGATCAGCGGCGCCAGGCGCGAGATGTGGCGCAGCGGCCGGTACGCCAGCCGCTCGATGATCACGTTGATGAGGCCCGCGCCCGCCATCGACAGCGCGAACATGCCGAGCAGGCCGAGCGGGCCCGCGCCGAACGCGCCGGGGAGGAAGGTCGCCAGGCCCAGCGCCATGAACGAGCCGAGCATCAGCACCTCGCTGTGCGCGAAGTTGATCATGGTGAGGATGCCGTAGACGAGCGTGTAGCCGAGCGCGATCAGGGAGTAGATCGCGCCGAGCGTCAGGCCGTTGATCAGCTGCTGGATCAGCACGTGTCGATCAGCGGACCGAGTCGAAGGCGCGCTTCTTGGCGGCGGCGCGCGTCATCGTGACGATCTTGCTCGTGGTGTCGCCCTTGTCGTCGAACACCGTCTGGCCGAGGACGCCGGTGTGCTTGGTCTTCTTGAGCTCCGCGATCACCTTCTCGCGGTCCGGGCCGCCGGCGCGCTCGATCGCGGCCATGATGATGTTGGCCGCCTCGTAGCCGAAATGGTCGAAGGGCTTGCGCTCGTCGTTGGGGAAGCGCGTCTTGTAGTCCTCGACGAACTTCTTCGCGCTGGGCAGCTCGTCGGCCGGCACGCCGACGATGGAGAGATACGCGCCGTCCGCGGAGTCGCCGGCCACGTCGAAGAGGCCGAACGTCATCGAGCCGTCGCCCGAGATGAAATCGAAGGGCGGGTTCATCCCGAGCTCCCGCATCTGCTTCAGAAGCAGGCCGGCCTCGGTGTAGAGGCCGCCGAAATAGACGCCCTCGGGCTTGGAAGAGTCGCTCTTGATCTTGGTGAGCAGGGCCTTGAAGTCCTTGTCGCCGACCGCGATGCCGTCCTCGCTGACGATCTTGCCGCCGCCGGCGAGGAAGCCCTTCTTGAACTCCTCCGCCAAGCCCTGGCCGTACGGGGACTTGTCGTGGAGGATCGCCATGCGCTTCTTGCCGAGCTTCTTCAGCGCGAAGGTCGCGGCGTAGGAGCCCTGCACGTCGTCGGTCGGAACCACGCGGAAGACCATGCGCGGCCCGATCCAGTCCTTGCTGTTCTGCTGGGCCGTGACCTCGGGGTTCGTCGCCGCCGGGGAGACCATCGCCACGGGCGCGCGCGCGTACACCTTCGCGGCCGGCGTGGCGCAGCCGGAGTTGTAGTGGCCGACCACCGCGACGACGCGCGGGTCGGAGACGATCAGATTGGCGACGTTCACCGCTTCCTTCGGGTCGGCGCGGTCGTCGTAGGGCGCGGCTTCCAGCTTGTACGGGAAGCGCTTCGCGGCGTTGGCCTCCTCCACCGCGAGCTCGACGGCGCGGCGCAGGCCCTGGCCTTCCGTGCCCATGTCGCCGGTCAGCGGGACCGCGACCGCGATCTTGACCGTCTTCTCCTTCGGGCCGCACGCGGCGGCGAGGACGACGGCGGCGAGGACGAAAGCTCGGCGGAAGGTCATGGGTATCTCCTCAAGTATCGAGTGGGGCCGATTATACACGAAAGCATGCGGGGGCTCAATGGACGATGTTAACGCAGGTTAATTCGGCGGCTTAACGCATGGCACCGGCGTGGTATAATGTCCGTCCATGATCAAGAACCTGGTGTCCGGCTGGCTGTCCCGCGATCGCCGTCCCGACCTGAGCACCCCCGGCGCGAGCGCGCCCTCCTTTAGTAAGCAAGCTCCCGAGCGCCTCAACGAGACGATCCGGCGCTCCCAGGAAGCCCTCCTGCGCATGCAGAACCACGAGGACGGCTACTGGTGCGGACCGATCTTCGGCGACACCACGATCGACTCCGACACGATCATGCTGCTGAACTTCCTCGGCCGGGGCAACTCGGTCAAGGTCCGCCGCATCGCCAACCACATCCTCAACAAGCAGAACGCCGACGGCGGCTGGCCCATCTACGACAACGGCCCCTCCGAGATCTCCGCCACGGTCAAGGCCTATTGGGCGTTGAAGTTCGCGGGCCATGCCCCTCATGAGCCCCGGATGGAGTCCGCGCGCAAGCGCATCCGCGCCTTGGGCGGCGTGCACAAGGCCAACTCCTACACCAAGTTCTACCTCGCGGTCTTCGGCCAGTACGACTGGCGCGGCATCCCGTCGATCCCGCCGGAGATCATGCACTTCCCGAACTGGTTCTACTTCAACCTCTACGCGATGTCCGCGTGGACGCGCCCGATCGTGGTCCCGCTCTCGATCATCTGGGCGTTCGGGCCGCAGATCCCCTGCCCGCCCCACGCCACCATCGACGAGCTCTTCCCCGACTCGCGCCGCTACATCCCCCTGCGCGAGGCCGTTCCCCCGCACTCGCTGATCTCGTGGACCTCCTTCTTCCTCCTCTGGGACGCATTCCTCAAGGGCATGGAAGGCCGCGGCGGCCACTGGATCCGCGTCTGGGCGCTTAGAAAAGCCGAGGATTGGATACTTGAACGGCTCCAAGACAGCGACGGCCCCGGCGCCATCTTCCCCCAGATCGTCAACGCCATCATGGCGATGAAGTGCCTCGGCTACCCCGACACCGACCCGCGCCTGGTTTCCTTGCTGCAGGAGCTCGACCGCCTCGAGGTCCCCTCCGAGGACTCCACGCGCTATCAGCCCTCGCGCTCCCCCGTCTGGGACACCGCGATCACGATGATCGCCCTCGCCGAGTCCGGCCTCGACCGCTCGCACCCGGCGCTCGTGCAGGCCTGCCAGTGGGTCATCAGCAAGGAGGTCAAGCTGCGCGGCGACTGGGCCGTCGTCAACTCCGACGGCCCCACCGGCGGCTGGCACTTCCAGTTCAACAACGCCTTCTACCCCGACGTCGACGACACCGCGATGGTCCTCCTCGCCCTGCGCCACGTCTCCCTCGAGGAGCCCAACGCCCAGATCCGCGAGAAGGCCTACCTGCGCGGCCTCAACTGGCTCATGTCCATGCAGTGCGCCTCCGGCGGCTTCGGCGCGTTCGACAAGGACAACACCAAGGCCATCCTCGAGAAGATCCCCTTCGCCGACCACAACGCGATGATCGACCCGCCCACGACCGACATCACGGCCCGCGTGCTCGAGCTGCTCGGCTACATCGGCTACGACGCGTCGTATCCCGCGGCCGCCAAGGCGATCCGCTTCGTCAAGTCCGAGCAGGAGGCCGACGGCTCCTGGTACGGGCGCTGGTGCGTCAACTACATCTACGGGACCTGGCAGGCCGTGCGCGGCCTCGTCGCCATCGGCGAGCCCGTCGACAGCGCCTGCATCAAGCGCGGCGCCGCCTGGATCAAGTCGGTCCAGCTCCCCAACGGCGGCTGGGGCGAGACCTGCGAGACCTACCACGACCCCAAGCTCAAGGGAAAGGGGCCGGCCACGCCGTCTCAGACGGCCTGGGCGCTCATGACCCTCATGGCCGCCGGCGAGACCAAGTCCGACGCGGTCAAGAAGGGCTTCGAGTACCTCATGTCCACCCAGCGCCCCGACGGCACCTGGGACGAGACCGAGTTCACGGGCACCGGCTTCCCCAAGGTGTACTACCTCGAGTACACCATGTACCGCAACAACTTCCCCCTCCAGGCGCTCGGCATCTACCGCCGCCTGCTGTCGCAGGAGAACTAAGACTATGGCCATGTCCATGCAGGCGCAGCTGTCCGTCTTCAAGTACCTCGTCACCCAGAAGATGAAGGGCGTCGAGAAGTACCCGCTCGTCATGATGCTCGAGCCTCTCTTCGCCTGCAACCTCGAGTGCGCGGGCTGCGGCAAGATCCAGTACCCCACCGACATCCTGCGCAAGCGCCTGACCCCGCAGGAGTGCTTCGACTCCGTCGAGGAGTGCGGCGCCCCGATCGTCTCGATCGCCGGCGGCGAGCCCCTCATCCACCCCGAGATCCAGCAGATCGTCGAGGGCTTCATCGCGCGCAAGAAGCCGATCTACCTGTGCACGAACGCCATCCTTCTGGAGAAGAACCTCCACAAGTTCAAGCCGTCGCCCTACCTCATCTTCTCCATCCACTTGGACGGCAAGGAAAAGACGCACGACCGCATGGTCTGCAAAGAGGGCGTCTACAAGACCGCCATCTCCGCGATCAAGCTCGCCAAGTCCAAGGGCTTCTGCGTCATGACCAACTCCACCATCTTCCAGGGCGAGGACGTCCAGGAGTTCCGCGAGTTCTTCGACGAGAACATGGAGATGGGCATCGACGGCATGATGATCTCCCCCGGCTACGCCTACGAAAAAGCCCCGGAGCAGCAGCTCTTCCTCAAGCAGGAGCAGTCGAAGGCCTGGTTCAAAGAAGCGCTCAAGGACTGGCGCACCAAGGGCTGGGCGTTCAACCACTCGCCCTTCTATATGGACTTCCTCGAGGGCAAGCGCGACTACGACTGCACGCCCTGGGGCAATCCTCTGCGCAACGTCTTCGGCTGGCAGCGCCCGTGCTACCTCATGAACGAGGGCGGCTACGCGAAGACCTACGCCGAGCTCCTCGAGACGACCGACTGGTCGCGCTACGGCCACAAGTCCGGCAACCCGAAGTGCCTCAACTGCATGACGCACTGCGGCTTCGAGCCCTCGGCGGTCGCCGAGTCCTTCTCGAGCTTCTCCAAGTTCGCCGAGATGGTCGCCGACTTCGCCTCCATCAAGGCCCCGAAGAAGGTCCAGCTCTCCTACGACCGCACCGGCACGTACGAAGAGCAGCTCGCCAAGGAAGAAAAGAAAGTCGTCGCTTCCAAGCACTAAGTGGACTCGGCCTTCCTGACGGGCGGGACCGGCTTCGTCGGAGCCAGCCTCGCCCGTCTGCTTTTGAAGCAGGGCCTCAAGGTCAAGGCGCTGGCCCGCAAGGGCTCCGACCGCCGCAACCTGGCGGGCCTCGACGTCGAGATCGTCGAGGGCGGCCTCCTCGACAAGGACGCCATCGAAGCGGGAGTCAAAGGCTGCAAGTACGCCTTCCACGTCGCCGCCGACTACCGCATCTGGATCCCCGATCCGGAGAACATGTACCGGGCCAACGTCGACGGGACCGAGCTCGTCCTGCGCGCCGCCGCCGCGGCGGGAGCGGAGCGCATCGTGCACTGCTCCTCGGTCGCCGCGGTCAAGGTTCCGGACGATCACTCCCCCGTCGACGAGACGAACGAGTACACGAATCTCGAGGACATCGTCGGGCACTACAAGAAGTCGAAGTATCTCGCCGACGTCTTGGCCCGCAAGCTCGGCAAGGAAGGCCTGCCCGTCGTCACCGTGAACCCCGCGGCCCCGATCGGCCCATACGACATCAAGCCCACGCCGACGGGCAAGATGGTCGTCGACTTTTTGAACGGGCGCATCCCTTCTTACATCGACACGGGGCTCAACGTCGTGCACGTGGAAGACGTCGCGATGGGCCACTGGCTCGCCGCGCAGAAGGGCCGCGTCGGCGAACGCTACATCCTGGGCGGCGAGAACCTCACCCTCAAGCAGGTCCTCGACATCCTGGCCGAGGTGACGGGCCTCCCCGGCCCCAAGTTCAAGACTCCTTACGCCGTCGCCTACGCCTTCGCGACCGTCGACACGGCGATCGCCTCCCTGCGCGGCACGGAGCCGCTGGCGCCGCTCGATGCGGTCAAGATGGCGGCGCACTACATGTGGTTCTCCTCGGAGAAGGCCAAGAGAGAGCTGGGCTTCGCTCCGAGAGCCGCGAAGATCGCGTTAAAAGACGCCGCCGACTGGTACAAGGCCAACGGCTACGTGAAGACCTAGGCCTGTCGGCCCTCCCTCAGTGTAGTCCCGAAGACCCTCGAAGACTCGAATCCGAGGGGCTATCATCTCATCGCAACTCTGTAGTCCGGGGGATCGGCCCCGGGGTATCCACGATCCGGCCTTAACCGGATGAGCCCAGGGAAGCGGCAGACCGCCGCTTCCCTTTTTCATGTCAAAAACGCACATTACCGTCCTCGTCGTCATGCTCGGAGCCTTCGCCGCCTGCAAGAAGGCCCCGGCTCCCGAACCCGCGCAGCCCCTCGCCGCGCCGATGCCCATGCCGCATTCCGGCGCCGCCGGAATCCCGGAGAAGCCCGAGCCCATCCGGAAGCTCGACGCGCTGATCAGCGCGGACGAGAAGCTCGCGGCCAAGAACCGGGAGGAAATGATCCTTCCCGCCCCCGGGGGATTCCGCCCGGAGGGCGCGGCCAGGAAGGTCCGCTTGGCGCTCATTCTGGAAAAGACCTCGCTCGCCGCCGGCGAGGAGCCCCGCTTCCGCCTCGAGCTGAGCAATGTGGGCCGCGAACCGCTCGACTACGTGGAAAACGACCCGAGCGTGTTCCGCTGGGGCGGGCTGCTCCATTCGATGAAGAGCATCCGATTCTTTCTCGTCGATTCGAAGGGGACTCGCCGGAAGATGGAGCCCGCGCTCGGCGGCCGTCCCGAAGCGTTCAAATCCCGGTCCGGCGAGATCGCCTTGAACGAGGAAGCCGCGGGCGCCGCCGCCAACACCTTTCGCGTACGAATCCTTCCCGGCGAGACGCTGCGCAGCCTCGGCGACGGGGATTCCCCGTCCGCGCCGTTTCGCACGATGCGCCTGAGACCCGAGTTCACACGCCGCGGCAAGTATTCGATCATCGTCGCGCTGGACGACCGCCCCTCGCCGTTGACCGAGGAGTACGTCAAAGTCGCCTCGAAGTTCCGCCCCGAGGCACAGATCCGGGCCGACCACGCGAAGCGGGCCGCCGAAGCCCTCGGGCCGGTTGAATCAGCGCCCGTCGCCGTGGAATTCAAATGAAACGGCTGTCGCTGGCCGCATTCCTGCTCTGCGCTTTTTCACTCCGAGCCTTCGCGGCTCCCTGCACGCCGACGACGCCGCAGAACGTCCCCTGCACGCCGGTTGCCGGAGCCGCGACCGACAAGGCCAAGAAGGATATCGTCGCCTACATCAATCTCGCCCAGGCGTTGGAGACGGACGTTCAGAGTCTCAAGGCTTCCTACCTCGCCGTCAAGAACTCCGCCGCGTCCGACGAGGAGAAGCTCGAGGCTTGCCGCAAATATTTCGCGGTGGTCGCGGCTCAGGAGGATTACTATCAGCGAGCTTTGCAGGGCGCCGCCGATCTATATCATGTCGGCTCCAAGGAGAGCCGCCTCGTCATCGCGAAGCCGAGCGCCCCGGGCGACGCCTACGTCGAGGGATTGAGCGCTCTTTGGAACCCGCGGATCGCCGAGTCGGGCCCCTCCGTCAAGTTCGCGGCCAAGATCATCGGCAACGACGGCGTCGCCCGCTACAGCGGCGCGACCGATATGGATCCCCGCGTCCCGGGTGGGCGCAAGGCATTCACGCTTGCCGACGGCCGGGTCCTTGTCCTGAAAGACACGTTCGCGATGGCGCTCGATCGCGCCAACCCCGCCGGCTACCTGGCCGGGATAGTCAATCACGAGGCTCGTCATTTCGACAGACTCTCGTGGACCGACGCCCAAGGCCGCAAGCGCGGCTGGCAGCGCAACGACGCCGAGGAACGCGACGCTTACAAGCGTGACCGCCGGTATGCGCTCACCTTCGGGCTCGAGCAGCGGGACATCGCGGAAATCGACCAGAACATCGCCGAATATACCGCCGCCGCCGCCGCCCCGCCGGATCCAGCCAAGGCGCTCACACCCGCGGACGAAGCCAAATGGAAGGCCTACTACGAAAACACACAGCTCAATCTTGAGGATGAGTTCGCCGCGCTGTCGGCGAAGGTGAAGGCCGAGAAGGATCGCCAAGCCGAGCTGGCGCGGCGTCTCGAAGAGGAGCGTCTTGCGCGAGAAAGGGAGGCTGAAGCTCGGCGCCTCGCCCAGGAGCGGGCGGAGGCGGAACGCAGGCAGCAGGAGGCCATCAGCCGGCGCGATTACATCGCAGCGTATTGCGGCTACACCCCCGTCTACCAGAGAAACAGCGGGGATTTCCTGGGATTCGAGCGTCCGAACGAATATCTCCTTTTCAAAGAACCCTTCCGCACCACCATCTATCTGAACGACTTGGAAGTGTTCATGCTCGTTGCACGGGTCTGCTTCGAAGTCGAGGGGATGGAAACGTTGCCCTCGCCGATTTCGTGCAACCGTGGCGGCGAGATTCTCGCGGAGCGGGCCGCCTCGCCGGGATTCCAGGCCAAGCTGGATTACATGTTCGGCCACCGCGCCGGCCGCCGCCCCTGCGTGAACTACTTCTTCGACAACGCGGCTTCGATGACGGACGCCGCCTCGTTCGAGCGGGCGGTCGTGAAGTACCGCAAGGACTTGATCAAAGAACGGCGCGAGCTCGACCGCAGATGGCGGGTTCCCGATCCGGAGCCGGACCGTCCGCGGCGCGAGCCGCGCCCCCCGCGATCAGACGACAAGGAGCGCAAGGGCCCGGATCACGACGAGGTCTGGCGGCGCATCAATCCGATCATCCGCTGACAGTGCCGAAGTCCCGGCCGCCTAGCCCTCCGTCCGCGTCCTGTCGTCGAGAAAGCCGCCGATCACCCAGCCGAGCGCGATCCAGATCAGCGTCGAGAGCGCGAGCGTCGCCGTGGCCCGCACCGCGATGAGCGCGAACTCGTTCGGGAACCGGAACGACGCCATCACCGGATTCGCGATCATGGCCGCGAGCCGCAGCGGCGCGTCCATCCAGTTCAGCGCCTGCGCCATCTCTCTCGTCGGCATGACCATGCGCAGCACGATGCAGCCGGCGTTGTAGGTCGAGAAGTACGCCGCGAGGCGCAGCTTCCACTCCGAGTCAGAGGCCCGCAGCGACACGTACGCCGACGCCAGGAGGGTCCCCAGCAGGATGACCCACATGTAGGCGCTCAGGAAGATGTTCAGGAGCTCACTTCCCCCGCTGGAGGGCCCGGCCGATCATGACGGCGCTCGTCCAGGCGCTGCGGCTCATCGCGGCGGCGGCCGGCTTGTCGGCTTCGCCCAGCGTCCACTTGTCCATGACGGTCCCGCCGAGCCAGAGCGACATCGTGGTCTTCAGCTGGTCGTCGCCGGCGCCGGCCAGCTTCGCCAGGGACGGGATCTCATCGGGGCCGAAGGCGCCGTCCTCCAGCTTGAGCATGTAGGACGCCAGGTCCTGGACGGCCGACAGGCAGCGGCGCCGCGCCGACGGCGGGAACCCGCGGGAGACGCCCTCGCGCAGGGCCTGGGCGCCGTTCGCGTCGCGGCGCTCCTGCTGGATCAGGGTCGCGACGACGATGGCGGCCTGCAGGCCCGCGTAGCGCGTCTCCGCCGGGATCCGCTCCAAGTCCGGGTACTTGGTCTTGGCGAAGTCGAAGAACGTCACCGCGTAGTTGAAAGCGGACGCGGCGAGGATTCCTCCCGGCGTGTTTCGGCGATCGTGCTCAGGCATGGATCATCATGGCCGCGGCAGCGAGAAACGGAACGTCGTCCCCTTCCCCGGCTCGCTCTCGACCCAGATGCGCCCCCCCTGCGCCTGGACGAGCTCGCGGCAGAGGTGCAGGCCCAGCCCGAGGCCGGCCTCCCCTTGCAAGGCCTTGTTGCTCGTCTGGTAGAGCCGGTTGAAGATGCGGTCGAGATCCTCCTTCTTGATGCCGAGCCCGGTGTCTTGAACGTAGATCTCGACGAATCCCTCCGTTCCTTCGCGCGTCCCGACGGTGATGCGCCCGCCTTTCTTCGTGAACTTTATCGCGTTGCCGACGAGGTTGCTCAATATCTGGCGGAGCCTGACCGGGTCGAATACAGCGGTCATCTTTCCCGCGGGGAGCTCCACGGCCAGATGGAGCCCCGCCTTCGCGGCAAGAGGGCCGAGCGCCGCGTCGATGCGGGCAAGCAGTTCGTTTAGGTCGCCCGGCACGGCCTCGACTCGCAGCTTGCCGCTGTCGGACTTGCTCGCGTCCAGCAGATCCTCCGTCATCCGGGACGCGTGCTCGACGGCCCGCTGGGCCGTCGCCAGCAGATGGCGCTGATCCTCGCCCAGCGCGTCCTTCGAGTCCGACAGCATTTCGAGCGCCAACGTGGCGACCGAGATCGGCGTCTTCAGCTCGTGGCTCACGTGGTGGGTCACTTCCAGGCGGATGCGCTCCAGCTCGCGCTGGGCCGTGACGTCCTGGAAGACGCCCCGGGTCGACACGGTTCCGTCGGGACGCCGGAGCGCGCTGAGCACTCCCTGCAGCCGCAGCGCGTGCCCGTTCTTGGCGATGAAGCCGGCTTCGACCGCGAGCGGCGAGTCCGACTCCCGCAGCTTCGCCATGACGGACCGGAAGCGCTCGTGCTCGGCCGGGGCGATGTACTCGAAGACGCTCCTGCCGAGCGCCTCGGCGGCCGGATAGCCCAGCGCCGCCGTCCACGCGCGATTGACCATGCGCAGGCAGCCGGCCTCGTCGACGCTCTGGATGATCGCGCCGGCCGTCTCGATGAAATCCCGCAGCTCGCGCTCCCGCGCGGCCGTGTAGACGTTCTCCAGCTCGGCGATGACGATGCCGGCCACCTGAGCCAGCGATTCGCGCTCCGCCTGCCCGAACGCGCGCGGCGCCGGCGCGATGATGCACAGGGTCCCGACCGCATGGCCGTCGCGCAGCCGCAGGGGAGCGCCGGCGTAGAAGCGGATGCGCGGCCCTCCCGTCACGAGCGGGTTGTCCGCGAATCGGGGGTCCTTCGCCGCGTCCTCGATGACGAACACCTCGCGGCCGAGGATGGCGTGGCCGCAGAACGAAATCCCGCGCGGGGTCTCCGTCGCGTCCAGGCCCTGGCAGGACTTGAACCATTGCCGGTTCTCGTCGACGAGGCTGACCAGCGCGATCGGCACGTTGAAGATCGTCTGGGCCAGCCGGGTGATGCGGTCAAAGCGCTCCTCCGGCGGCGTATCCAGCATGCCGAGGCCGCGCAGCGCGCCGATGCGGCCTCGCTCGTCGGGAGCCAGTGCGGGTTCAATCATGGTACCGCGTTAGCATAATGCTTGGCGACGCTCGCGTCAATGCGCGCGCCGGCGCAGACGCCTTGCCGCGGCGGCTACAACGATCCAGCCGGACGAAACCGCCGCAGGTCTAGTCAATGGTTAGGCCGCACCTGTCTATTGCTTCCCGTTCAGCTTTTTCCAGTCGTCGGTTAGCATTCCCGAGAAGCCCCAATCCTCTTCCGCGATCTCCTGGATGACTATGTGTGTGTGCTCAGGCTTTTTCCCAAGGACACGAACCAGCGACGCGGTAATGTCCTTAACCAACTGATCCTTTTGGGCGCGGGTCGCCCCGCGAGTGATTTGGATGTTTACGTATGGCATGGTCGAGAGTGCTCCGGGTACCAGAAGTTTGGCGACAAAATGCGACGCTGCTTAGAGTCCAAAACGGCAACGCAGACGATCTGTGGCGCGCGCCATCAGTTCCTCACCGGCGCGCGTCCGCAGCATCGAATGGTTAGCGCGCGACTGCCGCCTGCGACTTGTGAAGGCCATCCAGGATGAACATCCGCATAAGGACCTGGTAGGGCACGCCGCGCCACTCAGCGAGTGCTTTCAACTCGTTGATGGTGCTTTCCTCGAGCGCGATGCTGGTCGGCAGTTTGCGGCTCTTCTTCAGCCGTTTGGCGGCCGCGAGGATCTTCTTCCGCTCAAATACGGAAGTGTTCGCGTATGCCTTTTCAGATTTCGCGTAAGTAGGCTTCATAGAGTTCTCGCTCCTTCTTGTGTGCGGGTCTAGCGCTAATTGGTCTTACCTTGCCGGCTCTGAGAGTGAAAACCACATGCAATATCCGGCCTTCCGCAGTCGTCCCAACGATGCCCAGGCGTTCTTCCTCAACATGGGGGCTTACCTGAACGCCCAGGGGTGCTGCCTGGCCTAATGTGAAGACTTCTTCCGCCTCTTCCGTTCGGACCGAGTGCTTTGCGGCACTCTTCGTTCGGTTGCCCTCGTCCCAGTCGAATTAGAAGTGCGAATTCTCTTGGAGCCAAAGGAGCAGCCATTCGACGAATTTAAACTTCGCCATTCAGATAGTATAGTGTAACACACTATATAAGTTCCTGCCAGGGGGCATGCCGAGTGGTACGCTAACGGCGCGCATGTGCGGCGGCGGCTATTCGGAAATTCCTCATTGAGCCGCCGGCCGCACGATGCAGTGGTTAGCCGTCAGAGTTGAGTGCTTCCGCGCCGTTTTGCCGTTCATCCGTTTTCCGTTAAAACTTCCGCGAGGGCCAGATCCTTCCGGGTTGTGCATACTCCGTCCGTCCCGTTAAACACTGTAAGCCGTTTTTTGCCCCGCATCAAGCCCGCGCGTTGGCCGGCTTTGACGGCTAACTGGTATTAGATTGGTCGGCCTAACATGGTGACCAAAATCGTCGGCATTCCTGGATTGTAGAGGTAAAATCGAGATAGTGCCAGGGTTGTGGATGAATATGAAAACCGGCAAACACTGCAATCCGGGGCAGTGTTTCCCGCCAGCCCACCCCCCGAGAACCCCATTCCAGATGAGCCCGAAAAATGGGATAATAGACGTGATGTCCCAGTTGATGGAAGAAGAGCTCGACACCCCTCGCGCCCCCCTCCCCAAGACCCCGGTTCTCATCACCGCGGCCACTATTTGGGAGGCGGAGCCCTTGGCCAAAGCCCTTAATTTGCGCCGTTCCGGGACCACCCGTTGGGACGGCTCCCACGCCGGCCGGACGATCGTCCTGCTCAAGACCGGCGTCGGCGCCAAGAATACGGCGGATGCCCTCAACAACGTCGCCCCGAGCGACTACGGCCTGACCATCTCCGCCGGCCTGTGCGGCTCCATGAACGCCCTGGTGAAGGCCGGCGACATCGTCGCCGACCCCCGCGAGGCGGATCTGGACTACGTGAAGCCCCTGCGTGAGACGGCCCTCGCCATGGCCGCCCCTTTCCACTTCGGCAAGATTCTTCATACCAACATCGTCCTCCAGCCCGCCGCCAAGAAGGCCCTCGGCGAGGAGCAGCGCTCCGTAGCCTGCGACATGGAGAGCCAGGCGGTCCGCCGCTGGGCCGACAAGAAGAGCGAGATGGTGGCGGTGCGCGTCGTTCTCGACGAGATCGCCGACGCCTGCCCGACCGAAACTCCCGAAGACGAGACCTTCTCGGCCCAGTTCAAGTTCGCGATGACGCACTTCGGACAGATTCCTCTCTTGGTGCGCACTGGAATCAGAGCCGGCAAAGGGATGAAGACCCTCGGCGCTTTTCTGAAGAAGTACTTGGAGACCCTGTGAACGCGACGCTCTCCCGCGCGATGGAAAAGAACACGGCCCTGGTCGACCAGGCCATGGAGAAGCTCCTCGCGTCCACCCCCGATCTGCCCGAGAGCATCCGCAAGGCGATGCGCTACTCGCTGTTCGCCGGCGGCAAGCGCCTGCGCCCCACGTTGGTGCTGGAAGCGGCGGAGTGCTGCGGTCTGAGCGCCAAAAAGGCCCTCAAGACCGCGGCGGCGCTGGAAATGATTCACACGTACTCTCTGATCCACGACGATCTGCCCGCGATGGACGACGACGATCTGCGCCGCGGCAAGCCGACCAACCACAAGGTGTTCGGCGAAGCCATGGCGATTCTCGCCGGCGACGGCCTGCTGACCAAGGCCTTCGAGGCCGCGGCCGAGA
Organism: uncultured Elusimicrobia bacterium; assembly: GCA_964623465.1. GTDB lineage: Bacteria > Elusimicrobiota > Elusimicrobia > UBA1565 > UBA9628 > GWA2-66-18. The sequence continues at coordinate 25,678 of CAZURZ010000027.1, forward strand.
ACGCGGCCGACCTGAAGCTCAAAGGCCCCGCGGCCTCCGAGCTGATCCGTCTCATCGCCTACGGCGCCGGCGCCGAGGGCATGGTCGGAGGACAGGTCGCGGACCTGGCGGCCGAGGGCATGAAGAAGAAGCTCTCCAAGGCGGCGGCCGCCAAGATGCTCGAAGGCGTGCACCGCCGCAAGACCGGCGCCCTCATCGTCGCGAGCCTGGACGCGGGCGCCGTCCTCGCCGGCGCCGACAAGGGCAAGCGCGACGACCTGCGCTCCTACGGCCAGTGCATCGGGCTCGCCTTCCAGATCGCCGACGATGTTCTTGATGTCGTCGGCGACAAGAAGAAGCTCGGGAAGAAGGGCTCCGACGTGGCCAACGACAAGCTCACCTACGCCAGCCTCTACGGCGTGGACGGCGCCCGGGCCAAGGCCCGCGCCCTCGTCGAGATGGCCCACGCGAACCTCAAGGGATTCGGACGCAAAGCCGACACGCTGCACGACCTTGCCGACTACATCATCGAACGCGACAAGTAACGAGAGCCCATGGAACTCCTGAAGAACATCAATTCGTCCGCCGACCTCAAGAAGCTCAAGCCCGAGCAGCTGCCGCAGGTGAGCTCGGAGGTCCGCGCCTTCATCCTGGACACGGTGTCCAAGCTCGGCGGCCACCTGGCCTCCAGCCTGGGCTCGACCGACATCACGGTCGCTCTCCACTACGCGTTCGACACGCCCAAGGACCGGCTCGTGTGGGACACCGGGCATCAGACCTACGGCCATAAGATCCTGACGGGGCGCCGCGACAAGATGAACACCATCCGCCAGTTCGGCGGCCTCTCCGGCTTTCTGAAGCGCAACGAGAGCGAGTACGACACCTTCGGCGCCGGCCACGCGTCGACCGCCATCAGCGCCGCGCTCGGCATGGCCGTCGCCCGCGACCTGAAGGGCGAGAGCAACAAGGTCGTCGCCATCGTCTCCGACGGCTGCATGACCGGCGGCGAGGCGTACGAAGGCCTGCAGAACGCCGGCCAGGTCCAGACCGACATCATCGTGGTGCTCAACGACAACCAGATGTTCATCTCCAACCGCGTCGGCGCTTTGGGCACCTTCCTGTCGAAGCTGCTGACGATGGGCGCCGTGCGCGACGCGGAGCACGAGGTGAAGAAGTTCCTCGCGCGGTTCCGCTTCTGGGGCGAGTCGGTGCTTCGCCTCGCCAAGCGCGCCAAGGTGCTGCTCTTCCCCGGCATGCTCTTCGAGGAGATGGGCTTCACCTATTTCGGCCCCGTCGACGGCCACGACGTCGAGCAGCTGGCGGCGGTGTTCGCGCACGTCAAGAAGCTCAAGGGCCCGATCCTCGTCCACTGCGTGACGAAGAAAGGGAAGGGCTACGCCGCGGCGGAAGAGGACCAGTACA
>CAZURZ010000027.1:27088-27957 GCA_964623465.1 uncultured Elusimicrobia bacterium
TTCGACGTGGCGACGGCGAAGATGCTGAAGGCGCCGATCACCAAGACCCCTCCCCCCACCTACACGGCGGTGTTCGGCGGCGCGGTGGTGAAGGAGGCGGAGAAGGACCCGCGCATCGTCGGCATCACCGCCGCGATGCCCGAAGGCACCGGCATGGACAAGTTCCGCGACCGGTTCCCGAAGCGCTACTTCGACGTGGGCCTGGCCGAGGAGCACGCGGTGACCTTCGCCGCCGGCCTGGCGGCGGAAGGCTACCGCCCCGTCGTCGCGATTTATTCGACCTTCATGCAGCGCGCCTACGACCAGATCGAGCACGACGTGTGCCTGCAGAAGCTGCCCGTGATCCTGTGCCTCGACCGCGCCGGCCTCGTCGGCGAGGACGGCCCGACGCACCACGGCATGTTCGACTACAGCTACCTGCGCATGATCCCGGGCATGAGCGTCATGGCCCCGGCGGACGAGAACGAGCTCCAGCACATGCTGCGCACGGCCGTGGAGATGAACGCCCCCGTCGCGATCCGCTATCCGCGCGGCAACGGCGTCGGCGTGACGATGGACCCGGAGCCCAAGGCGCTGCCCGTCGGCAAGGGCGCGCGCCTCAAGGACGGCGCGGACGTCACCTTGCTCGCCATCGGCAACCGCGTGCACCCGGCGCTCGAGGCGGCCCAGATTCTCGAGGACAAGGGCTGGTCGGTCGGCGTCGTCAACATGCGCTGGGTCAAGCCCATGGACGTCGAGCTGTTGAAGGAGTGCGCGGCGAAGACGCCGCGCCTCGTGACCATCGAGGACAACGTGATCCAGGGCGGCTTCGGCTCCGCCGTTCTCGAGGCGCTGACGCCCGGCCGCGCTGAGGTCCTGAGACTCGGCAT
>CAZURZ010000028.1:0-810 GCA_964623465.1 uncultured Elusimicrobia bacterium
CGAGGCGCTGACCGCCGCGGCCGCCGACTCCTCCAAGTCCGCCGGCGTCCTCGAGTCCCTCTTCACCGGCGCGCGCAAGGCGTTCGGCACGCTCACCGGCTCCAACGCCGCGACCGGACGTCTCGCCGCCGAGCCGCGCGAGATCCCCGCCGCGCTCGCGCCCGTCTCGGCCGCCGCTTCGAATTCCTCCCAGAAGGCGAGCGTCCCGGCGGCGCTCACGCTCGAGGGCCGCGGCCTGCAGCCGGGCGACAAGTTCCTGGCGGCGTCCGCCGGCGACAAGCCCGCGGTCCCCGCTCCCGCGCCCTCCCAGCCCGACGACATCGGCCCGAAGGCGATCAAGTGGATGTACATCCAGGACGCGATCAGCATGTCCGTGTTCATCATGACCTCGATCGCCTACCCGATGGTCGTGATCCCCGCGGTCGGCGCCGTCACCTACGGCGTGCTGATGGCGCTCGGACCGCTGGCCGCCATCGCGCTCGGCCCGTTGTCGGGCATGATCGCCACGCGTTACGGGCCGCGCGAGGGCCTCGCGATCCTCTCCGGCCTGCGCGCCGTCCTCACCGTCGCGCTTCCCGTGATGGCGCTGACCGGCATGATCAGCTTCTGGCCCCTGCTGATCGCCTCGATCGCCAACGGCTGGCAGTTCTCGCTCTTGATGACGTCGCGGTCCGCCTACACGCGGCGCTTCGCGGTCACGGATCCGAAGCGCTCGCGCGAGTGGCTGCACATCGGCAACCTCACGACCGTGGGCTTCTCGATCTACTTCGTCCTGCAGGTCGTCCTCGGCTCGATCGGCCAGATCGGCGG